>CAZKBK010000010.1:0-122127 GCA_964551035.1 uncultured Roseivirgaceae bacterium | reverse complement strand
ACGTCGTCGCTACGCGACGGGATTGGGGGCCAGCCCGTTTACGCCAGGGCTTTCAAGCGGGGGCAGCGAGCGCCGCGAGCCTTTGCGCGCTCCGCGTTCTACGCTACATCCAACAGCGCATCTGTCGATCCGTTCCACATCCTTTCAGTCGCGCCTTCCGTAAACATCCTTCGCGGTAAAAAAAGATCTCACCGCATCGTCCACCTCACAGCACCCACAACGCCATCACCATTCCTCCCCACCAAATTCGCAACTTCATCAGGTTTTCCGGTATCCCCTCGGTCACCGTTACCGGTATCTTTTTCCTATCTTCCCCCCGAACAGCAACCCTCTCTTGTATGCTGGCAAAAACATTCGGCAGCTCCGTGCACGGTGTCACCGCGCGCACCATCATGGTTGAAGTCCACGTTGGCCAGGGACTTAAGTACCTCATCAGCGGTTTGCCCGACAGCGCCGTGAAGGAAAGCCAGCACCGCGTCGAGTCGGCGTTGAAAAGTTTCAGCTTCCGCATGCCGCGGGAGAAGACCGTCGTCAACCTGGCGCCGGCCGACATCCGCAAGGAAGGCTCCTGCTACGACCTTCCCATCGCGCTGTGTGTACTCCAGGCATCGGGCCAGATCTACGCGACTGAACTCGAACAATATGTGATCATGGGCGAACTGGCGCTGGATGGCACCTTGCGACCTATCCGCGGTGCGTTGCCCATCGCCATCGAAACGCAGAAGCAGGGATTCGCGGGTTTTATCCTGCCGGAGCAAAATGCCCGCGAGGCCGCCGTCGTCGACGGGCTGCGCGTGATTCCCGTGGCCACCTTGCAGGATGCCGCCGATTTCCTCCTCGCAAAGAAAACCATCGAGCCCCTCCACGTCAACACGCAGGAGATATTCGCCACCCGGCTGAATTACTACGACAGCGACTTCCGCGATGTCCAGGGTCAGGAGAACATCAAGCGCGCGCTGGAGATTGCCGCAGCCGGCGGTCACAACGTGATCATGATCGGTCCACCCGGCGCCGGCAAGACGATGCTCGCCAAACGCCTGCCCACCATCCTCCCGCCGCTGAGCCTGGATGAAGCACTCGAGACGACAAAGATCCATTCCGTGGCGGGAAAACTTTCGAAGGAGGTGGGCTTGCTCACGACGCGTCCGTACCGGTCGCCGCACCACACCATCTCGGACGTTGCCCTCGTGGGCGGCGGCGGAAATCCGCAGCCCGGCGAGATATCCCTCGCCCACAACGGCGTGCTCTTCCTCGATGAGTTGCCCGAATTCAAGCGCACCGTACTCGAGGTCATGCGGCAGCCTATGGAGGAACGCAAGGTCACGATCTCTCGCGCGCGTGTGTCCATGGACTATCCGTGTAATTTCATGCTGGTGGCCAGTATGAACCCATGCCCTTGCGGGTACTACAACCACCCTGAACGGGAATGCGCGTGCGCCCCGGGCGTGGTGCAACGTTACCTCAGCAAGGTAAGCGGGCCGCTGCTCGACCGCATCGACCTCCACGTCGAGGTGGTGCCCGTGAGTTTTGACGAGATGACCGCGAACCGGAAAGTGGAAACCAGCGACCACATCCGCGAACGCGTGGTGCGCGCACGGGAGGTTCAGACCCAGCGCTTCCAGACCATGGACGGCGTCTACTGCAATGCGATGATGCCGTCGAATATGGTCAAGGAAATATGCGCCATGAACGATGCGGGAAAAACGCTCTTGAAAACCGCCATGGAGCGGCTCGGACTTTCCGCGCGGGCGTATGACCGCATCCTCAAGGTGTCGCGCACGATCGCCGACCTCGATGGGACGGATGAAATCCGGACGGAACACCTCGCCGAGGCGATACAGTACCGCAGCCTCGACCGCGAAACGTGGGCGGCGGGATAGCGGCGGACTTCCCCGGGGGAGAGCCGTCGGTGCACGCGAAATTTGTAATTTACCGGCGTAATGATCCGTACAGTCATCCTTTACGGCGGTTCCCTGGCGTTGCTGGTTTTCATTTTGAAGCTGGTCGAATACCGTTTCCTGGCGAAAGACCTGACCCTTGAGTTCTATATCGGCGCGGTGGCGGTTTTGTTTACAACCCTGGGCGTGTGGGCGGGGCTCCGGATCACAAAACGTAAAGCGGTTGCCGTGACGAATGAGGGGTCCACCTTCAACGAAGAAGAATTTCGCAAGACGGGCCTGAGCAAACGCGAGCACGAGGTCCTTGCGCTGATGGCCGGCGGGCTGTCGAACCAGGAAATTGCCGACCGGCTGTTCCTTTCCTTGAATACGGTGAAGACCCACATTTCCAACGTCTTCCTGAAGCTCGATGTGCGGCGTCGTACCCAGGCGATTCAAAAAGCGAAACGCCTGCGCCTCATTCCATGACACTTTCGGGTGAAAACACGACCTTTCGGCGAATTCATACTTTCAGGTGATGGATCCCGGGCCGAATCCACAGTCCTTCGCCGAAAATTAACCACGACTATGAGAAAGATTGTTTTGACTTACGGGCTCATTTCCGGCGCGATCGCCGGCGGCATGTTTCTGATCACCATTCCCTTCTGGGAAAGCGGTGCGCTGAATTTTGACAACGGCGAGATCGTCGGGTACACCACCATGGTGGTCGCCCTCTCCCTGGTGTTCTTTGGTGTAAGATCCTATCGCGACAACCACCAGCAAGGCACGATCACGTTCGGCCGGGGCGTAAAGGTCGGCATCCTCATTTCCCTGATTGCGGCCGCGATGTATGCCGCCGGGTGGGAGATCAGCTACCAGACAGTAAACAAAGACTTCATGGCAAACTACACGGCGCATTACCTGGAGAAGATGGAGCAGGAGGGCGCGTCCGCGGAAGAGATCAGCGAAATGGAAAGTCAAATGGCGATGTACGGCGAATGGTATAAGAATCCCATCATCCGGTTCGGCATGAGCGCCATGGAGATCATTCCCGTCGGGCTGCTGGTCACGGTGGTGAGCGCGGCCCTGCTGAGGAGACGCGACGGGACGCCGGGCACGGCATAGAACCTTGGCGCACCGCCCGCGGACGGACGCGGGCGTGCTGCAACCGGACAAAGCAGATTGGGTGAGTAGCTCCCGGCGCACCCGATAGCGACGATTTTTCCGAATGGTATAGTCCTTGCCTAACGTCCCGCAGGATATCATTCCTGGGTTCAGCGTCCTTCTTTAAGTTCAGGTTTTGGAAGGCGCTGAACCTTTTTTTGTACCCTCACCGGTTCGGCCTGAGGGCGCGCACCGGTGGCGCGGGCTCAGGTGCGAGTTTTACGGGATTCTCCTCCAGCATTCCCAGCGCGACTTCCACAGCCTTTTCCAGTTGAGGATCCCTGCCGGCGATCGTCTCTTTTGGCGTCATCTCCACTTCAATGTCGGGGGCAACGCCTTCGTTCTCGACATCCCATTCGCCATCCAGGTTGAAAAACCCTCCCCGTGGTGCCGTGATCGTCCCCCTGTCTACCAACGGGGGCGTGTCCCATATGCCGACGAGGCCGCCCCAGGTGCGCGTGCCCACGAGCGGACCGATCTCCATCTGGCTGAACATGTAGGGGAGCAGGTCGCCACCCGATCCCGCCATTTCGTTGATGAGCATTACTTTCGGACCCCATACGCCGGTCATGGGGGTTGTCCATGGCGTGCGGTCACCCGCCACATTGTTGAAATAACCCTGGAGCTTTCTTCCGAGGATGTCCACGATGTAGTCGGCGGCGAAACCTCCGCCGTTGAAGCGTTCGTCGATGATCATTCCCTCCTTGTCCTGCTGCGCGAAGTAGTAGCGATTAAAGTTCTCATAGCCGGCTTCTCCCGTGTTCGGCAGCCAGACATAGCCCAACCTTCCGCCGCTGAGTTCATCGACCTTCCGTCGGTTCTCTTCCATCCAGGCGAAGGTGCGGAGTTGGGCTTCGTTTTCAATGGGCACGACTACGAAGTCCCTTGCGTTCGATCCGTCCGGTGATTTGCTCACCCGCAGCACGACTTGTTTGTCAACCTTGTTCTCCAATGCGCTGTAAACATTGCCACCGGCGGTAAGTTCGATTCCGTCTACGGCGATAATGTAGTCTCCCTCATGGATGTCGAGGCCCGGAGCGCTCAACGGTGCGCGCAGTTCCGGATTCCAGTTTTCACCGGTATAGATTTTCCGGATCCGGTACCTGCTGTTGGCCACCTC
The DNA here is from genome assembly GCA_964551035.1 of uncultured Roseivirgaceae bacterium. Classification (GTDB taxonomy): domain Bacteria; phylum Bacteroidota; class Bacteroidia; order Cytophagales; family Cyclobacteriaceae; genus Chryseosolibacter. The sequence continues at coordinate 117,966 of CAZKBK010000010.1, read as the reverse complement.
AAAGTCGGCGCCCAGTAAGCCGACCTTCACGGGGTTGATCGAGGGATTGTCGCCGCCGCGAACAAAAGAATGGCCAATGGACACTTCGCCGCCCAGCACATCGAGCAGGTGCGTGAGGTCGCTCCTGTGTTTTACATGGTCGACAAGCGGCGCGTACATGTCATACACTTTTTTCCAGTCGGCGCCGTGCACGTTGGGTACATAGAGGAAGTCGCGCTGATAGCGCCAGGCCTCTCTGAACATCTGCCGCCATTCCTGTTCGGGATCCACCCTGATTTCCACCCGTGCGGTGTTCAACGTGCCGTCTTCGGCCCCCGGCTTGATCTCCGTGGATGCGATCGCCCACTTGCCCTTTTTGCGATAGACCATGGACTTGCCATCGTGGGAAACCCGGTAATAGGAGATGCCGTCCTGGAACACGTCCGCCTTGCGTTCTTCCATCTTGTACTTGTGAAGGAGTTCGCCGTCGGCATTGGAGATATACTCCGATACGAAAAGTTCGCCTTCGACGCCGGTGCGAAGCGATGTGTACGGTCTTGAAGGAAAGGACAGGGAAAGTATTCGCTGGCTGATCCCGTCGAAATGAATGATGACGTCGCTGACCGGAACTTTCTCATCCTCTTTGGCGTCGTTCTTTTTCTTCTTTGCTTCCTTCGCCTTTGCTTCGGGACCTTCAGGAGCGATCACTTCGTCGTCGCTCTCCGGCAGCAGGGGCGATGGTTCGTCGCGGCTAAGAACGATCATGTACACGGAGCGCCGTACTTCCCGCTCGAGCGAACTGAGATCGAGCCATCCCGACGCCGGCCCGTAGTTGGTACTTGCCAGGAAGTAAATGTACTTGCCACTCTTGTCCCAGGCGGGCGACACCGCGTCCGACAATGCGTCGGTGAGCATATAACTTTTTTTCCCGCTGATCGAATAGGCCATGATGGCGTGATACTGGTTTGCCTGGCGTTTGCTGTAGGTGAGCCATTTGCTGTCAGGCGACCACACGGGATGGATGGTGCGTTCCGGGTGCAGGTACGTTTCCCTGTCCACCAGCACGGTGGCTCCCGAAGTGATGTCGGTCATCCACAGCTGTTGAAGGTGATCGGTGAACGCGATGTATTTGCTGTCTGGCGACCAAACCGGCGCATAGAAGAACGTCGGCGATGGCAGTGCGATTTCGCGGGGCTTTTCCAGTCCGCTTTGGTCTCCGATCATCAACCGGTATTCGCCGCCACGGTCGGAGAACCAGGCGATTTTTTTACCATCGGGTGCCCAGGCAGGGTCATGGTCGCGTTCTCCCGGTGTATTGGTGAGGTTGCGGGCGCTGCCTTTTTCCTTCGGTATGGTGATGATCTCGCCCCGCGCTTCGAACAGCGCGCGCACCCCGCTCGGGGAAAGGCTCGCATCCTGTAACCAGCCGGCGCCCTTGATCCAGTGTGGCCTGGCCCAGGGGAAGTCGCCTTTCACCGATATGGTCAACGTCTCCGGTTTTTTCGTGTTCATGTTCAACACGTGCAGGCCGCCGCCATACTCGAACACAAGGCGCTCGCCGTCGGAAGCAAGACTTTTTATGTCGTATTCCTTGTAAAAGGTAAGTTGCTCCAACTGGTCCGTGTCCGTGTCGTAACTGTAGATGTTCATGGTCAGGTCCCGGTCTGACATGAAGATCACCTTCCTCCCCACCCAAACCGGTTGCATGTCGTGGCTGTTGTCCCATGGGATCGTTTTCAACGCGTAGTCGGTCATGTTGAGTATCCAGATGGGACGGTTTTGTCCGCCGCGGTAGTTTCGCCATTCTTCGTCCCAGGGAGAGACAAACTCATAGGCAAAGTATTGCCCGTCGGCGGAATGTTCGCCGCGATAGGCCCTGGTCATCGGCAACGATACAGGTACTCCGTCGTTCAAGCCGATGGTCCACAGCTTCGTGTTTCCCCTCGGTACGCTTTCGCGGGAAGAAGAGAAGACGATCTTCCCATCGGGTGTCCATCCCCTTACAACGTCGGCTCCCGGGTGCCAGGTCAGCCGCCGGGGTTCACCACCCGAAACAGGGATGACATACACGTCGGTGTTGCCGTCGTACTGTCCGGTGAACGCGATGTGCTGGCCGTCGGGTGAAAAATTCGGGCTTGACTCGGACCCCTGGAAACTGGTCAACCGCCGCGCTTCGCCGCCTTTGTCGGACACGAGCCACAGGTCGTTGGCGTAAGCGAAAACGATTTGGTCTTTGCTGATGTCTGGCTGCCGGAGCAGTTTCGTTTGCGCGTATCCGGAAAGCGACACGACGCCGATGACGCATAGGATGAGGTGAGTTTTCATGAGATCGTTCTTTTTCTGGTTTATGACTTTATGGTAGGTTTTATCGCGTCGATAGCGGGATGTTCAGCGCCGGGTTCATCGACACCGGGGTCGACGACTGCAGTGTTCGCATTGCCGAACGAATCCGAATCAAGTTTCCGTTCCCGTGGAACGTCCGACTTTACCCGACACCGGTCATTAAATATAGCGACTTGTGGCTAGTTGCCAAAGCGGATAATAAAGGTGGTACCTGTGCCCACTTCGCTCTCGGCGGTGATGGAACCACCGAGCGATTCGATTTGCGTCTTGGTGAGAAAAAGGCCGACGCCGCGCGCCTGATCGTGGCCGTGAAAAGTGCGGTGCAGGCCAAAAAGTTCGTCGCCGAATTTTTGAAGATCAATGCCCTGCCCGTTATCCGCCACGCGGAGTTCCACGCCGTCGTCGAGCAACTCAGAATGAAAATGTACGACCAGCTTCCGTTGCGGTGCCCGGTATTTGATGGCATTGGTGAGCAGGTTCTGAAAAATGCTTTCCAGATACGTTTTCGAGTAGTGGATTGTTGTCGCTTTGTTGAAGTCGAACGTCACCGAAGCTTCGGCTACGATCAGTTCGCCTTCCAGCGACTGGACCACCTTGTCGAGCATTTCCTTGAAGCGGATCTCCACACGGTCCGCATCGGAATGCGTTTTCGCCTTAAGGGTGTCCATAAGATCATTCATGGTCTCACCGAGGTTCTTCGAAACATTCTTCAGCTTGTCAAAAATCACCCGGTAATCTTCCATGGTGCTGTTCTGGTCCAGGAGGTTGATCAGGGCCTGGATGTTGCCAACGGGGGAACGCAGGTTATGGGAGATGATGTGCGCGAATTCGTCGAGCTGCCGGTTTTGTTCCTGAAGTTTGACGGCGATCGATTCAATATCTTTCTTGGAATTGAGGAGCCGTTCCTCTGACTTTTTCCTTTCGGTGATATCGATGGCCGATCCATAGATGATTTGCCTTTTCAGGTCGGGCTCACATCCCCACAGCAGCCACCGGTAGGATCCATCTTTGCACCTGAAACGGTTTTCAAAGGTGAAGACCTTGTTGCCCTCTTTGATCGATTGCATCGCCTCAAGGGTTGCTGCTTTGTCATGGGAATGGACGAATTTGATATAGGGCGTTGAGGTGAGTTCCTCTTCCGACCAACCTGTAAAGGTACTCCACGAAGTCGATACGCGTTTAAACACGCCGTCGAATCCGGCGATGATATTGAGGCTTACCGCATTGTTGAAGACGACGAGGTTTTCATTGACCATTTTTCTTAGGGTCTCTTCCGCCTCTCTTTGGGCGGTGATGTCGGTGAGAAAGCCCTCGAGCATCACGACGTTCTTCCCTTCGTGAACACCAACGCCCACTTCTTCGATCCAGCGGTAGCCGCCGGATTTGTGACGAAGCCGGTATTGCAATTGAAACCGTGTGTTCAGGTCCAGGCAGCGTTGCACTTCATTGTTGATATACTCGGCATCGTCGGGATGATACAGTTGGCCTACGTGTAGCGCACCGCTCAGGAACTCGGATGCCGTGTAGCCGGTGATCTTCTCGACATAATCGTTGACGAAGATCATGCGGTAAGGGTATTCTTTTTCGCACAGATAAATGGCGCCGGGAAGGTTTTCTGCCAGGAGCCGGAATTTCTGTTCCGTTGCCCGCGCTTCTTCGGCGGTTTTTTTTGCGGCGCTGATGTCAAGCGGAATGCCGATGTAACCGACGACCTTTCCCTGGTCGTCGTTGAGCGTGGAGAGCGAAAGCTGTGCGTGGAACCGTTTTCCTTCTTTTGTGATGAGTTTCCACTCGTCGCGGTACTTTCCACCGTTGTCGGAAGCTTTCCGGGCAAAAAAATCAAAGGTTGGCGCTGTGGTAGCCTGGGCGCGCTGTGTCAGTTCTTCGGCATCGTGGAACGCGAGACAGGTTTTTTTGCCAATGAGGTCCGTTGCGCTGTAACCGAGCAGGTCCTCGGCGGAACGGTTGAAACTTGTAATGATGCCATCCGGAGAAACAGAGTAAATGGCGATATCGGTAGCGTTCAGGATATGCTCCTGCAGCCGGAACGCATCGGCCAATGCATTGAGGAATTTGTCGTTGTAGGCTTGCGGATCAGACAGTGGTCCCGTCTCCATCGAAAATGTCAGGGTATAATTGCCCCAAGTAAGCAAAAATTGCCCAAAGAATTGACGCGCACTGCTGCAATTTCAGGAAAATCCACGCTGGCGTTTTGCTTCGAACACGACAACGGCCGCGGCCGTGGATACATTCATTGAGTCAATGCTTCCTTGCATCGGAATAATGATGTTCGACGTGGAGGCGTCGACCCATGTGTCGGACAGCCCACTGGATTCGGTGCCCATCACGATCGCAGCGGGTTGTTTAAAATCGATCTGGTGATACGGTTGCGACGCTTTGAGGTAGGTGGCGTAGATGCCGATCTTTTTCGTGCGAAGCCATTCAAGGGTCTCGGGCGATGATGAAGCCGCCACCGGCACCGTAAAAATGCAGCCAATGCTCGAGCGGATCACGTTCGGATTGTAGAGGTCCGTTTGCGGATCGCAAATGACCACGGCGTCAATACCGGCGGCATCGGCTGTGCGAAGGATGGCCCCGAGGTTACCCGGCTTTTCCACCGATTCAAGTACCAACACCAATGGATTTGCGCCGAGCGTGATGTCGGCAAGGCGATGTGTCTTTTGCTCCGCGACTGCCACCACGCCGCCCGAGTTTTCCCGTACCGCAAGCTTGTCGAACACTTCCCTGGAAACGGGAATCAGGAGTTTGTCCGAAGCGCCAAGCGCTTCCAGTTCCTGTCGTGTGATGAGGTCTTCACAAAAGAAGAGATTGCCGATCCTGTAACCCGCCCGCAGGGCCATACCGATCTCTTTGACACCTTCGATCACGAAGAGGCATTGCTTCCGTCGCTCACGCGGTTTTTCCAGTGCAATCACATTGCGGATCTTCGGGTTTTGCGTGCTCGTGATGGTGAAGTGCATGTACAAGTTTAGCGCTAAACGGCCCAAGTTTCAAAATCGCAGAGAAGGACGCGCTGAGACATTCCCGCGAACATGTTAACTTTGGCGCCTTAACACTCCTGTCTTGAATCTGAAAATGCTTCATCCGGCGTCGTGGAAGGATTACGAATTGATCGACTCCGGCGGCTTTGAAAAACTTGAACGGTTCGGAAAGTATTTTCTGATCCGTCCTGAACCCCAGGCGATCTGGCGCCCGGCTATGGACGAGGCGCAATGGAAGAAGATGGCGCACGCGCGGTTTGTACGGGAGCAAAAGGACAAGTACCGTTTCAGTGACGAGGTCAAAGGGGGATGGTCGAAGCATCCCGACATGCCCGAGAGCTGGCAAGTCACTTACCAGCACGACGCGCTCCGACTCACGCTGCGCCTCGCGCTCACGGGGTTTGGCCATGTGGGCATTTTTCCGGAGCAGGGCAGCAACTGGAATTTTATCTATGACACCATCCGCAAATGGAACGTTCAACAACCCCGCGTGCTCAACCTTTTCGCGTACACCGGGGCCGCGTCAGTGGTGTCGCGTGCCGCCGGCGCGGAAGTCGTTCACTGCGACGCCTCCCGGCCAGGATTGAACTGGGCGAACCAGAACATGCAACTCAACAACCTGGAGGGTATCCGGTGGGTGTACGAGGACGCGTTCAAGTTTGTCCGGCGCGAAGTGAAGCGCGGCAACCGGTATAACGGCATTATTATGGACCCGCCGCCGTACGGCCGTGGGCCCGCAGGAGAGAAATGGACCCTGCAGGAACAACTCGACGAACTGGTTCGTATGAGCAGCGACCTGCTGGAGCGCGAGAACGCCTTCTTCGTCATGAGCATGTATGCCGTTGGGTTATCGGCGGTCGCCGGCCTTAACGTCGCCCGCAGCTATTTTGAGCCCGCGGCCGCAGAATATGGTGAGCTCTTCCTCAAGGCGGGAAACGAACGCCATCTGCCCATGGGCACCTTTCTGCGGCTCTCGTTTTGATTTCGGGGGTGTTATTTCGTCCCGCGCACACGTTTCCAAAGGAAGAATCAATGAAACCACGGAACCGCGGAACGTTCTTTTGACCGGCCCGCACAGGTGTGATGTGCGCGGCTATTTTGGAACCGGCATAACGCAATTCCATGATTTTGACCTATCTTTGCCCCCTAATTTTTCATGAGGTATCCTCACATCTATGGACGTAAACAAGATCAGAAACATCGCCATCATCGCTCACGTCGACCATGGTAAGACCACATTGGTAGACAAACTCCTTATGGCCGGAAAGCTATTTAAGGATCATGAGGACCCTGGCGAACTGATCATGGACAGCAACGACCTCGAACGCGAACGCGGCATCACCATCCTGGCCAAAAATGTTGCCGTCCGTTATAAAGACTATAAGATCAACGTTATCGACACCCCGGGTCACAGCGACTTCGGGGGCGAGGTTGAACGGGTGCTTAACATGGCCGACGGCTGTCTGCTGCTGGTCGACGCCTTCGAAGGCCCGATGCCACAGACGCGTTTCGTATTGCAGAAGGCGCTTCAAATGGGATTGAAGCCGATTGTCGTCATCAACAAGGTGGACAAAAAGAACTGTACGCCCGACGAGGTGCACGAGCAGGTTTTCGACCTCATGTTCCAGTTGGACGCCACGGAGGAACAACTTGACTTTCCCACCTACTACGGATCGGCCAAGCAAGGGTGGATGAGCACGGACTGGCGCAACCCGTCCGACGACATTACACCACTGCTCGATGGCATTATTAAGCATATTCCCGCGCCGGAAATTGGCGAGGGGACCACACAGATGCTGATCACGTCCCTCGAATACTCATCGTATATCGGAAGGGTTGCCATCGGACGCGTGCATCGCGGTATGATCCGCCCGGGCCAGCCTGTGGCGCTCGTGAAGCGGGGATCGCATGCCGTCGTGAAGTCGAGGTTGAAGGATGTATACATCTTCGAAGGATTTGAGAAGCAAAAGGTCGATGACGTCAAGGCCGGAGAGATCTGCGCGCTTGTCGGCCTGGAGGGTTTCGAGATCGGCGATACGGTGGCTGACGTGGAGAATCCCGAGCCGATGAAGTCGATCGCGATCGATGAGCCTACCATGAGCATGCTCTTCACGATCAACAACTCCCCGTTCTACGGCAAGGAGGGCAAGTACGTCACGTCCCGCCACATCAAGGAGCGGCTGGACAAAGAGTTGGAGAAAAATCTCGCTTTGCGGGTGGGTGATACCGGATCGGCTGATTCGTTCATGGTGTACGGCCGCGGCGTGCTTCACCTGTCGGTGCTGATCGAGACCATGCGCCGTGAGGGCTACGAACTCCAGATCGGACAACCTCAGGTGATCTTCAAGGAGATCGATGGCGTGAAGTCGGAACCCATGGAAGAGCTCACCATCGACCTTCCCGAAGCCGATGCGGGGAAAGCGATCGAAACGGTGTCGCAACGCAAGGGCGAGATGTCCAACATGGAACCCAAAGGCGATCGCATGGTCCTCAAGTTCATGATTCCCTCGCGGGGAATTATCGGACTCCGCAACTACCTCCTGAACGTCACCGCCGGCGAGGCAATTGTCACGCACCGGTTCAAGGAGTATCAACCCTACAAGGGAGAAATTCCCGGCAGGATCAATGGCTCGCTCATCGCCATGGAACAGGGTGAGGCCATACCTTACAGCCTTCACAACCTGCAGGACCGCGGCAAATTCTTCATCGAACCGGGACAACCCGTTTATGAAGGACAGGTAATCGGCGAGCACAGCCGCGGCGGCGACCTCGTGGTGAATGTCACCAAAACGAAGAAACTTACGAACATGCGCGCTTCAGGGGCGGACGAAAAAATGCGCATTGCGCCACCGATCAGATTTTCCCTTGAAGAAGCGCTGGAGTATATTCAATCCGACGAATATGTCGAGGTAACGCCGAAGTCGATACGACTGCGAAAGATCTACCTGAACGAGAACGAAAGGAAGCGTTTTGGCAAGAACCAATAACAGAAAAAAGCCGGAGTCGGGTCCGGCCTTTTTGTTTACATATTCCTCCGATACTGCCCGCCCACTTCAAAGAGTGCCCTTGTGATCTGCCCCAGGGAACAGACCTTGGTGGCGTCCATCAGGGTGTCAAAGAGGTTGTGGTTTTGAATCGCGGCCTGCTGCAAGTTTTCAAGCATGGCATCGGACCTTTCCTTCTGGAAGGAATGAAGTTGTCGAAGCATCCTGATCTGATACTCTTTTTCCTCTGTCGTCGCGCGGATCACTTCCTGTGGAATGATGGTGGGCGAGCCCTTTGAACTGAGGAAGGTGTTCACCCCAATGATCGGAAATTCGCCCGTGTGCTTCAACATCTCGTAGTAGAGACTTTCCTCCTGAATCTTACCGCGCTGGTACATCGTTTCCATCGCCCCAAGAACGCCGCCCCGTTCCGTAATACGGTCGAATTCCATAAGGACCGCTTCTTCCACCAGGTCCGTGAGTTCCTCAATGATGAATGAACCTTGCAAGGGGTTTTCGTTTTTGGCCAGGCCCAGTTCCTTGTTGATGATCAGCTGTATGGCCATGGCCCTCCGCACCGATTCCTCGGTCGGCGTGGTGATGGCTTCGTCATAGGCGTTGGTGTGTAGGGAGTTGCAGTTGTCGAAGATGGCGTAGAGCGCCTGAAGCGTGGTGCGAATATCGTTAAAGTCGATCTCCTGCGCGTGCAATGACCTCCCCGAGGTCTGGATGTGGTACTTCAACATCTGGCTCCGCGCATTGGCGCCGTACTTGTACTTCATCGCTTTCGCCCACAACCTTCTGGCAACGCGTCCGATGACCGCATATTCGGGATCGATGCCGTTGCTGAAGAAGAAGGAAAGGTTCGGAGCAAAGGCGTTGATGTCCATACCCCGGCTGAGGTAGTACTCGACGTAAGTGAAACCGTTCGCCAGGGTGAAAGCGAGTTGGGTAATAGGGTTGGCGCCGGCTTCAGCGATGTGGTATCCGGAAATAGACACCGAGTAGAAGTTTCGCACCTGGTTGCGGATAAAATAATCCTGCACATCGCCCATGAGCCGCAGCGCGAACTCGGTAGAGAAGATGCAGGTGTTCTGGGCCTGGTCTTCTTTGAGGATGTCGGCCTGCACCGTTCCGCGCACTTGTGACAGCGTTTCCTTTTTTATTTTTTCATAGACATCGCGTGGAAGAACCTGGTCGCCGGTAACCCCGAGCAGCATCAGGCCCAACCCGTCGTTGCCCTTTGGAAGCGCGCCCTGGTAGGAGGGGTGCTCGCCTTCGTGGTCTTTGTAGATGGCCGCGATCTTCTCCTTCACTTCCGCTTCCAGTCCGTTGGCTTTGATATAAAGCTCGCATTGCTGGTCGATGGCGGCATTCATGAAATAGCCGAGCAACATGGGTGCGGGCCCATTGATCGTCATGGATACCGACGTTTTTGGGTCGGCAAGATTGAATCCGCAATAAAGCTTTTTGGCATCGTCGAGGCAGCAAATGCTCACCCCGGAGTTGCCGATCTTTCCGTAGATATCCGGCCGATAGTCGGGGTCGTTGCCGTACAGGGTCACCGAGTCGAATGCCGTAGACAACCGCTTCGCCGGCATGCTGTGGCTCACATAGTGAAACCTGCGGTTGGTTCTTTCAGGGCCTCCCTCTCCGGCAAACATCCGCGTGGGGTCTTCACCTTCCCGCTTGAACGGGTAGATGCCCGAGGTGTACGGGAAATCGCCGGGTACGTTCTCCTGCAACATCCACCGAAGCAAGTCGCCCCACGCTTCGTATCGCGGCATGGCGATTTTGGGAATCTGCAGGTGCGACAACGATTCGGTATGCGTCTTTATCCCGATCTCCCGGTCGCGAACTTTAAAGGTGAACAGCGCTTCCGCGTACTTTTTCAATTTTTCGGGCCACCCTTCAATCGCCTGCCAGTTGAGCGGGTCCAGTTGGAGCTTTTCTGCCGCAAACTGTTCTTCGAGGGTTTTGAGAATCCGGTCTTTGTCCTCCAGCGACGATGCCCTCAGGTGTTCGATGGACGTGCTGAGCGCGTAAAGTTTTTGCGCGACTTTTTGCTGTTGTTCAGCGCGCACGTCGTAATCGCGATTGCTCTCGGCGATCTCGCTCAAGTAACGCGTCCGGTGCGGCGGGATGACAAACACCTTCTCCGACATTTCGCGCGTGATGGCAAAGGAGGACTGAAGATCGGCCCCCGTCTTGTCGACAATTTTTTCAATGAGGAACTTGTAGAGCTGGTTGGTTCCGGGGTCATTGAACTGCGAAGCAATGGTCCCGAATACGGGCATCTCTTCGACCTTGCGTGTGAACAACTGGTGGTTGCGCTGGTATTGCTTTTTAACGTCGCGCAGCGCATCCATCGCACCGCGCTTGTCGAATTTGTTCAACGCAATGACATCGGCAAAATCCAGCATGTCGATTTTTTCAAGCTGGGTTGCCGCCCCATACTCCGGTGTCATCACATACAGCGACACATCGCTGTGGTCAAGGATTTCCGTATCACTTTGACCGATCCCGGAAGTCTCGAGGATGATGAGGTCGTAACCGGCAGCCTTCAGCAACATGACGGCTTCCTTTACATAGGCTGAAAGCGCCAGGTTGCTCTGCCGCGTGGCCAGCGATCGCATGAACACACGCGGACTGTTAATGGCGTTCATCCGGATGCGATCGCCGAGGAGCGCCCCTCCCGTCTTTCGCTTGGACGGGTCAACAGAAACAATCCCTACGGTCTTGTCTTTGAAGTCGATGAGGAACCTTCTCACGAGTTCATCAACCATGGACGATTTTCCCGCGCCACCGGTTCCGGTTATTCCCAGAACGGGTGTCCTGACCGACTCGGACCGCTTCCGGATGGCGTCGAGAACCGGCTTGTGCTTATCGTAGTAGTTCTCCGCCCCCGAGATCAGCCGTGCAATGGCCAGGTGATTCGAAGGGGTGAGTTCGTCAATGTCGGAAATCACTTCCTCGCCGGTAGGAAGGTCAGACTCTTGGACAAGGTCATTGATCATGCCCTGAAGGCCCATCGCCCTTCCATCATCGGGTGAGTAGATCCGGGTGATTCCATAGTCCATCAACTCGCGGATCTCTTCCGGAAGAATTACGCCGCCACCACCTCCAAAGATCCGGATATGTCCGGCGCCCCGTTCCTGGAGCAGGTCGTACATGTATTTGAAATATTCATTGTGGCCGCCCTGATAGCTGGTCATGGCGATGGCCTGCGCGTCCTCCTGGATGGCGGTGTTCACCACCTCCTCCACGCTGCGGTCATGTCCCAGGTGAATAACCTCACATCCGGTCGCCTGGATGATCCGGCGCATGATGTTGATCGCCGCATCATGGCCGTCAAAAAGACTTGCCGCTGTAACGATCCGTACTTTATGCCTGGGTTTATAGGGCGTTTCATCGCGGTGGCCCGCCAGGTTCGATGATTTCTCCGGTTTTTTCGATGTAGCTGTTTCCACACTCATAGTTTATGGTATGCCGCTTTTTCAGGGCAACAGGCGTCAAAATTAACGAGATCCGATGGATTAAGCTAACGGTTATTAGGACGGCGAAGCCCATATTAAAATAAGAGTGACGGCACCGCAGCTTTTTAGTCCAACACCTGCAAGGACGCCTGCCCGCAGCGTGGGCGGGTACGCATTGGATTAATCCAACAACATGGCCTGCCGGTTACCCATTTTGGCAATGCGTACTATCTTGCGGTCATGCCCGTTCGACGTGTGATCCGCTGGACTTCGTATACCCTCCTGTGCCTGCTGGCGCTGGTAGTGATTTTCGTCCTGATTTCGGTGGGTCCGGTAGACCGGACGCCCATCGCGGAACTGCCCGCCTATGATTCCATGGAGAAAAACCTCCGGCAGCTTGAAATTTCAAGAACGGCTGCGACGTCGGGTTTTTCGGTGGGCTATGCTGTCGTAAACCTCACGCCTCCATTTCCGGTTGCAACTGCCGGCTACGGAAACCGCAAGGGAAAGACGAGTACGGGCGTGCGCGACTCCCTTTATGTGAGAACCCTGGTTATCGATAACGGGACGCGTCGTGTCGCCATCGTGAGCGCCGACTTGCTGCTGATACCGCCCCTGGTGACGGCAGGTCTCGAACAGGGACTGGAGGGAACCGGATTTGACCTTTCCAATACTTTCCTTGGCGCAACACACACACACAACGGCGTGGGGAATTGGGGCAGCGGCGCGACCCGCTTTATTTACGGCGCCTATGATCAAAAGATCGTTGATTTTATTATCGATCGGATAAGACGCAGTATCGATCTTGCCGCGCAGCGCACCAGTCCGGCAACGATCCGGGCCGGGAAGATCGCCATCCCGGAGGCGGTGAACAACAGGATGATCAGCGGCGGCTTTGAGGATCCTTACATGCGCCTGGTCGAGTTCCACCGCTGCGACAGCAGCAAACTGCTGTTGATGAGTTACACCGCGCACGCCACCTGCCTGTTTTCAAAAGACCTGGAATTGTCACGCGATTACCCCGGCGCACTGGTGGATACGCTTGAGGCGAGCGGCTATGATTTCGCCATGTTCATGGCCGGAGCGGTGGCAAGTCATGGCTTTGGCGCCCCCATGGCCGGCGATGGGTGTATCGACTGGATGGCTGCGAAAATTTCTGCGCGTATGCTCGAAGAACGCGCGAACCTACGGCCCATGGATGATACGACGCTGGCCATGGTCCGCATACCGCTCCCGCTATCCGATCCCCAGGTGAAGATCAGCGAAGGTTTCAAGATCCGGTCGTGGCTCTTCGAAGCGGCTTTTGGCAGCTATCCGGTCTTTGTTACGGGGCTGCGCGTCGGGAATGTGGTCTTCCTGGGAGTACCGGGAGATTTCTCCGGCGCATTTAATCCCGTGCTGGACTCCATTGGCACGACGCACGCTGTCCTCCCGATCGTTACGGGCTTCAACGGTGGATACATTGGCTATCTTACGCCCGAGTCTTTCTATGACCACGAACACTACGAAACGCGTTTCATGAACTGGTACGCGCCCGGAACGGGGGAGTACATACGGGACGCCCTCGGAGCGATCATGCGCGCCCTAGCGGACAGGCCTTCGGCCAATGGCGGATGAGCCGGCACAAGACGGCAGGCCACAAAAATCGGATCGCCACATGTCGTAGTAAGTCTTCACCGATCTTGTCCAGGCAAAACGCCTCCTGCTCGTAAGGTAGGCATGGTCGTGTTCGTTGTCATACGCCTCGAGTTCGAAGGGGTTGTATCGGTAAGCGATGTAATGGCCGTGTCCACGGGACCGGGTGAGCAGGTAAAAGAAGGCGTAAAAGATCCAGTGAAATATGAATAAGAGCTCGATCTGCTGCAGAAAATGAATTTTCTCATGCCGGATCAACCGGCTTTCATCCTCGGTGGCCCGGTAGATCCAGATAAACACAAAGAACGACAACCCGGAGTAGTAGTTGAATATTCTCTTCCTGGTATAGATCCTCAGCGGCAGCATAGTTAACTAACGACGGTGCTTCCGAAAAAATTTTAAAAAAGAGATGGACTTGTCCGGCAAAGAAGGTCCAGATGCTGCCGGCCGCACGCTCGCGTTAGCGACCGAACTTCTTCGTCTTGTTGTGTCGGATTCTCTCCTTGATAAACCGGTTGAGGTCCATGGACAATCCCGTGGCGCCACAAGCGGCAAGGAAAATAAAGAAGGGGCCCGTGTCGTGGTCACGCGCAATACCCGTGATTCCGGCGTAGGCCATCAACCCGATAGCGATGACGGCGAGGGCCAGGACGAGAATGTTCTTTTTCATAATGCGTGGTATGTAGTAAGGTGCCTTATTCGAAACTCAAAGCTACTACATTGACCCTGAGCGGGTGGGACAAACTTTCCGGTGACATTACGAGGTAAGTAAGGAGATTCTATTTTGTCTTGACCACGCATGACAACCGGCCATATCCTTTTTGTTGATGTTTATTGCGCGACGCTTCAAAATGAGCCGCCCGTGGCATTCCTGTAAGGTTTTAACTCGTTAATGACAGATTTGTGCGGATACACTCAAGACCCGGATCCGACCATATCCTGGCAGCGGTGGGAACCAGATTTTATCATCTCCGAACATTTCATAATTCAGGCAGGGAAATTTTACCCGGACCCGGTAAGAAAAAATATCTCGGTATGAAAAGGATAACGGTAATCTTACTGCTGGCAGCTTGCATGCTGCCGCTTCATCTTGCGATGGCGCAAGTCGCCTTTGGTCCGAAGGCGGGTCTGAACCTGGCATCGATCGACGTGGATGACCCACAAGCGACGTACGACGCCCGGGCCGGGTTCCACCTCGGCCTGTTCATGCGCGCAAGGTTCAACAAGGTGGCGATCCAGCCTGAGGTGCTGTTGTTCACGCAGAGCGGTGAGTCGCGTACGTTTCTGAACCTTGTCGACGTAAAAGAGCGGTTTACCTACATCTCGGTGCCCGTGATGTTCAAGTTCTATCCCGCGATGGGCTTAAACATTCAACTCGGGCCACAGTTCGGCTTTCTGGTTGACGGAGAGCAGGAATATGAAACCGTGTTCACTACGGTGCAGCGGGACATAACCGAAGTTTACAAGAAAACGGATATCGCGATCTCGGGGGGCGTTGGCTATGACTTCGCCTTCGGCCTGGGTCTGGATTTTCGGTACAACCTCGGGGTAAAAGACATCAACAATCTTGAAAACGGCGAAGAGGCCCGAAGCCAGGTGTTCCTGGTGTCTGTCGGATGGAATTTCCTGAAATAAAGCCCGCTCAGTACCGGGCCTCGATACCGAAGGCTCCTTCGAAATAGCGGTCAAGTGCGACTGCTTTTTTCTTTGGAAAGCCGGGTGCTTCTTCCGTCACCCAGAATTCGCGTGTTTCCGCGATACGCGTGATGATGTAAGCCTTCTCTTCGGAATAGACCCTGACCGACTTTGCGCCTTCGTCAAAATGGTCCAGCGTGTCTTGAAGGAGATTGAGCCCTTGTTGCATATCGCAAAAATAATAAGAAAGATCTCCCGTCATCGATGTTCACGGCTTTCTTTGAGCGTTTTCAAAAATTCTGATGCTCATAGTATCCCTTTTTGAAGATTTTCCCGGGCGGCTTGCCGCGTTTGAGGACGAGCATGACCATCCCGATCAATGCCAGGTGGAGGAGAAACAAGAACACGATCAGAACCGCCGTGGGAACGTTGACGTTGCCATTGCTGAGCACGGTGAAGATCACCATGCCCGTGGTGACGGCTAAAATTGAAAAAGCGACCTTTCCCATATCCGTAATTTACCGGTGAGCAGCAATAAATCCATGCCAGCCAACATTCACTGCGTGGCACAACTTTCGAAACCAAAAGCAACGATGGGACTTACTGAATACATGAAGAAACGCACATTTGGCAAAACACCGGAGCCCACGGGTGGGAAACCAAAAGGGGGAAAACTTTCCTTCGTTATTCAAAAGCACGCTGCTTCGCGCCTCCACTACGACTTTCGGCTCGAGCTGGATGGCGCGCTGTTGTCATGGGCCATTCCAAAAGGCCCGTCACTAAATCCGGCCGACAAGCGGCTTGCCATGCACGTGGAAGACCACCCTTTTGACTATAAGGATTTCGAAGGCATTATCCCGGAAGGAAATTACGGTGCCGGCACGGTGATCATCTGGGATGAAGGAACCTATGAGCCGGCGCAACCCGCAAAAACAAAAAAGGCAAACGAGGAAATCATACGCAACGCTTATCAAAAGGGCACGCTTAAGTTCCGGCTGTATGGAGAAAAACTCCAGGGGGAATTTGCCCTGGTCAGGATGAAGGGCCGGGGCGACGACTCCTGGTTGTTGATCAAACACCGCGACGATTTTTCATCGCGCGCCGACATCACCGGTGACGACCAGTCGGTAAGGTCGGGCAGGACCCTCGAAGACATGGCTGCTTCGGAAGATGTGGAGTATTGGAAGAGCAATCGCAAAACAGGTCGTACAAAACGGAAGGGTAAACGTTCTTCCAGGCGTCCGGCAAAGATCATGAAGCCCCCGTTGAAGAATCGTCGTTCAGAGGAAGCTGCCGGCGTGGGAGAACTCCTGGACGACATGGACAACAAGTTCTCGTCACCAATCCCAAAGGACCTCAAGCCCATGCTGGCGACGCTGGTGGACAAACCCTTTGATGAAGCCGGCTGGATGTATGAAGTCAAGTGGGACGGATTCAGGGCGATCGCCTACATGGACGGCGGCGAGGTGAACCTCCGGTCGCGCAACAACAAGGACTTCGCGAAAAAATTCTACCCCGTTTTTCGCGCGTTGCAGGAGTGGGCCGTCAACGCTGTCGTCGACGGCGAAGTAGTCGTGATCGATGAAAAGGGTAAGCCGGATTTCAATGCGCTGCAACAATGGCGGAGCGAGGCCGACGGTAACCTCGTATACTATGTTTTTGACGTGTTGTGGTTGGAAGGTTACGACCTCATGAAAGCGCCGCTCTCTGCGCGGCGGAAGGTGCTTGAGTCGATGTTGCCGGAAAGCGACGTTATTCGGTTGAGCGAGACCTTTTCCATCAGGGGAACGGAGTTCTTCGAACTGGCCGATTCGATGGGGCTTGAAGGTGTCTTTGCGAAAAGGCGCGATAGTGAATATACGCCCGATACACGGTCCCGGGCATGGGTAAAGATAAAAACGGAACGTCATCAGGAGGCCATCATTGCAGGGTATACCAGGAATCAAAATTCGCCGAAACCGTTCAGCGCTTTGTTGATGGGCGTTTACAATGATGATGGCGAATTGGTGTTTATCGGTCCGGTGGGGACGGGGTTTACCGCAAGCCTTCAGAAAGAATTGGTGGCGCGCATGAAAACGCACGAAACGAAGGTCTGCCCGTTTCGTACCGAACCGGACTACAACAAGCCTTCGCGGTTTCGACCAAATCCCCCAAAGGCCGATGTGGTGTGGCTTGAACCAAAGCTGGTGGCTGAAATAGCGTATCGGTCATCAGGGGGAAGAGGTGGTCTCAGGCATCCATCTTTCCGTGGACTCCGCGACGACAAAGCACCGGCCGCGGTGCGATCGGAGTCTCCCGTTCCGGTGGACGATGTGGTCGCGAGCCATGACCAGCAAAGCAGGTTTTTAAAACCGATGGCCTCGACGAGGCGGACGTTGCTCAATCCAACAGAGAAAACGCAGGTGCGCCGTGTCGACGACTTCGAACTGAAGTTTACCAACCTCGACAAGGTGTATTGGCCCGACGAGGGCTACACCAAACGCGATATGTTGAACTACTACTATCAGGTGGCGCCGTTAATGCTGCCCTACATGATGGACCGTCCGCAAACGCTCAACCGTTTTCCCAATGGGATAAAAGGTCAGAGTTTCTACCAGAAAGATGTTACCGGGAAGGTTCCTGACTGGGTTGAGACGTATCGCTATTTCAGCGAAGGTGACAAGCGGGAAAAACACTTCATGGTTTGTACAAACGAAGCGGGGCTACTCTACATGGCGTCTTTGGGGTGTATTGAACTTAATCCGTGGAGCAGCCGCACGGACAAACCCGATCACCCCGACTGGTGCGTGATCGACCTTGACCCCGGAGATCAGACCTCTTTTGACCAGGTGATCGAGGCTGCGCTGGTGACGCGTGACGTGCTGGATACCCTGGAAGTGTCCGGCTTTTGCAAGACCTCCGGATCTACGGGGCTTCACATCTACATTCCGTTGGGAGCGAAGTATACTTACGAGGACTCGAAGGAATTCGCGCGCAGCATTGCCAGGATCGTTCACTCACAGTTGCCGCGCTTTACCACCATCGACCGTAAGTTATCCGACCGCGGGGGCAGGATGTATATCGACTTTCTCCAAAACCGTCCGCAGGCTACGCTGGCCGGACCGTATGCGTTGCGTCCTAAGCCGGGGGCGCCCGTGTCTACGCCGTTGCATTGGGATGAGGTGAAGAAGGGCCTGCGTGTGCTTGACTTTACCATCGCCAATGTGATTGACCGTTTTAAGGAAACGGGAGATCTCTTTCAAGGCGTACTGGGCGAGGGAATCGATCTCGAGAAAGCCGTGAGCGCCATTGATGCTGCGTTTCAGCTCACAACACGTCGGCCCTGATTTTTTGTATCTTTGGCGATGATCCTTTCCCCCATTCGCATCGCTGCCATGTCGATTGCCGTGGCGTCATTCCTCTGCTCCTGCGGCCAGCGGGAATCAGCACCATCGGCCAGCAAGAATGCTGAAGGCCCGCAGGTGGAAGACTACGACTACTACGCCACCACCGCGTATATCGGCGACATGTATTATTTCTCGAACACGGAAGAGTTTGTCACCACTGCATATCTTTTGCCGGAGTTCAAAGAGCTGACGTCGCGGGAAGTTGCATCGCATACGGACTCCACCGTGTTCCAGTCGCCCGGTTTTTCACGCCAGCGCTTGCCGATGGAGAGGGCAAGGAAATGGTTCGTGCTTTCCGGCATGGACACGGTTTCGGTGTTCTCGATGACGCACCGCCCGGTTGCAAAGGTGATGCTCCGTCGCATTGAAGTCTTGCGTGAGGGAGGCAAAGTCAAATATATCGCCGTGTATGGGGGTCAGCGCCTCGAGACTGATCCGGACGCGATCTACTATTGCGTTAACCGGACGTTGCCCGAACTACAAATTGCAAACTTCAGCTACACGCAACTGAACGATCCCTCCCTGGATAATTACCTGCGTCACCTGCTGCGGCTCACCCCTGAAGACACGCGCAACATCACCAATGTATCCGTCGCGCCGGCCGGACTCACTTACTCAATTGTCACCACGCCGTCTCAAACCTATCTCACAGAACTTAAGGACAACCACTTTAACATACTCCGGGAAATGAACGGACGTCACCGCATCGACAGGATCGTTCCCTTGCCTTTTGAATTCAACGGTCGTCCCTTGCTTCTTGTATTTCTCTATATCCCCGGCTCCGCTGAAAGGACGGTTTCCCTGGGCGTTTACACAGCGTACACCGAGTACCGGTTCCTGAGCTACAACCGGCTGCGATTGAAGAGCATCGGTCGTGAAGTGCAATTTGGCATGTGACCGTGTGCACCGGCGATGTGGCCGCGCATCGACTGCGAAAATGTGTTGACCGACCGCGAAAACGTAAAAGATTTTTCTGCTCACTGTTGACTTTTTCCACTACGCGACCCCTGCTCGTCTGCAACAACGATTTTACAAATCACAGCTAATGAATGAGTTATGATTTCTCCTTGCCAAGGGCATAGTATTTCGATCATGGGGGGCAAACAATGTTAAACTTAATATTACCGACTATGAAAAAATTATTGTTTGCAATCGCAATGTTGTTTGGTGTTTCTCTGACGGCTTTTGCGCAGGATACGACCGGTGTTTCTGATCAGTATCGCACCGATGATCAGATGGAACAGCAGGATCCAACTCAACAGGATCCGACCCAGCAAGATCCAACCCAGCAGGATCCAATGAACCAGGACCAGGATCAGGGCGAGGAGATTTCAATCGCACAACTTCCGGCTGCAGTAAGTGAAAAGTTGCAGAGCCAGGATTACGTAGGCTGGACGGTTGAGAAGGCCAAGAGAAAGCAGAAGGATGGCGAAACGATCTATGCCGTTGAACTGAGACAGGGGAACGAAACCAAGAAGGTGAAATTCGACGCTCAGGGCAATGAAATGGACGACAAGAACAAGGACAACAAAGACCGCGACTATTAAAAACTTATAGTTCGGTTTTTTTAGGGGACTGCTCCATGGGGGGCAGTCTCTCTTTTTATTGTTCTATTTCGAAGGCGCTCTTGTAGAACCCTTCCTTTTGAACAAAGTCGATGAGTTCCAGGTAGAACGGATGCGCCCCCAACGTAGCGCTGTCTCCGACCATGATGAGTTTCTTTCTTGCCCGCGTCATCGCGACATTGGTCCTTCGGATATCGCCCAGGAACCCCACTTCTCCGGCATCATTACTTCGAACAAAAGAGATCGCGATCGCGTCGCGCTCCTGGCCCTGGAAAGCATCAACGGTGTTTATGGTGATGAATGCCTGCACCGGTTCAAGGATCGTGGACGCCTCCGCCAGTTTCAGCAGGCGATCTACCTGCGCCCGGTAGGGTGTGATCACCCCAAGCGTGATCTTCTCCTCGATCCAGGGAGCCGTGCCGACGTCTTCGACAAGCTGTTCCACCAGACGCACCAGGAACGCGGCTTCTTCTTCGTTGAATCGGCTGAGCGTTTCAGGATCCTGCTTTTCCTGGTAGCCGCACCCGGCGGTGTCGACAAAATCCACGGGCTGTTGATGCGGTCGAAGCCTTTGACTTCGTACCGACGCGTGTGCGGTCAATCGGCCCCGGTAAAAATACGCCGAAGGAAAACGCATGATGTCGTCATGCATCCGGTACTGGACTTCCAGCATTGATGTACAATGGCCTTGTCGCGCCATGCCCTTCTCGAACAAGGTTTCTGAAAGCCCATCGCGGCCGGCCTCCACGGACTTGATCGTCGGGGGGAGCTGTTGGTGATCGCCGGCAAAGATCACCCGCTGCGAACGGAGTATGGGGATCCAGCACGCGGGTTCGAGCGCCTGCCCCGCTTCATCAACGAAGGCTGTGCGAAACGTTCGCCCGCGAAGGATCGGGTGGGATGAGCCTACCAGCGTGCAACAGATGGCTTGCGCATGCTGAAGGAGGTCATTGATGATGTAAAATTCCAGGGTGTCCGCGTCCGCTTTGAGCGTGCGTGCTTCTTGCATGAGCAACCGGCGCTGTTCCTTCTGCTGCCAGCCATAGTTCCGTTTGTATTTCGATGCCATGGACCGCGCCTGCTCCATTTGTCGCCGCATGGCGCGCAGGTCTCCGTAGTGCGGGTGTGCCGCGATGCGCGCGTCGAGGGTCTTGCTCAGGGTCTGCTCCGTCACGCGCGCAGGGTGACCGATGCGGATGACGGAGACGCCGGCTTCGAAAAGTTTATCGACCAGCAGGTCCACCGCGGCATTGCTTGGAGCACATACAAGGACCTGCGGCTCCTCCCGGAGGGTTTGGCGAATCACCTGCACCAGTGTCGTCGTTTTGCCAGTCCCGGGTGGACCGTGAATAAAGGCGACATCCCGGGCGGAAAGCATTCGGTTAACGGCCTCCACCTGGCTATCGTTGAGCATGCCCGACGACTCCGCTGGCGGGCCGGCCCCGCCGATGGCGGCAGATTCGTTTCCGAGAAGAATGTGCTTGAGCGTCGCAACCCGGCCGTCTTCCGCTTTCATCACCTCTTTCAACGCGAATTCCATCTCGCGATAGGTCATCTCGTCGAACATCACGTCGATGCCCAATCCGCCGTCTTCAACCCATTCGGGGACATCATCGCCGTTGAGTGTAACCACCATCGTGTTGTCACGCACATAATTGATCACCCCACCCACATGTTCCTTTTCTGGTCGCGACGATGCGTTGCTGAAGACGTTCACCAGCTTTCCGCTTTGGAACGCATGGGGCTGATCGAGGTGATTCGTGCGCTCGACCTCGATGATGGGGCGTTCCCCCGTGCCGATGTAGTGGCGGCGGAGCCGGACGGGATACCAGGTCGTTCCCTCTTTGGTGCGTTCAGACAGCGACCTGAGCAAGACCTTCTGGCGGTATTGTTCCAGGTCGGCCTGCCGCTCGAGCTTGAGAAGTTGCAGCGTCTTTGTGAGTTGATCGTTAACCTTGTCCATGCGAATCGCAAAAGTACGGCATCTTACGGGTTCCCATTTTTTTTGATCACGGATATTTTCCAACTTAGGCGACCAGTCGATTGTTTATGAAAAGTATTATTCCCGCGCTCTTCCTTTTGGCGTTGTCCACGATGTGTTTCGCACAGGAATTCGATCTCCTGATCCTCGGCGGCAAGGTTGTCGATGGCACAGGAAATCCATGGCGGTATGCGGATGTCGGTATCAAGGGGGAGAAAATTGCAGCCGTTGGCAACCTCCGCGGCCGCGGTGCAGCCCGTGTGATTGATGCGTCGGGCCTCGTCGTGGCGCCGGGATTCATCGACGTCCACGCGCACATAGAGCGCAATATAAACCGCATGCTGGCGCCGAATTTTATCCACGACGGCGTCACGACGGTGGTCACGGGAAATTGCGGCTCGTCGAACACCGATATCGCGCGATACGCTTTTCGCCTCGACAGCGTCGGCACATCCATCAATGTGGCTACCCTGATCGGCCACAACAGCGTCCGCCGGGCGGTAATGGGAGAGCGCCGGCGCGATCCGAGCGCCGAAGAACAGTCGCGCATGGAGGCGATGGTCGCGCGGGCGATGGAAAATGGCGCCGTCGGTTTATCTACGGGTTTGATCTATGTTCCCGGTACCTACTCAGAGACGCCGGAAGTCATTGGGCTTGCGCGCGCTGTGTCGCGCTACGGAGGCGTTTACGCGTCCCACATCCGCAGCGAGGGAGACCGCGTTACCGAGGCCATTGAAGAGGCGGTCAACATCGGCCGGGAGGCTTCCGTTCCGGTGGAGATATCGCACTTCAAGGTGACGTACAAACCCAACTGGGGTCGTTCCGTGAACACCCTTCAGCAGGTGGAAGCCGCACGCCGCGCGGGGATCGATGTGACTATCGATCAGTACCCGTACGTCGCCAGCAGTACTTCGTTGAATACTACCTTGCCCGATTGGGCATTCTCCGGCGGCAGGGATTCGTTGCTGCTGCGCCTGGCCGACCCGTCTACGCGGAAGCAGATCGGGGATGAAATGCTGGCGACCTTGAAACGTAAGGACTTGAAAGACTTTAGTTATGCTGTGGTGGCGCGTTATGCCGCCGATACCACATGCAACGGAAAGAACATCTCGGAGATCAACAGGATCTGGGGACGCAAACCCAGGGCGAAGGACGAAGTACAAACGATCCTGGAAATGGTCGAAGCCGGAAGCGCGCAGATGGTTTTCTTCAGCATGCATGAAGACGATCTGCGAAGGATCATGCAATATCCGTTCAATATGTTTGCTTCCGACGCCGGCATCGCGCGGTTCGGGTCCGGCGTTCCCCATCCCCGCGCTTACGGGACCAACGCCCGCGTATTGGGGCGTTACGTACGCCAGGAAAAAGTGATCTCCCTGGAAGAAGCCATACGCCGGATGACTTCCCTGCCCGCCCGGAAGTTCAACCTTCATGACCGGGGATTGCTGCTTGGGGGATTTGCCGCCGACCTGGTCGTGTTCGATCCTGAAACGGTGATAGACAAGGCGACGTTCACACAACCCCACGCTTTTTCCGAAGGCTTTCGGTTTGTGATCGTCAATGGAAAGTTGACCCTTGAGAACGGCATACACCTCGGAGGGCGCCATGGCAGGTTTCTGGCGGGACCTGGCTATCGTCCCGTCGCTGGCTATTGACCAAGCAACGAATCCAACTGGCGGATCGCGTTCGCGTTTTTTTCGGAGGTGATGTTGCTGGTGATGCTCTCTTTCTCCCGCGTGGTAAGCCGCCAGCTCAGCGATGCCCGCGCATTGAAATTTCTGATGCTGTCAATGTTTTGAAGGATGGGCACGTAGTCTGTTGCCTCATACTCGATATCGATCCGGTCAATGCGGTTGTCGAACCAGGAGTGCGCGTGTCCGATCAGGAGATCGCTGGTGATGTCCTGGAAATTCTCGAAATTATTATACACGCTGCTGATGGGCTGTGAGAAGGTGTCGAGGAGGTTTTGCCCTTCGTACGCGGGGATCCTCGCCAGCTTTGGGGAATCGCGAATCGACACGAAGACAACGCCCGAGGTGTTCTCCGCAATCCAGTCGCGGTAGGCATAAAGAAATCGAATGGCGTCGTTGAGGCCGAAGTTGTCGGAGATGCCCGCGTCCATGATGTGGATAGCCGGCTCGGTGGGAAGCGTGGTGTTGGGCGTGATGTAGGGGAAGGTTGCTGCCATCCGCAGGGCGGACAGAAAACGCAGGCTGTCGGCGCCGTGATATTCGAAAAGCCGCTGGAAATCGACGCCACTGTACTTCTGGGAGTAATAGTTCGGCGAACTCATCAGCTCGTAATTGAGGAAAGTTACCGGCCGCGAGGCGATGTACAATTTACGTCCGTCATTGACGATCGTGGGCGTCAGGATCATCATCGGTATTTTTGCCTGTTGTTCTGGGGCGTAGTAGTCGTGGATAGGTTTATCCATAAGCCCGCCCGTCATCTCATTCAACTCCTCCTCGAAGGTGTAACCCCGGTCGCGCAGATACGCATTGCCCGCATACCTGAACCGCGTGAACCCGACGAACAGGTCATTCGCCAGCAGGCTGAAGATCATCGGGTTCAGGTTGTCAGCGGAAATTTTCACGCGGTGGGCCGGACTGTAGGGGTTGATGGCCTCTCCGTTTTTCTCACGCAGTTTCAGCTCCCGGAAATAGCTGGCGCCGACCAATCCTCCGGAAGCGCCGGTGATGAGGATGGCGTGTTCCATGAGTTTGCCGCCCGCCACGCTGTCAGCGGTTTGAAGGGCGTTGAATGTCCACAACGCCGCGCGCTTCCCCCCGCCGCTAACGCAGAGAAAGATCATCTTCGGCTTTTCTTCACCGGGAAACTTCGCCCGCCAGTTTTCGAGCATGGTGAAGGTGGCAAGGCGGTCTTTCTCCATCAATACGCTGTCGTTGTGCGCTTTCAACGATTCAACGGAGTACTCCGCCGGGAGCCTCACGTAGTCTATCCCGAAGGCTTCATACCGCTTGGTAAAATATCCGGCACCAACCATGTAGTTCACAAAAAGGAACAGAATCACCGCCGCCGTCGCCGACCAGTTGCCAAACCAGTATGAGAAAGCCCCGGCGAGCATGACGAAGATGGTGAGGAAGATCATGAAGCTTGCTGCGGCCGGAAGCTGAAAGACGGGATAGTCTTTGAAAATGCCCAGCAGCATCACGATAAGGAAGATGGCCAGTTCGATCACAACGAGGTTGAAGTGGTTCTGGTCGAAGACCTGCAGAATGGTGGCCTTGTCGTAGAAATGATGGTTGTGGTCCTCCACCTTCCTGACCCTTAGGTCGTGGTCGATGTAGTTGAGCACCGGAATTTGTTTCTTGCGCGCGATGTCGAGTTTTTTCATCGCGCTGGCGCGCGTGATCTTTACGTTTGTTTTTATTTTCTCGTCAATCTGGCAGACCACATACCGGAAAATGTCCTTGTTGGTAAACCAGAAGTAGACGAAGAAGAACGCCGTCATCGTGAGATACCCCAACAGGAGGCCTCCGAGGTTGGCCGCGAGGTCCATTCCCGTATTGTACTCGTTGTTCTGTTGAAATATGATGACCTGGTAGATGTAGGCGACCAAAAACCCGAGTGGAATAAGGCTGTTGTTGATGGCAAACTTTGTGAACGGGCGCGACATCGTACCCACCCACGTGAACCGGTGGCCGTCGTTAATGTAGCAGGTGATGTGAAATGCCGTGGTGAAGCCTGCCACGCAAAGTCCGATGATAAAGAAACTTACAAAGTTGACCTTGTTAAGATATTCCGGGTCGAGGAAGAGGTAAGGTATCCCGAGGTATTTTCCGAAACTTCCGTTGATCATGGCCAGCAGGAGTACCCAGCAAAGAACAAGAATGTGGTTACGCCTGAGGTTATTCAGCAGGAGCTGCACGGGAAAAGAATAGACAATTTGAGGAAATAAGAAATACAGCCGCCGCATAATCAATAATACGTAAGTTAAATCGATTTCAAGATCGCCATAGGCATTTTAAATTGAGTTGCGGGTGGCGTCAGGTGAGCATCAGGTACATGGCTTCCGCGATCTTCCGGTCATTGGAAAGCCTGGGAACCTTGTTCTGACCGCCCAGCTTGCCCAACGACTTCATATACCGGATAAAACTACCGGCCGGCAGGTGCACAATCTCGAGCGGCCTTAGAATATTTCCGGCTATGAGATCATCATAGTAAACGTTGAGCTTGCGAAGTTGCGTGTCCAGTTCGCGTGCGAAAAGGTTCTTATCCCCAGGTGCCTTCGAAAATTCGATGAACCATTCGTGATGGGGAAGCCCTTCCGGCGGCGTAACATAAGGCGCAACGGTAAATTCCACGAGTTCAGTTTCAGGAAACTTTTCCAACGTCAGCTTCATCGCTTGCTCGACCTCTTCCCCGATCACGTGCTCGCCAAAAGCGGAGATGAAGTGTTTTATCCTTCCCGTCACCACCACGCGGTAGGGATCTTTCGAAACGAACTTTACCGTGTCCCCTATGGAATATCCCCACAAGCCGGCATTGCTGTTGATGATCAGCGCGTAGTTCTTTCCCAGCTCCACTTCTTCAATGCTCAGGCGCCTTGGGTTGTCGTTGTAATATTCTTCGGCGGGTATGAATTCAAAAAAGATTCCGCTGTTCAGCAACAGGAGCAGGCCCGCTTCGGCCTGTGAATCCTGGTAGGCGATGAAACCTTCTGATGCGGGATAGGTTTCAATGGAATCGACCTTCTTGCCGATGGTGTCAAACAATTTTGCGCGGTAGGGCTGGAAATTTACGCCCCCGTATACAAACATCGAAAAGTCGGGAAAGACATCCTTGATCTTCTTGCCCGTGCGTGCCTGAATGCGGTCGAAATACATTTGTACCCATGGCGGTATACCGGAGATCAGTGTCATGTCCACCTGGAGGGTTTCGTCGATGATGCGCTCGAGTTTTTCTTCCCAATCTTCAATCACATTGGTCCCGTAGCTGGGTTTCTGGTTGCTGCGCAGGTAAGCCGGAACGTGATGATTGACAATTCCCGATAACCTGCCCGTTTTTATCCCGGCCTTTTCGTCGAGCGCGGGACTACCGGATAAAAAGATCAGGCCACCATCGAGGA
Organism: uncultured Roseivirgaceae bacterium; assembly: GCA_964551035.1. GTDB lineage: Bacteria > Bacteroidota > Bacteroidia > Cytophagales > Cyclobacteriaceae > Chryseosolibacter. The sequence continues at coordinate 90,891 of CAZKBK010000010.1, read as the reverse complement.
ATGATGCGTTTCCGGTCTCGTGGACATAACTCAACAGCGCGTTGCGCGCACCGTTGATGTGGTTGGAAATTGAATCTTTGGTGATGGGAATATACTTCGTTCCCGACGTGGTGCCGGACGTCTTCGCGAGGTAGAGCGGTTGTCCTTTCCAGAGGACGTCGGACTTTCCCGCAAGGAGCTGCTCGATGTAGGGTTTGAGCGCTTCGTAATCCCTGACGGGCACGTGCATCCTGAAGTCGTCGTAGTTCCGGATTGCGGTGAAATCGTGGTCTTGCCCGAAGGCAGTGGCAGCGCCTTCGCGCAACAGGTACCGAAATGTCTGTTCCTGGTGGAAGGCCGCATTGCGGGACCATTTTCTTGTTTGCGAAGCCACGAAAGCGGCGAACGGCCTGGCCAGTGTCGATCGGATTCCCATTAGGCATGCAAGATAATTTTAATAAGATATTTCCACCATGAGGAGGAAAAAAGCCCGGAAAGCCGGGAATCCGTCCGGACGAAATGTCGTTTATTGTGGTAGTTTTTACGGACTGGCCAACTTTTTGGTCGTCTCCAACATCTCACAACCGCAAAGCTGTCATTATGAGAAATACGATCAAGATCGTTGTCATTGGTTTTCTTGCCGGCCTCGCCGGGTCATGGACCGCCTACCAGTATTATATCGAACCGCAAATCTCCGCCCGGATCGAGGTGGAACCTGTTTTTAATTCGGTCAGCTATGATATGGCCGCTAACGACGTCACGCCCGCCGGCCCGGTGGCCAAAACGACGCCGGCGCTCCCCGCTGTCGATTTCAGCGAGGCCGCCGCCCGTGCCACAGCCAGCGTCGTCTACATCAACAGCATCTCGCAGGGCGCGTCAATGTCCTACTGGGACTGGTTCTTTGGCAACAATGGTTCACAAACGCAGGTCAGCAGTGGTTCCGGCGTTATTTTCACGGATGACGGATACATCATCACCAACAACCACGTCATTGCGCAGGCGCAGCGCATCGAAGTGAGTTACAATAAACGCGTCTACCCCGCGGAAGTCGTGGGCACCGACCCGAGCACCGACCTGGCGGTAATCAAGATCGACGCCAGGAACCTTCCCGCAGTCGCCCTCGGGAGTTCGAAGCATGTGCAGGTCGGTGAATGGGTGCTGGCGGTCGGCAATCCGTTCACGTTGTCGTCGACCGTAACCGCCGGCATTGTGAGCGCCAAAGGGAGGAGGATCGGCATCCTGCGCGACAACTTTCCCATCGAATCTTTCATCCAGACGGATGCGGCCATCAACCCGGGAAATTCCGGTGGGGCTCTGGTCAACAAGGACGGCGAACTTGTGGGCATCAACACGGCCATCCTCTCGCGAACGGGATCATACACGGGCTACGCGTTCGCTGTGCCCGTGGACATCGTTAAAAAGGTGTTCGACGACCTCGTCAAATACGGCGTCGTTCAAAAGGCCTTTCTTGGCGCCAATGTGGTAGACTACGACTACGCTACCGCCCGGAAATATGAACTCAACACCGATGTGGAGGATTTCAATGGAGTGCTGCTCGAGCGTCTCGAACTTGAGGGGCCGGCGAGCAAGGCAGGCCTGAAACTCGGCGACGTGATTACACACATCAATGGCGTGGCAGTGGACACGCAAAGCGAATTCGAAGAAGAGTTGAGTTACCGCTACCCCGGCGACCGGGTCACCATCACCTACCTGCGTGAGGGTAAAAAGGGAGCGACCAGCCTTACGCTGGTGAACAGGAATGGGACCGAGGAGGTCATCCGCAGACAGATTGTCTCAGCGCTGGGCGCACAGTTGGAGACCGTCGACGAGGGCGTAAAGGTTTTCAACATGTCTGAAAACAGTCTGCTGAAACGCATAGGCATCACGGAGAATTTTACCATTATTGAGATCAACCGCGAGCGGATCGATAGCCCCAAAGAGGTGACGGACATATTCAACAATTTCCGCGGGCGCGGCTACGTATTTGGAATCAACAGCTCACGCCAACGCATACAAATCCCGTTCATCCTTCGATGAAACAGGTCAAATGAAATGAAGGGGGTCAGGCTACGCGCAGCTTCAGCTTCTTACCGAGCTCCTCAACGGAAAGCTTGAAGTTGGAGTCGGTTTTCATCATGTCTTCTACCGATTCGAGGGCGTGAATCACCGTACTGTGGTCGCGGCCACCAAAATTCTCACCGATCAGCGCGAGCGTAAGTTGCGTGAACCGCTTGCAGAAATACATGGCCACCTGACGCGGAATGACAATTTCGCGCTTCTTCACTTTGCCTTTCATCGCGTCAAGGTCGCATTTGAAGTACTCTGCGACCGTCTTTTGGATAAAATCAACACTCACGTCCGACTGTATTTCCTTAATGATGTTCTTCAACACTTCCTTGGCAAGCTCCAGGTCGATTTCCTTTTTCAGCAGCGTTGCGTGGAACATCAGGGAGTTCAGTACGCCCTCCATGTCGCGAAGGTTGGTGTCGACACTGTAGGCGAGGTATTCAGCAACTTCCGTGGGAATCTCAATGCCATCAGCCTGCATCTTGCGATTGATGATCGCAAGTTTCGTTTCGAAGTCCGGCTCCTGCAGATCTGCCGTGAGCCCCCATTTGAAGCGGGATAACAACCGCTCCTGAAATCCCTTCAGGTCCCGTGGCGGGCAATCGCTGGTCATGATGATCTGTTTGCCCGACTGGTGCAACTGATTGAAGATGTGGAAAAACATCTCCTGCGTCTTTTCCCTTCCGGCGAGAAATTGAACGTCGTCGAGAATGAGCAAGTCCACCTGGAGGTAAAAGTTCTGAAAGTCCTGAAGCTTGTGATTTTGAAGCGCGTTCAGAAACTGGTTCGTAAAGTCGTTCTGGTCGACATACAATACGACCTTGCCGGGCATGTTATTTTTGATCTCGTTGCCAATCGCCTGGACAAGGTGTGTTTTTCCAACACCGACGCCGCCGTAAAGCATCAGCGGATTGAACGATGTTACACCGGGTTTTTTCGCCACCGCAAGTCCCGCCGAGCGGGCAAGGCGGTTGCAATCTCCCTCGATGAAATTATCGAAAGTATAGGTGGGATTCAATCGGGGGTTGACAGCGTGTGGATTAACGGCCTTGAACGTGAACGGTGTGTACTCTTCGCCGCCTAAAGCGGTCGCATTCACGGCACTACGCCGGTGGCCCGCGCCATTGGCAGGGTAATTTACGGCTACAGGGGGTGCCTGTTGATCGCCACTGTCGACAACGACTGAATATTCAAGGCGTCCCGTCGCGCCGAGTACCGTATGTATTGCCTTTTTCAGTACCGGAACGTAGTTGTCTTCCAGCCATTCGTAGAAAAACTGAGAAGGAACCTGGATGGTGAGGACATCACCCTCGACACGAAGCGGAACGATTGGCCTGAACCACGTATTGAAGTTGTCTTCCTCAACATTTTCGCGAATTACCTCAAGACAATCATTCCATACGGTGCCGCAGCTTATTTCCATTGCGCTCTGATTCATCGGGGGTTTTTGTTCCTTCGGTTTGAAAGGGAGACAAAGATGTAAAAAAAGAGGTCATCAAAACAAGGGGTCCGGCTATTGACTTTTATAAAAAATATCCCTTGCGAAAAATTTACACGCAATGGCCACAGATGAACAAATCTTGAGTAAAATTGACATTTAATTTATGAGCGAAAAAAACATCGTTTCATCGGTTCTCGTAGGGTTTGCAAAAGCGTCTAAAGAACAATGGCAGCGGGCGGCCTCCGAAGAAACTGGCGGAAAAAATCCCCTGGAAGAATTATCCTGGGAAAACGCTGACGGTCTGAGGTTTTTTCCTTATTATGACGAAAGCGATGTTGCCAAACTGAATTCGCGTCTGCAAGCTCGCCTTCCCGCCGCATTGGATCCTGTTTTCGGCGCGAGGAAATGGCTCTGTTCACCTTTTGTAACCGTAAAAGACGAAACGCTGGCGAACAAAATTTCGCTAACCCATCTCAACGCCGGAGCCGATGCAGTCTTTTTCGACCTTCGCGACAAATCCCACGTGAATTTTGGCCAGTTGCTCGAAAATATCAACTGGGCTTATTGCTCGCTCTTCTTTAAGCTTCAACCGCAACATGCCGCACCACTCGCACAATTTCTGAAGGAGACTCCCATTCCGCGTAACGAGATTTCAGGAGCCCTGGTGTGGGAAGCGCTTCCTTCTGACGGTGAATGGCAATTGCTGTCGCCTGTTGGGGGAAAACTTCGCGTCATGGGTGTCGCGGTGGCGCCTTCAACACCGGTGCAGGAAGTAGCCGATGCGCTCACCATTGCCGTGAACGCGATGAGGAGCAGCAATACCACCGCTACGGTACAAAGTTTAGTCAGGTCAACCGCATTTTTCGTGACGGCAGGTGTCGACTTTCTCGAAACCATCGCGAAGTTGAAAGCGCTGCGATCGCTGTGGCTTCAGGTCATGCACGCATACGGCGTACACGACGCAACGCCGCAAGATGTGTTCGTGCACGTAACTTCGCCGCCGTGGAGCGATGACCGGTTTCAGCCGCACGCCAATATGATCAAGGGGACACTGGCGGCCATGGCCTCTGTTTTTGGCGGCGCCGATGCGCTCACGGTGAAGGCGGAGGATGAGGCTAACGCTACCATGAGCAGGGTCGCCAGAAACGTTTCTTCCATTCTTCGCGAGGAATCCTATCTCAATCAGGTTGCCGATCCTACCGCGGGTGCGTACGCGCTGGAGGCCATGACCGACGAAATTGCAAAAGCCGCGTGGGATGTCTTTCAAACGAAAATGAAAAATGCATCCTGACTTTTCAAAAATATCGTACAGCCAGTTTACACCCGTTGCACAGGATGTACGACTCCCTTCCTGGAAGACTCCGGAACAAATCACCATTAGTCCGACGATATCACCACAGGACGCCGCACAGGTCATCGGCGCCGGATTCTCTTCCGGGATTCCACCTTACCTGCGAGGTCCCTATGCAACCATGTACGCGCGACGCCCGTGGACGGTAAGACAATATGCGGGCTTTTCCACCGCGCGACAGTCGAACGCGTTTTACCGGAGAAATCTTGAAGCCGGACAACGGGGCCTCTCTGTCGCATTCGACCTGGCCACACACCGTGGCTACGACTCCGATCACCCGCGTGTAACCGGCGATGTCGGGAAGGCGGGCGTAGCCATCGACTCGGTGCTCGACATGAAGATCTTGTTCGACCGGATTCCCCTTGACAAGATGTCGGTATCCATGACGATGAACGGCGCCGTTATCCCGATCATGGCTTTTTACATCGTTGCCGCCGAAGAGCAGGGTGTGCGTCCGGAACAGTTGAGCGGGACGATCCAGAACGATATCCTGAAGGAGTTCATGGTGAGGAACACTTACATCTATCCTCCGGATGGATCCATGCGCATTGTCGCCGATATTTTTTCTTTTGCGTCGAAGCAGATGCCGAGGTTCAATCCAATAAGCATCAGCGGCTATCACATGCACGAAGCGGGCGCTCCCGCGCACATGGAGTTGGCCTACACCCTTGCCGACGGGATCGAGTATGTTCGCACGGGCATCAAGGCGGGTATCGCCATCGACGACTTCGCGCCGCGGCTGTCGTTCTTTTGGGGAATCGGGATGAATTTCTTTATGGAAGTCGCGAAGATGCGCGCGGCGCGAATACTCTGGGCACACCTCGTCAAACAATTCCAGCCCCGGAATCCGAGGTCACTCGCCCTGCGAACGCATTGTCAAACCTCCGGATGGAGCCTGACGAAACAGGACGCCTACAACAATGTAACACGAACCTGCATTGAGGCGATGGCCGCGGTGTTGGGGGGTACCCAATCGCTGCACACCAATTCGCTGGATGAGGCGATCGCCCTGCCGACGGACTTCTCTGCGCGCATCGCACGGAATACGCAGTTGTATATCGAGAAGGAAACCGGGATCACCCGCGTGGTTGATCCGATGGGAGGATCCTACTATGTCGAATATTTGACCAGCGCGCTTGCGGCCAGTGCCTGGGAACTGATTGACGAAGTGGAAAAACTCGGTGGCATGACCCGCGCCATCGAAAATGGCATTCCGAAGTTGCGCATCGAGCAGGCTGCCGCGGCCAAGCAGGCCCGTATCGACTCCGGACGCGACATCATTACCGGCGTAAACAAATACAAGGTCGATGAAGACCCCGACTTTGACATCCTCGAAGTTGACAACACGGCCGTAAGGAATGAGCAGGTGGCACGACTTGAACAATTGCGCGCGGAGCGGAACAGCGGGGACGTCGAGGCGGCACTGGCGGCATTAACGCGTTGTGCAGAAACCGCAAACGGAAATCTACTGGAACTCGCCATCGGGGCTGCGCGAAAGCGGGCGACGCTTGGCGAGATATCAATGGCCATGGAAAAAGTTTTTGGACGTTACCAGGCCACGGTTAAATCGGTTTCGGGTGTATATTCGGGCGAAATGAAGAATGAGACTTCGTTCGCGAACGCGCGAAAACTTGCCGATGAATTCGCGGCCCTCGATGGGAGGCGACCGAGAATCCTCGTGGCCAAGATGGGCCAGGACGGGCACGACCGCGGCGCGAAAGTTATTGCAACGAGCTTTGCCGATCTTGGATTCGACGTCGACATCGGCCCGCTGTTTCAGACGCCCCGCGAGGTTGCCATGCAGGCCGCCGAAAACGACGTGCATATTGTTGGCGTGTCGAGCCTTGCCGGCGGACACAAGACGTTGGTCCCCGAACTGGTCGACGAACTCAAAAAACTCGGACGCCCCGATGTGATGATCGTGGCGGGAGGCGTAATCCCCCCGCACGACTATGACTTCCTTTACCAGGCCGGCGCATCGTTTGTATTCGGCCCGGGTACGGTTGTCACAGAGGCGGCCTCGGAGATCCTGACCAAATTAATACGCAGATAAGTGGCTGGGTCAACGTACCCCAGCATGATACCCCAACGCTGAAGTTTTGAAGAATAAAAAACGTATTGCCATCCTGGGTTCGACCGGGTCCATCGGTACACAATCCCTCGAGGTCATCGCTGTCTTCCCCGACGAGTTTGAAGTGGAGGTCCTGACGGCGCAGAACAATGCTGCGTTGCTCATCGAGCAGGCAAAAAGATTTCAGCCTAACGCCGTGGTCATTTGCAACGAGACGCACTACCCGATGGTGAAAGACGCGCTGCGGAATGAACCCATTAAGGTATACGCCGGCGAAAATGCGCTCGAATCCGTCGTCGAAATGGAGACCGTGGACCTGGTGCTCACGGCCCTGGTGGGATACTCCGGGCTCAGGCCGACCATCAGCGCGCTGAAAGCGGGAAAGAACATTGCCCTCGCCAACAAAGAGACCCTTGTCGTTGCTGGCGAACTGGTGACCTCGATCGCGCGTGATAAAGGGGTCAATATCTATCCGATCGACTCCGAGCACTCCGCCATTTTCCAATGTCTGGTCGGAGAATTTCACAACCCGGTGGAAAAACTGATCCTGACCGCGTCGGGCGGACCCTTTCGCGGAATGGGGCGCGAACAGTTGCGCGCCGTCACGAAAGCGCAGGCGCTGCGGCATCCAAACTGGAGTATGGGCGCAAAGATCACCATTGATTCGGCCACGATGATGAACAAGGGCCTGGAGGTGATCGAAGCCAGGTGGCTCTTCGGCGTCGCTCCCGCCAAAGTTGAGGTGGTTGTCCATCCCCAATCCATTGTTCACTCCATGGTTCAGTTCGCCGACGGGTCGATTAAAGCGCAACTCGGACAGCCCGACATGCGTCTACCCATTCAATTCGCCCTGACCTATCCCCGGCGTCTGGCCTCGGAATTTCCGCGGTTCGATTTTTTACCCCACGCCACATTGACCTTTGAAAAGCCCGATTTGGAAACTTTTCGTAATCTTGCCCTCGCGTATGAGGCGGTAAGCCGCGGAGGAAACGTCCCTTGTGTGCTGAATGCCGCCAATGAGGTCGCCGTGGCTGAATTTTTGAGCGACAACGTCGATTTTCTGGAAATGTCCGATGTCGTGGAACGATGCCTCCAGAAAATAGCTTATATTCCCTGTCCGTCATACGACGATTATGTCGAAACAGACCGGGAAACTCGGATCGTGGCGGCGGAACTCATAAATAAAAGATGAATAGTTTAACCGGGATTTTGTAATGGATTGGATGATTATGGTCGCTCAGCTGCTGCTGAGTCTTTCGTTTCTGGTGGCGGTGCATGAGGCGGGACACCTGCTGGCAGCGAAATATTTTGGCATGCGGGTGGAGCAATTCTCCATCGGGTTCCCACCCAAGATATGGTCGTTCAGGAAAGGTGAGACCGAGTATGCGATAAGCGCGATCCCGCTTGGGGGCTATGTAAAGATCTCGGGAATGATCGATGAATCGCTCGACACCGAGACCATGAAGCAGGAACCTCAACCCTGGGAATTCCGCTCGAAGCCGGCCTGGCAGCGGCTCATCGTGATGTTGGGAGGGATTTCCGTCAACGTCATTGTCGGAATTGTCATCTTCATCGGCATTACATTCGCCTTTGGCGATATGTTCCTCCTAAAGGACGCCATCAACAAGCACGGCGGTTTCTACGCCGGCCCCGTCGGAGAAAGCATCGGCCTGAAGACCGGCGATAAGATCGTGGCGATCAATGGCCAGGACTTTCAATATTTCCAGGATATTCTAAAGCCAGAGACGCTGCTGTCGACCAACGGCTACTACACGGTAGAACGCGACGGCAGGCAGATCGAGATCCCGATCCCGGCGGATTTTATACAACAGTTCAATAAAAAGGAAAATCAGGGCCAGTTTGTCTTGTTCCGGCTGCCTGCCGAAGTGGCTATCGTGGAGCCAGGATCCATTGCGGATAGCGTGGGCCTGCGGGAGGGCGACCGCGTTGTTGCCGTAAACGGCGTGCCGGTAACCTACACCGACGAGGTCAACGATGTCGTCGCTTCGGCGATCCAGGAACGGAAAGATTCCATTACGCTCGGCGTTGATCGCGGCGGCGAACGCCTTGTGTTCACCGCATCGTTCAAGGGTGCCGAGCGAATAGGCTTTGGCGCAAATCGTAAAGATTTCCTCGACCGGGCGTCACGGGTGGTTAATTACAGCTTTGCCGAATCCATACCCTTGGGCATTGAACGTGCGTTCACCACGCTGGCGGTTCAGGTCAAGGCGTTTGGAAGGATTATCTCCGGTACGCTTTCCCCCAAGGAATCCTTGTCAGGTCCGCTGGGGATCATGCAGGCGTTTGGCGGAGAATGGGATTGGGAGCGGTTCTGGTCGCTCACCGGCGTGCTTTCACTGGTGCTGGCCTTCATGAACCTGTTGCCGATTCCGGCGCTGGACGGAGGTCACGTCATGTTCCTCAGCTACGAGATGATCTCCCGTCGCAAGCCGTCGGACAAATTCCTGGAGACCGCGCAAAAGGTCGGCATGGTGTTCCTGCTGGCGCTCATCGTCTTCATCTTCGCCAACGATATTGTCAAATTGGTAAGCCCTTAGGTTGGCGTAAAAATCTCGTGTTGACCGTGGATCAAAGCCCTGCAATTGGGGCTTTTTTTTTTGGCCTGGCGGCAACCTACGGCAATCGTGTAATCTCAAACTCCACCCTCCGGTTGAGCCTGCGATGATGGTCCTGCTCCTCGATCACCAGCGGCCTGGAACTGCCATAACCATGCGCATCGATGCGGGCGGAGTCGACATGAAAGGTCTCAACGAGGTATCGCATGATCGCGTCCGCTCTTGACTGCGACAACTTCAGGTTCAGGTCCTCTTTTCCCTGGGAATCGGTGTGGCCCGAGATAACAAGCCTGAGATGCGGATGATCAATCAGAAAGTTGCCGAGCCGTGCCAGGTCGCCGTGCATTGACGGAAGGATTTCGGCCTCGCCAGGTTCAAACTCAAGCGTCTCAAAGGCGATCTTTGATTCAATGGGTTCAGTCTCCCGGTGCATCTCCGCGTTGCCATCCATGAAAAAGAATTCCTCGATGCGAAAGAATTCATCGCCTTGAATGATGAGCAGGTAATTTCTGTGGTTGATGAGATCGAAATTGAATGAACCGTCGGGGCGGAGGTACTTTGGCGCCACCTCCACGCCATGCTCGACATCAATTACGGATACGATTCCGCGGAACGGTTTCCTTGTGTTGGCGTTGACCAGCGATCCCTTCAGCTCAGCGGTGGCGTCCGGCTTTGCCTCCATGGGTACCGGGAACGAATGGAGGTCGAGGTTCGCCTCGTCTTCGGCTTCCGAACGCGCGTAGTAGAGCCTGCTCGAATGTGAATCAATGGTGAAATAGTATTCGCTGGCAACGCCATTGACGAGGGGGCCGATGTTCCTGGGCTCGCTCCACATGTTGTTCACCAGATAGCTCTTGTAAATATCGAAGTGGCCGAAGTTCAGCGGCTGGCCGTTGGAACTGAAGTAAAGCACATTGGATCTGTGGTGAAGAAATGGACTGACTTCGCTGCGCCGCGTATTGATGATTGGACCGATGTTTTGCGCGGGCCCCCAGTCACCGTTGGTGTTTTTCACAGCGTAGTAAATGTCGGTCATCCCAAAGCCACCGAGTCGGTCGGATGCAAAGAACAGGGTGTCGCCACCATGGGAGAGGGAAGGGTGTGAGTCCCACGCTTTGCCGTTGATGGCGGTGCCGAGGTTTTTGACGTTGCCCCACGTGCTGTCGGACTTCAGTTCGGCCTGGAAAATGTCACAGCTTCCATAGCTGTCGGGAGAATCGCAGCGCGCAAAGTATAACACCTTGCCGTCGTGCGACAGGCATGCCGATCCTTCGTTGTTCGACGTGTTGATCGTGTTGAAGGCATCGGCCGGCTCCCAGAAGTCGCCGTTGCGAATGGTAAAGAAAAGGTCTTCGTTCACTTTCTTGTCGACGTGCGAATCGGTCACGTTTCGTTTTGAAGTGAATAGCAGTACGGAGTCGACGTTTCCAATGGTGGGACCGTAGTCAGCCTGCGGGGAGTTTACCCAGTCGTCCATTCGAACAAGCACACCTTGGGGGGGGCGCAACGTGTCGATTTCTTTGCGGTATTCCACCAACTCGTAATATTCCTTTAGGGGGACGTAGTAGTCGCGCTCGTTGCGTGTGAGCGTATCGAATTCGCTTCTTATTTTTCTTGTGTCAATACCATGGTGATGCTTGAGGACCAGTTTGTAAAGCAACACGGATTCACCGGGAGGCCCATGTTTTTGCGAAAGCCGGGCAAGCTGCCAAAGCATGTCCGTATTATGGGAGAAATTCAACACGCCGAAATTTTTGACATACGCGCGGAGCGCCGCATACCAGGCGCCTTCATCTCCTTTTTCCTCAAGCGCCTTGAGTTGCCGGAGTTTTCGGCCATCGTGGTACGACGGCTGATGATTGACATTCGGGAAGTCGAAAATGTCAGATTGGCTGTAATGTGTCAGGGTATCACTTACTTCGGCAGTACTCACCCGCTTGTAGTCCCTACGCTTACCCTTTTGTTGTCCATGGAGTACAAGCGGTAGCCAAAAAAGGACGAAAACGATCAAAAAGTAGGGTTTCACAGCAGTCAGCGAACAAGTAAAAAATCCAGTAACCCTGGTAAGAAGTGGCTCGTTCGTTAAAGTTGCCACATTTTTGTTTCATTTACAACTGCGCTGGCACTACTATTGTCCATCTGTTGTCGTCACTTTTTCGTATATATAGGTTAACCTAATCGTGCCAAAGTGGCACTTCCGTTGAATGTTTGAAGCGTTGCCCATACAACTGGTTCAGGATGATTCTGATGACCTGATTCAGATGATCAATCCTGAGCAGGAAAGCGATCTTAAGCCGGAAGACCTGCCGGATGAACTTCCTATTTTGCCCATTAAAAACACCGTCCTTTTTCCAGGTGTGGTGATCCCCATCACCGTGGGGCGCCAAAAGTCCATCAAGCTGGTAAGGAAAGCTTACCAGGGCAACCGGATCATCGGCGTGGTGGCGCAGCGGAACTCGCAGGCTGAAGAGCCCTTTACGGAAGACCTTTACCGGTTGGGCACCGTCGCGCGGATTATCAAGATGCTGGTGCTCCCCGATGGCAATACGACGATTATTATTCAGGGAAAAAACCGGTTCAGCATTCGCGAGTTTGTTCAGGAAGATCCTTACCTGTCAGCGCGTTTCGAATTGCTGACGGAAACGCTCTCGAACCTTAACGGCAAGGAAGCCAAGGCGCTGGTGCAGTCGCTGAAGGATTCAGCGTTGAAAATTCTGAACCTCAATCCCGAGATTCCGCAGGAAGCGCAGGTAGCCCTCGAAAATATTTCGAGCATGCCGTTCCTGATACACTTCCTTTCATCGAATCTCAGCGTTGACGTGGCCGACAAGCAGAAGATCCTTGAGACGCAAAACCTTATCGACCGCGGAACCCTTCTGCTTCAGTATATGCTGCGTGAGATCCAGATGCTGGAGATCAAGCACGAGATCCAGAAGAAGGTGCACACCGATATCGATCAACAGCAACGCGACTACTTCCTGCGGCAGCAGATCAAGGTGTTGCAGGATGAGTTGGGCTATGATGGACCCGATAAAGAGGTTGAAAAGCTTAGGAAGAAAGCGGAGTCAAAGAAATGGCCGAAGGCTGTGGCCGCGCATTTCAACAAGGAACTCGACAAGCTTCTGCGGATCAATCCCATGGCGGCAGAGTATCCGGTGGCGATGAACTACGTCGAGTTCATGCTCGATTTACCCTGGGCCGAGTACACAAAGGATGACTTCGACCTGAAGCGGGCCAAGCGCATCCTCGATCACGACCATTTCGGCCTTGAAAAGGTGAAGACGCGGATACTCGAATACCTCGCGGTCCTGAAACTCAAGCAAGACATGAAAGGACCCATCCTCTGTCTTTACGGCCCGCCCGGTGTGGGGAAGACTTCCCTGGGGCGTTCAATAGCCAAAGCGTTGCAACGCAAATACATGCGGATGTCCCTGGGCGGTGTGCACGACGAGGCGGAGATCCGCGGTCACCGCAAGACTTATGTCGGCGCAATGCCGGGAAAGATCCTTCAGAATATTCGAAAAGCGCAATCGTCGAACCCTGTTTTTATACTGGATGAGATCGACAAAGTAAAGTCGGACTTCAGGGGCGACCCTTCTTCGGCACTGCTGGAGGTGCTTGATCCGGAACAGAACCATTCGTTCGGCGACAACTACCTGGAGGTGGAGTATGATTTGTCGAAAGTACTTTTTATTGCGACCGCCAACGCGCTCGACACGATTCATCCTGCCCTGCGCGATCGCATGGAGATCATCGAAATATCGGGCTACACCCAGGAAGAAAAGATCCAGATCGCCCTCAAGCACCTTGTTCCGAAACAGCTTAAAGAGCACGGCTTGAAGTCGGCCCAGTTGAAGTTCACAAAGCCCGCCATTGCGAGGATTATTGGAAGCTACACGCGCGAGTCAGGCGTGCGGAACCTCGAACGGAAGATCGGTACCATCGTGCGGAATGTTGCCAAGTCCGTGGCGATGGAAGAGGCGTATGACAACCCGGTGACGGAAGAAACCGTGAGAAAAGTCCTCGGCGTGGAGATTCACGACGAAGAACTGTACACCGGAAATGAGATCGCCGGCGTGGTGACCGGCCTGGCGTGGACGCAGGTAGGTGGTGAGATCTTGTTTGTGGAATCGAGCCTTAGCCGCGGAAAGGGTACCCTCACGCTCTCAGGCCAACTTGGCGATGTCATGAAAGAGTCGGCGATGGCTGCGTTGTCGTATTTGAAGTTCAACGCGGAGTCGCTTTCTATCGACCATCGGGTGTTCCAGCAATATGACCTTCATATTCACGTGCCGGCCGGCGCCGTGCCGAAGGATGGCCCTTCCGCCGGCATCACCATGTTCACGTCCCTGGCGTCGATCTATACGCAACGGAAGGTGAAGGCGAAACTGGCAATGACCGGCGAGATCACGCTGCGCGGAAAGGTGCTGCCAGTCGGCGGCATCAAGGAGAAGATACTGGCGGCGAAGCGCAGCGGCATCCAGCAGATCGTGTTGAGCTCGAAAAACAGACGCGACATCGACGAAATTGAAAAGCAATACATCAAAGGACTGACGTTTCACTATGTGGATACCGTTGACGATGTGCTGGCCGTCGCATTGCTGAAAGAGAGGGTGAACAAGCCCATGGCGTTTGCCTTCAGCGAGCCGAAGCTGCAACCCTATCTGAACAACTGAGCGACGACAATACCCGACTATTGAGAACACCCTTAAAACTGCTGCTTATTGCGCTGCCCTCCATCTGCTACGCGCAGCCGGGTGGAAAAGGTGTGTTCGAATTCCTCAATGTACCTGTGGCAGCGCGGCTTGCGGCCCTGGGTGGCATCAATGTATCGCTCGCTGATCGTGATCCCAATTTTTTTGCCGCCAATCCCGCGCTCGGCGGAGACACGCTTTTTGGTTTTGCTTCGGTCACCTACCAGGCGTACGTGGCCGATGTAGGGCATGCGTTCGTTTCATACGCGCACCCCATGCAGGGGTTCGGCGCGCTGCGCGTCGGGATTCAGCACATGCGTTATGGCGAGATACAGGGGTATGATGCCAGCGGCATCGAGACCAACGTCTTCAATGCATCCGAAACAGCGCTGATCGTCGCCGTCGTCCACCAATCGGGAAACTTCAGGTTGGGTGCGTCCATGAAACCGGTGTTCAGCAACATCGCCGGTATGCATTCCAGCGCGCTCTTGTTCGACCTGGGCGGCGTGTTTATCCACCCGCAGAAAGCACTGAGCATCGGCCTGTGCCTGAAGAACTTCGGCTTTTTGCTCGCTGCGCCACCGCCTGACGGCGTCATCACGTTCGATATTCAGTTGGGAACGACGTTTAAGCCGGAGCATATGCCGATCAGGTTTTCCATAACAGCGCACCACCTGACCAAGCGGGACATCCACTACTTTGATCCGGCGTTTGACGATGAACCGCCCCGAACCTTGGCAAAAGTGCTGGGCCATGTTAATTTTGGCACAGAAATTCTCCTCCACCGGAACGTGAACGTGCTCGTTGGATATAACTTCCTCCACCACCAGGCGCTCAGGTTAGAACGGGGTGGGGGAGGAGCAGGTGTTTCGCTCGGCGTATCCGTAACGACTAAAGCGGCGGAGTTTTCATTCGGCCGCAGCGGCTACGTCGCGGGAAGCGCCGGTTACACCTTTACCCTCGCTGGTGACCTTTACAAACTATTCAAGAGCAGAAAAGCATTATGATGGATCCCGTTTACCTTACCCCGCGACAAATCGTTGAAGAACTGGATAAGTATATCATCGGCCAGGATGATGCCAAACGCAATGTGGCCATTGCTTTGCGGAACCGCTGGCGACGCATGAACGCGAAAGCGGAGATCCGCGGAGACATCATTCCGAATAACATTCTGATGATCGGCGCAACCGGCGTGGGAAAGACGGAGATTGCCAGAAGGCTTGCGCGAATCGCCGATGCGCCCTTCGTTAAAGTGGAAGCGTCGAAGTTTACCGAGGTGGGGTATGTCGGCCGCGACGTGGAAAGCATGGTCCGCGATCTCGTTGAGCAATCCGTTAACCTGGTGAAAGCCCGGAAGAAGGAGGAGGTCAAGGAAAAGGCTGCCGTTGTGGTCGAGGATATCATACTGGATGCGCTGATCCCACCCCTCAAGGGGCAGCCTTCCCGTCAGACGGGATTCTCGACTGCAGAAGGCGGTCAGGAAATGCCCACTTCCGACGAAGAACTGAATGAGCGGACAAGAAACCTGTTCCGGGAAAAGATAAGAAGGGGCGAACTGGAGGAACGCAAGATCGATATCAACATCAAGGGCAGCAGCGGGGCCAACGTGGGCATGGTTGGTGCCGGCATGATGGACGAAGTGTCGATGATGAACCTCCAGGAAATGCTGAACGGAATGCTCCCCAAGAAGAGCAAGAAGCGGAAGGTAACCGTGGCCGAAGCGCGGAAGATATTGCTGGAAGAAGAGGCGGCTAAACTCATCGATATGGATGAAGTGAAGGAAGAGGCCATTCGGAAGGCGGAAGATGCCGGGATTATTTTTATCGACGAAATTGATAAAGTCGCCTCGGGCTCGCAAAAAGGCAGCGGCCCGGACGTGAGTCGTGAAGGTGTTCAACGCGACTTGTTGCCCATTGTTGAAGGCAGCACCATAAACACCAAGCACGGTGTCATCCGGACCGATCACATTCTCTTCATCGCGGCGGGTGCGTTCCATATTTCAAAACCGTCGGATCTCATTCCTGAATTGCAAGGACGCTTTCCGATCAGGGTTGAACTGAACAACCTGACCAAGGAAGACTTCATCCTGATCTTGCGGGAACCCAAGAACGCGCTCACTAAACAATACCAGGCGCTGTTCGAGGCCGAGGACGTTGAAATTATGTTCAACGATGAAGCCATCGAAGAGATTGCGAATACGGCTTTCACGATAAATGCGGAGATCGAAAACATCGGCGCCCGCAGGCTACACACCGTGATGAGTAAATTGTTGAACGAAGTACTGTTCGACGTCCCTGATGTCATTCCTGCCGGTGAACGGATTGAGGTGAACGCGGCGATGGTGCGGGAAAAACTCGCCGGTCTTATCAAGAACAAGGATCTCAGCGAATACATCCTTTGATGACAAAGGCGCTCCCGCTGGTAGCGATGCTCGCGCTGGCCGCACCCGTTTTCGGCCAGGAGGAAGTGTCGGTCACCGGCGGGGCGGAAGGTGACGACTCGGTGAGGCGGAGGTACATCCATTCCTTCCCCGACCATTTCTTTCTATATCCCGTATTAAAGCAACGCGCGCTCTCCTTCGACATCACCGCAGAAGGGACGAACGAACTGCTTAGCTACAGGCCAAACAACAGTTACAGCATTGGCGTAGGTGCGTATCTCTTCGAGATTGGCGCTGAGCTGACCTTTGCCATCCCGCTCAACGAACGCCAAAAAAGCATATACGGTACGTCGGATTCCCGCGACATTTTTTTTAACCTCCTCGGAAAGCGATGGGGTGTCGACGCCTTCTGGCAGCGGTACAGCGGTTTTTACGTCCGGTGGCGCGGCCACGAACCCGCCCGCGGGCAGCCCTTCCCCCAACGACCGGACATCACCTCGCGCAACTACGGGCTCTCCGGTTATTACATTTTCAATTGGCGAAAGTTTTCATTTCGGTCGTTCTACAACTTCGCCGAACGGCAGCTCAGCAGCCGCGGTTCGCCCCTGCTGTCCGTTACGATCCGTTCGTTCAGGGTTGCCGGCGATGGAAGTATTATTGACGATGCCCATGCGGCACTGTTCCAACCTGCCGCGTTGTTCTCACGCCTGCGCTATACGACGCTCAGTCTTGCCCCCGGCTACACCTACAGCCTTGTTCACGAGAATTTCTTCCTCAACGGCACCCTGTCGGTAGGACCTGCCCAGCAATGGATCCGCTATCATCCCGTCGGCGGGACGGTAAACTACGACATTGGTGTGAATATGTTTGTCGCCGCGCGCGTTGGCCTTGGATACAACAGTGAGCGCCTCTTCGGTGGAATAAGTTTCCTCAGTCAGGGGAGCATGGTGAAACTTGAGGGCGTCGAATTCTCAAACTCGAACTCTTCCTTCAAGATACTGGTGGGCTATCGCTTCCGCGAGAAAGGGATCCTTAGAATCCGGGCGTTGGATCTTTTGCCGTTTGAGCTTTAACCTTGATTCTTCGGGAAATCAAAGAAGATAAATTCACCTTTTCCGGGATCGATTTCCTTCCACGTCCGCGTATCGAAACGATAGGCCACGACGCCACAGGTCGGTATGTTGCGGATCCATGCCTGATTTCGGGTCATATTGTTGGCGAGATCGGTAATGCCTGGATTGTGACCGAAGATCATGAGGGACTCGCACGTGTCCGGCGCTTTCCGGATGGCAGTGAGGAGTTCGTCATCGTTGGCATGATAAAGCGCCCGTTCCAGGCGAATATTTTCCTTCGCATACCCAAGGACTTCGGCGATGCGTTTGCTGGTGGCGTACGCGCGTTTCGCCGGGCTGGACATGATCATGCCCGGGTGAATATGACGTTCCTTCAAACGGCTTCCCATCTTCGGGGCGTCGCGCTTGCCGCGGTCGTTGAGGGGACGGTCAAAGTCGGCGAGGCCCGCGTGGTCCCAGCTCGATTTCGCATGCCGCACGAGGTAGAGTGTTTTCATCGTCAACGGTTCAACCCATGGATGCCTCTTCAAAGGAACTCAAATTATCCTATATTCGCAGCCATGACCCGGCCGAAAAAATTGTTCCGGCGAGTACGGTATACGGTTGTTTACTGGCTTGTTCGTTTGCTCATATTTACTTCGAATGCGATCCCGAGAAGGACCTGGCTTGCATTCTGCGGCTCTCTTGGGTCAATCGCTTATTACTTCGCAGGCAAGACGCGGAGGCTCACACGAAAACATCTGTCGCTGGCGTTTCCTGCGCTTCGCCCTCAAGAGGTCACGCAGTTGGCCAAGCGCACGTTTACGATGCTGGGCAAGAATGGTGGCGAAATACTGCGCAGCACAAGCGTCAGTTCGCTGAAGGAACTTGAGGCATTCCTCGTCACAGAGGGGCTTGAGAACTTCCAGACCGCCCACGCCAAAGGCAGGGGCGTGATCTTTCTCACCTGTCATCTCGGCGCATTTGATCTTCAGGTAACAAACATGGCGATGCGCGGACTCAATCCGAACATCATCGGCACGCCCCTCAAGGACCGGCGCCTGAATGACCTGCTATGGCAATACCGAAATGCGCACGGCGCCGTTGCCATTCAACGCGGCAAGGAGACTTTCCGGATGATCAAGATCTTGCGTTCAGGGGGGTCCGTTGCACTGCTCATCGATCAGGACACAAAGGTCCAAACGGTCTTTGTCGATTTTTTTGGACGCCCGGCGGCAACGCCCATTGGCGCCACGGTACTTGCCATGAAGACGGGATGCGCCGTAGTGCCTACGTACGTTTACCTCGGCGAGGACGGCCTTCAGCACATGCATATCCTCCCGGAAATTCCGATGCGTGTTTCCGGCGATGAAGACGATGACATTCACTTCAACACACAAGTGCTCACTAACTTTATCGAAGAAACCATCCGCAAGCATCCCGAGCAATGGGTGTGGATGCATGAACGATGGAAAACGCAACCGTGATGGCGAGTGACGGGTTAACGAATGACGGGTTACGAATGACGAGTTACGAATGACGAGTTACGAATGGGAAGGGCGAACGTAAGGCGGTGCTTTGTGGGGGATTCGCCACTAATTCGTCATTCGTCATTTGTAATTCGTAGCTTGCATTAGTCTTTAAACATGAAATAAACCGCCAGTACCAGGAACACGAACCCTATGAGGTGATTCAGCCTGAAGGCTTCATTTTTGAAAAAAACCATGGAAAAAACAACGAACACGGTAAGGGTGACTACTTCCTGGATCACCTTGAGTTGAACCAGCGAAAAGGGTCCGCCGTAGGCCTTGTAGCCGATGCGGTTGGCGGGCACCTGCAGCATGTATTCGAACAGGGCGATCCCCCAACTGATGAGAATAATGGCGATCAGCGGCAAGCTCGCGCTCCATTTCATTTCCCTGAACCGGAGATGGCCATACCACGCAAAGGTCATGAAGGCGTTCGACAAGACCAGGAGGGCGACGCTGATGAGGCCTTTCATAGGTTTCGAAGGATTCGGCTGGAACGCCTGTGGTTGCGAGTGACGAGTTACGAGTTACGAATGACGAATGAATGCGCCCATCACTTTACAAGCTTCTTATACTTTATCCGATGGGGCTGCTCGTCGCCGAGCCGCTTGCGTTTATTTTCCTCATACTCGCTGAAGCTACCCTCGAACCAGAACACCTGTGAGTCACCCTCAAAGGAAAGTATGTGGGTGCAAACGCGGTCGAGAAACCAGCGGTCGTGCGAAATAATCACCGCACACCCCGCGAAGTTTTCCAGCGCTTCCTCCAGCGCCCGAAGCGTATTGACGTCGAGATCATTCGTCGGTTCGTCGAGTAATAACAGGTTGCCGCCCTGCCTAAGCGCAATGGCGAGGTGCACACGGTTACGCATTCCGCCGGATAACTCCCTGACCTTGCGCTGCTGATCGTTGCCGCTAAAGTTGAACTTTCCGACATAAGCGCGTGAGTTCATTTGTTTTCCGCCCAGCTCAATCAGTTCATTACCGCCGGTTACCGCCTCCCAGACCGTGTCGTCGGGTTTTAGGTCATCGTGTTCCTGGTCGACGTAGGCGATTTGTACGGTATCACCGACCTCAAACGTGCCGCTATCGGGCTTCTCCTTCCCGATGATCATTTTGAACAACGTGGTTTTGCCCGCACCATTGGGTCCGATAATACCGACGATGCCGGCAGGAGGCAGGGAAAAGGTCAGGTTCTCATAGAGCAATTTGTCGCCATAGGCCTTCGACACACCCGTGGCCTCGATGACCTTGTTGCCGAGGCGCGGGCCGGGAGGAATGAACAGCTCGAGTTTTTCTTCCCTTTCCTTCGCCTCCTGGTTGAGGAGTTTTTCGTAGGCGCTCAGGCGGGCTTTGGCTTTTGCCTGACGACCCTTTGGATTCATTCGGACCCATTCCAATTCGCGCTCCAGCGTTCTCTGCCGTTTCGACTCGCTCTTTTCTTCCTGGGCCAGTCTTTTTTGCTTTTGTTCAAGCCACGATGAATAATTTCCCTTCCAGGGAATGCCTTCGCCGCGGTCGAGTTCAAGGATCCATCCGGCGACATTGTCGAGGAAGTACCGGTCGTGGGTAACGGCAATCACCGTTCCTTTATACTGTTTGAGATGTTGTTCCAGCCAGTGTACTGATTCGGCGTCGAGGTGGTTGGTGGGCTCGTCCAGCAGGAGCACGTCGGGTTCCTGCAGGAGCAGGCGGCACAGCGCCACCCGCCGCTTTTCGCCACCGGAGAGGTGTGCGACCTGCGCGTCGGGAGGAGGGCAGCGCAATGCGTCCATGGCGCGCTCGAGCTTGTGGTCGAGCTCCCATGCCCCCGTAGCGTCGAGTTTCTCCTGGACCTCGCCCTGCTTCTGGATGAGTTTTTCCATCGCGTCGGGGTTATCCAGGACTTCCGGGTCGGCGAATTTTTCGTTGATGGCCTCGAATTCCTTCAGAAGCGCCGATATTTCCCGGACACCTTCTTCCACAATTTCCCGGACGGTTTTATCCTTGTCGAGTTGGGGTTCCTGTTCCAGAAGGCCCACGCTGAAGGTGAGATCCGATACCACTTCGCCCTGAAATTCCTTGTCGACGCCGGCGATGATGCGAAGCAGCGATGACTTCCCAGCCCCGTTCAGGCCCAGTACGCCGATCTTGGCGCCATAGAAAAATGAAAGGTAAATGTCCTTGAGTACCTGCTTGCTTGGCGGATAGATCTTGTTGACTCCCGCCATGGAGAAAATGATTTTTTCGTCAGCCATCCCGAGTCCCTTGCGTTTTGATTTCCTTCCTTATCGATTAAAACTCACCGATCAAAAACCGGCGGGCAATTTGGCCGTTTTCCCGGCGTTAACCGGTTTAAATCTGACCCGCCGCGGCCGGTGCGATTGTGGCGCAATATGGTAAATTACTTCGGTGAAGGTGCTGACGCCCGGTTACATTTTTGAAGCTTATTCTATCTAAAATGAACTTTTCTGCCTGTTTTTTGCTCTTAGGAAATAAAGAAAACGGTAGTTTGTTTTGTTTAATTAAATTCTATTTTTGCGGAAAATTAAAAAGGAGGACTCAACTATGTATTGGACCCTTGAACTAGCATCATATCTGGAGGACGCCCCCTGGCCGGCCACCAAGGATGAGTTGATCGACTATTCCATCCGTTCGGGTGCTCCTTTGGAAGTCGTCGAAAACCTCCAGGAACTCGAAGACGATGGCCAGCCCTACGAAAGCATCGAAGAGATATGGCCCGACTACCCCACGAAAGAAGATTTCTTTTTCAACGAAGACGAATACTGACGCCTCGCACGGCGTGCCCTGCCGTTGGTGTTTTTCACTAACGGCAACCCTCACCACGCTTCACCACTACACGACCACTTCCTCATCCACACGCGCAAGCGTCCGAATCGTTTTCAGCACTGAGTCAGGTGTAACCGAAATGCTGTCAATTCCCTGCTCGACAAGAAACCGGGCAAAGTCCGGGAAGTCCGACGGTCCCTGTCCGCAGATGCCCACCTTTACGCCGTGTTTTTTCGCCGTGTTGATCAGCATGGTAATCATCCGTTTTACCGCCGGATTGCGCTCGTCGTAAAGTTCAGCGACAAGCGCTGAGTCGCGATCCAATCCAAGCGCGAGTTGCGTGAGGTCGTTCGATCCGATCGAAAAGCCGTCGATGGCTTTGCAGAACTCGTCGGCGAGCAGAATGTTCGACGGGATTTCAGCCATCAGGTATACCTCGAGACCGTTTTTTCCGCGCTCCAGGCCAAAGGCTTTCATCACCTCATACACCTTTTGAAGTTCCCCGACGGTGCGGCAGAAAGGGATCATCACGACCACGTTGGAGAGGCCCATCTTCTCGCGCACGCGCTTGATGGCAAGGCACTCCAGGCCAAATGCTTCGCGGTATTTTTCCGAGTAGTACCGGGAGGCCCCGCGCCAGCCGATCATGGGGTTCTCCTCTTCGGGTTCGAACCATGAGCCGCCGAGCAGATTCCCATACTCATTGGTCTTGAAATCCGAGAAGCGAACGATAACCTTTTTTGGATAAAACGCCGCGGCGATCTTGGCGACCCCATAGGAAAGTTTCTGGATGAAGAAGTTTTCTTCGGTTTCATATCCCGTCATCAGCTTTTCGATCTTTTGCGTCAGGGCATGGTCACCAAGCTGACGATGGCGAAGCAGCGCAAGCGGATGCGCCTGGATGTAGTTGTTGATGATGAACTCCTCCCGCGCCAGGCCGACGCCGGCATTGGGGATGTGCGAGAACTTGAACGCCATCTCCGGCGACGCGACGTTGAGCATTATGGGCGTCGCCGTTTCCGGAAGGTCGCTGAGGTCGGTTTCGAGTTTTTCATAAGCCACCGCGCCGTGGTAGACGAAGCCCATTTCACCCTCGCAGCAGGACACGGTAATGGTTTCGCCATCGCGCAATGCGTCTGTTCCATTCGCTGTACCCACGATGGCCGGGACGCCAAGTTCACGCGCGACAATCGCCGCGTGACAGGTCCGCCCCCCCTTATCGGTGACGATCGCAGATGCTTTCTTCATGATCGGCTCCCAGTCCGGGTCGGTCATTTCCGTGACCAGTATGTCGCCTTCCTTGAAGTCGATGCCGTCGTGTGAACCGTCACGCCCGTCGAGCGAATACATGACCACCACTTTTCCCGACGCGATCTTGTCGCCTACGGCAATGCCATGAAGCATGCGCTGGGGAGCAGCGCCCGGCGCTATGCGGTATTCCACAAGCTTCGATTCGTCCTTGCGCGAATGGATCGTCTCCGGCCGGGCCTGCACGATGAAGAGTTGGCCCGTCAACCCGTCTACTGCCCACTCGATGTCCATAGGGCACCACTGACCCTTTTTCTTGGTATAGTACGCTTCGATGGACGTTACCCATTGCGCGAGTTGCAGCACCTGGTCATCCTGCAGACAGAACTTATCCTGGTGGGCGCGTTGTACGTTGACAACCTTGGTGAGTTGGCCGGGGTCGTCGCCGTAGATCATCTTTCGGTCCTTTTTTCCGAGTGTCTTCTCAATGATGGGTTCGAATCCGAGCTTCAGGGTCGGTTTGAAGACCATGTATTCATCGGGCGAGACGGCGCCCTGCACCATCAGTTCCCCCAGGCCGTAAGATCCGTTGATGATCACCGCGTCCTTGAAGCCGGATTCCGTATCGATTGAAAAAGCGACACCCGAGGAGGCGAGATCCGAGCGTACCATCTTCTGCACGCATACGGAGAGCGCGACATTGAAGTGGTCAAATTTGAAGTGTTCGCGATAAGAAATGGCGCGGTCGGTGAAGAGCGATGCGAAACAATTGCGCACAGCCTCTAGAATAGCACCGGCGCCGCGGACATTGAGGTACGTTTCCTGCTGGCCTGCGAACGAGGTGTCGGGAAGGTCTTCGGCGGTGGCGCTGGAGCGCACGGCCACATCGGTAGCGTCCTGGCTGTACTGGTGGGACAACTCCCCATAACGGCGTATGATCTCCCTTTCCATGGCAGCGGGAAATCTCCCGTTGCGAATGAGCTGGCGTACCTGCATCGCGCTTTTCCGCAGGGCGATGAGGTTGTCCGTGTCCAGTCCGCTCATGACCTTTCGGATGGCGGGTTCAAGTCCATTGTGTCGGAGAAACGCCCAATAGGCGTCTACCGTGATGGCGAATCCATCCGGGATCCCGATGCCCAACGGGGCCAGTTGACAGATCATTTCACCCAGCGAAGCATTTTTGCCACCGACAAGGCTAAGACTTTCCAGGCCGACCTCATGCAGGCCGAGTGTGTAGCGGTTTTCCATAATAACCCTTGATTGTTTAGTGGCCGTATTTCAGAAAAAACCGTTCCCGGGGTGTGATTCAAACGTTTTCGGTAGACGGCGAGCTAATGGGTGCGGATGGCCTGAGGAGTTCGTTCTGTGGATGATGCCGTTAGCGGACCTTCTTAAAAAAAGTAAGCTCCACGAGACCTGCGGTCTTCTGCGCGGGCTTTTCTCCCGGGCGCGCGCGAGGAGCCGCGTATGCCAGGGGATTTTTCTCTACGATGGGCGGCTGTCTTTCAGCAACGCTTCCGCCAGCACGAGGTCTTCGGCGGTGGTGATCTTGATATTGCGGTAACTACCCTCGAAAAGCGAGATGGTGAGGCCGGCGCGTTCAGCTACGCTGGCATCGTCGGTGAGTGTGTCGTCTTCAGGGGTATCATAAGCTTTCTTGATGATCGACACCGGGAAGGTCTGCGGTGTTTGAATAAGCCGGAATTTCGAACGGTCTACTGCCAGTGTTTTGGTTTGGTCCGTCATGCGAATGGATTCCTTTAACCGCACGGCTGCGACGGCGGATTGATGGATGGCCGCCAATTGAAACGACGCTCCGATGATGTGCTCGCTGACCAGAGGCCGGACCCCGTCGTGGATGGCAACCAGCCCATCCGTTGTAATCTTTTCAAGTCCTTTCCTGACGGACTGAAACCGACTTTCGCCGCCCTGTTGAAGAATAACCGGCTTGTTGAAGGAAAACTTCTTGGTCAGTGTGTACCACGTGGAAAGGTCGTTGGCCGGCAACACCAGCACGACTTTGATCTTTTCGGAATAGCGGTAGAAGGCGTTGATCGTGTGCAGGATGATGGGCAAGCCATTCAACTCCAGGAATTGCTTCGGGGTGTCGGCCTGCATGCGGGTTCCCCTTCCCCCGGCCACAATGAGCGCGTGTTCGGTCTGGTTCAACTTCGTTTCGCTTTAGCCTTTAAAAGTAACAAATTGTGTTTGTAGTCGGATAAATTGTAGTTTTGAGATGGGCGTCCCCTGTGCACCACCTGCCTTCACCCGTACCGCCGTCCGTTGACGGTTTGACGGTTGACTGTCGACGGCGGAGCCTTACCCGAACCTTTGCCCATAGAACCACATTACCAATGATCATTCTCCGTTTTTTTCTCATCGTCTTCAACATTTCGGTAATTGCGTTCCTCATCTACCGCATGGTCCGGATTGTTCAGGAGCCGGTAGAGCGATCGCGGAAGAGGCTGGTGGTTATCGGCGGCATTGCCTTGTTGATTGTACCGGTTGGGATCTTTTTCCGGGTGTTCGGTCCCACACCGGCGTACTTTATCGTGTACCCGCTCGCCATTTTTTTATTCCTGTACCTGACGAAGCAATTTGGGTAGGCCTGTGACCCACGCGGCACGCAGCGGCCTGGATCGCGAATGATGCGGAATGCACGGATTTTGGTGCTGTGGAAGCAGGTCTTTTGTTCCCCTTGATAATCCCGATTTCTTTCCTATCTTCACTCCTGAGAGCCCATCCGCAACCTTTCCCCTGGGAAGTATGGATGGGTTTTTTGTTGCCTGCACCTCAAATTCAAAAGGATATGGACCCAAGCCTCTTTCGTGTTGAAGGCGACCGCCTCGTGGAAGTTCTGTTTACCATCGCCGCTCTCTCATTTTTGGTTGAACGGGCGTTGTCGATCCTGTTCGAGTCCCGGTTCTTTATCGACCGTTTCGGGAAACGCAGCCTTAAGGAACTCATCGCATTTGCCGTGATCGCCGGTGGATCAAAGGGGGTCTGTGAAGTTGTTTTGTGACGTGTTGGGCATCACCAAAAAGCGCGAACAGGCGCGTGATACCGCCGATCTGGTAAAAGGCAGCAAGCCCGCGAAGAAGGAGACCACACTCGACACAAAATGACAAAGGAAAGGATGGTGGTGAAAGGGAATTTAACGCACACTCGCGCGCCATTTCTCTTCCGCTTTAATCTACTGAGACCATCATCTCGCCCGTCTTCGAGCGGGTGGCTGTTTGAAATTTCAACTTACAACTCATGTCAAAATTTGGAAACATACTTATCCTCTATGACTGTACGGACGATCAGATGGAACAGGCGGAGGTCATCATCATGTCGTTCAATGCGTTGTGGCGCGCCGTTGGGAACGCCCTCTTTTTTCAGACCACCGACAAGATGGTGACCCGGACCATCCTGAACCAGGTCGAGGCGCTGGGCGTAAAGTTTACGGTCTTCCATAACCAGGTTCCCACCGGTTCCTATTTTCGGACAGGGCAGATTGACGCCGACACCGAGAGGACCATTGAAGAAATACTCGGCGTGTGATAGAAAACTGTGACTTACCTCCAAATATGAAGATTCTAATCACGCTTGTGCTCATGTTCGCGCTGCTGCGGGGCCATGCCCAGGACGACCACAAGTTCCGGCAACTTTATCCGGTCGGGGAAGGAGCGGACATCAACTATAAATTCCTCAGATACCACGAAACTGAGAAGATCCTTTTCGAGGCAAACCCGACGGTAAGGTATAGTTTCCATAACATGATCCGCCAGAGACTTGCGGAAGGCGAGAGACATGCCGATGCTTATTACCTTTCATTCCGGCCGCAGCTGAGGATGTACGCCGATAACTCCAAGCCGGTGCGTACACCCAGCTATCGCATCCTGGTTGCAACCCAGCATGTATGGACGGTGGAGGATGACAACCTCGTGGCTGTTTCCTTCGAGACGGGTCATTACTCCAATGGCCAGGACCGGAGTGCCTTCAGTGAGATGTTCGCCGACGAATCTGCCGGCTCGGACAGCCTCTATGCGCTGATTGATGACAACAGCAATCTCTCCGACATGCTCAACCGTTCAAGCGGAAATTTTTCAACCAACCTCACCGAATTGGTCGTAAATTACCGGTTCAACAAACTCAACTCGAATTGTATCATCGACCGCTGGCACCTTGTGAAAGCCGGGGTAACACTCTACCACGACCGCCTTCTGTATTTTATTCCGATCGGAGGCTACTCCGATGAAGACATCAGACTCTATGGCCGGGCGCGTCTCATGTTCGGGTATGAGTTCATGCGGGCACGCACGGTGCCGTGCAGGTGGTCGTTGGGCGCCACCGTTGAATATATCACCAATCCCCATCCCCACGTTGCTCCGTGGCGAGGCGTCGTAACCGGAACGTTATACCCGTTCAAGGGAAACGACGCGTTTGGTTTCTTTGCCAATATCATCGGCGGTCATGACGACTACAATTTCCGGTTCGTGGACTCAGGATTACAACTTTCCCTTGGCATGACGTGGAACCCATTCCCGCCGGTTCAATTGGGCCCATGTGAGTAGGCTGGTCCATCCGTTTTACCAAGAACCGTTTGAATGAAGTTTCCAGGGAAAGCGCGACGCGATGGCAAAACACCCGTTCCTACTTTCGTCCATGAGCGGGCATGCGGATTAAATGAACCCGTATCAGATGTGGGAAGCTCGGCCCTTTAAAGAATCAGCATCGCATCCCCATAGGTGAGGAACTTGTATTTCTCCTTCTTCGCGACTTTGTACGCTTCCATGATAAGGTCATAACCACCGAACGCAGCTGCCATCATGAGTAAGGTAGACTCGGGCATGTGGAAGTTGGTGATCATACCGCTGCAGATCTTGAACTCGTAGGGAGGGAAGATGAATTTGTCCGTCCAGCCGTCGCGCGGCTTGAGGCGGTTGGTTGCCGACACCGCCGATTCGAGTGCGCGCATGGAAGTGGTGCCTACAGCAACGACGCGGTTCTTGTTGTCGAGGGCCTTGTTCACTTTCTCGACAGCCTGGGATCCAACCACAAAATTCTCGGAGTCCATCTTGTGTTTGGTCAGGTCTTCGACATCCACGGGCCGGAATGTTCCCAGGCCGATGTGAAGGGTGATGTGGGTCATGTCGACGCCCTTGAGTTGCAACCGCTTCAGGAGCTGGCGCGTAAAGTGCAGTCCCGCCGTGGGCGCGGAAACGGCGCCTTTATGTTTTGCATAGATCGTTTGGAAGCGCTCCTTGTCTTCTGCTTCGACCTTGCGCTTGATGTATTTCGGGAGCGGCGTTTCCCCCAGCGTCTCGATCACTTTGTCGAAGGCTTCGGAATCGCCATCGAAGAGAAAGCGGATAGTGCGGCCGCGGGAGGTGGTGTTATCGATGACTTCCGCCACCAGGTCGCCGTTGCCGAAGTACAGCTTGTTGCCCACGCGGATCTTGCGCGCCGGGTCTACAAGTACATCCCAGAGATGCATGTCGGCGTTGAGTTCGCGCAGGAGGAATACCTCAATTTTCGCTCCCGTCTTTTCCTTGCGGCCGTACAGGCGCGCCGGGAATACCATCGTGTCGTTGCCAACCAGCACGTCGCCCTCGTCAAGGTACTCGACCACATCCTTGAAGACCTTGTGTTCAATCTTGCCGCTGTCCCGGTGGACGACCATCATCCGTGCATCATCACGGTTTTCAGCCGGCCGGTTCGCGATCAGCGTATTGGGAAGCTCAAATTTGAATTCGGATAACTTCATAAGACGATAAGCAGAATATGGCCAATCAAGGCCATTTTTTGGAACAAGGTTGCAAAAATAAGGTCAGAATCAGGCTTTTCGACAAAGCGGGGCCGATTTTTCATTTCTGTAACAAAAAACCGCTTTTATTGGTCTTCCGAAGTAATTCCGCCAATAATATTCCGACAAACCAGCACAGACATTATCCCGTTTAAGACTCAGGATGTTCGCCCTAAAACAAATCTTTGAAAGCTTCCGGTTCGCCTGGACCGCACTGAGGTCCAACCGGCTTCGCACGCTGCTCTCCCTGCTGGGCGTGACGATCGGCATTTTCGCCATCATCGGCGTATTGACGTTTGTTGATTCGCTGGAAAAAAACATCAAAGACAGTCTTAATTTCTTGGGTACCGGAGTGATCTATGTCGAAAAGTGGCCATTCCTCGCCGACAATAACGGGGAGTACAAGTGGTGGGAGTTTTGGAGAAGGCCCAATGCCTCCTATGCTGAGTATAAGTTTCTCGAGGAAAACCTTAAGAACGACAACGGCATCGCCATCTTCGCAGGTCGCGGCAACCAGATTATTAAGTATGAGAGCAACAGCATTGGCCAGATTCGGCTGGTGGGTGGCTCACAGGGCTACGATGAGATCTTTGAGGTGAACATCGCGAGCGGACGTTATTTTACGCCACACGAAATCGAATCTGGCCGGAATGTGGCCATCATCGGTCACGAGGTGGCCAACGCTTTGTTTCCCGGCGGACGCGATCCCATCGGAAGAACCATCAAGGTCAAGAATCTCAAATATGTTGTGATTGGCGTCACTGAGCGGGAGGGTCAGAGTTTTATGGGAACGCCAAGCAACGATTACGCAACCATCATTCCCTACCAGTCTTTCCGCAAGCTTTACCAGACGGGTACGGGGGCGTGGTTCGAGACGACCTCCCGCATTGGTATCAAAGGATTTGAACAAGATGTCGGCCTTGTCGAACTTGAAAATGAAGTGCGTGGCATGCTGCGCGTACGGAGGGGATTGCGGCCCACTGAAAAAGATAACTTCGCGATGAACAGGCCGGAGGCGATCGCCAATATTATCGGACAACTCTTTGATGGGGTTTCCCTGGCAGGATGGATCATCGGCGGCTTCTCGATGCTCGTCGGCGGGTTTGGAATCGCGAACATCATGTTTGTGTCCGTGAAAGAACGAACGTCGATCATCGGCTTGCAGAAATCGCTGGGCGCAAAAAACTATTTTGTGCTGTTTCAGTTCCTTTTTGAGGCGATCTTCCTGAGCCTGATCGGCGGTCTCGCGGGGCTGTTCCTCGTTTACCTGCTCACATTCCTTCCGACAGGAGACCTCGTGGTCAGGTTGACCGTGAGCAATATCATTCTTGGCTTCACCGTAGCGTCGGTCGTGGGCTTTGTTTCGGGGATTGTCCCTGCCGCAATGGCATCGCGCCTCGACCCCGTGATCGCGCTGAGGGCGTAGGCCTCATCTATTCCGCTTTCTACGCATAGTCAATTGCATAAAGCCCTCTCCGTAGGTGTGGGCAATGAGTCGGTGAAGAAAGGATGCAATCTTCCCCTCTCCTTTACTCGGAGAGGGGCGTTTCAAAAACCAGCTTACGCCAATTCGAAGCCGGGTGAGCCAACCTACTCCTTCTCCTCGACCGGCTGCTTCACTTCCGTTGCGCCGAGTTTTTCCTTGATCTTTCTCTCCAGTTCTTCCATCAATTCGGGGTTGTCTTCAATGAGTTGTTTTACGGAGTCACGACCCTGGCCGAGCTTGTTGCCACCATAAGAAAACCACGACCCTGATTTCTGGACAACGTCAACTTCCACACCCAGGTCGAGGATCTCACCGGATTTGGAGATGCCTCTTCCATACATGATGTCGAACTCCACTACCTTGAATGGAGGCGCGACTTTGTTCTTGACAACTTTTACTTTGACGCGGTTTCCGGTGATGTCATCTGCGGCTTCCTTGATCTGGCCAATACGCCGGATATCGAGACGTACGGAAGCATAGAACTTCAGCGCATTTCCGCCGGTGGTGGTTTCCGGATTTCCGAACATGATACCGATCTTTTCGCGCAACTGGTTGATGAATACACACGCACAGCCGGTCTTGCTGATGGTACCGGTAAGCTTCCGCAGCGCCTGGGACATCAGTCTGGCCTGAAGTCCCATCTTGCTTTCACCCATCTCACCTTCCAGTTCGCCCTTCGGCACAAGGGCCGCGACAGAGTCGATGACGATGATGTCGATAGCGCCTGAGCGAATCAGGTGGTCGGCGATCTCCAGGGCCTGCTCGCCATTGTCGGGTTGGGAGATGAGCAGGTTTTCCGTGTCGATGCCAAGTCTTTCCGCGTACGCCTTATCAAACGCGTGCTCCGCGTCGATGAACGCCGCCAATCCGCCGCGCTTCTGTGCCTCGGCAATGCAATGCATCGTCAGCGTGGTCTTACCCGAAGATTCAGGGCCATAGATCTCGGTGACCCTGCCGCGGGGAAGGCCCCCGATGCCCAGAGCCAGGTCCAGACCCAGTGATCCGGTGGGGATCGCCGGAATATCCTGAACTTTCTCGTCGCTCAGCTTCATTACCGTGCCTTTTCCGTAGGCTTTTTCAAGTTTGTCGATGGTTAACTGAAGCGCTTTTAGCTTTTCCTTTGCGTCGTTCATGAGCGTGTCGTTGTTATTGTTGTGTAAGGTTCTCTGATCAAAAATGGAAGGGACATGATATCCCGATCTGTTTTTATTCGCCAATTTAAACGGAAGAATTGTCAATTCCTGTCAGGCTTTTTAACCGCCCGTGAAATCGGCTTTAACCGCTTCCCATTAATGCCGTTACAATCAACTACTTGCGGCGACAAATATATTTTCCGTGCCCGCAAAGCTTTTATATTGCGATCGTTGTGACTTCAAATGGCCCTGACTAAAGGTAAAATCATTAGGCGCATTCTCGCAAGTCTGGTTATCCTGATTGCCGCGCTCGCCATCATCAATGCCGATCTGGTGCTCTATGGAATCCGGCAAGCGAAGGGTCAACTTCACATCATCCGCAACGCCCGGCCGGTCGATACATTTCTTGAAGATCCGGCATTCCCCGATTCGCTCAAAGCGAAGCTCGTCCTGATCAACGAAGTCCGCCAATTCGCCATCGACTCCCTCGGACTCAGGGACACCAAGAACTACAAGACACTCTACGATCAACAGGGTAAGGAGATCATGTGGGTCGTGACCGCGTGTGAACCCTTTGCGCTCAAGCCGAAGGAGTGGACTTTCCCCATTCTGGGTGCCGTACCCTATAAGGGATTCTTCGACCGGGAACTCGCGGTCGAACTGGCAGGTGAATTGGAGGCGGCGGGGTGGGATGTGAGCGTCCGCAATCCGGGTGGCTGGTCTACGCTGGGTTGGTTCACCGATCCCATCCTCAGTAAAATGCTGGAACGCGGCGAAGGCGACCTTGCCAACCTGATTATCCATGAAATGTCGCACGCGACCATCTTCGTAAAGGACAGCGTCGATTTCAATGAGAATCTCGCCACCTTCATCGGCGACCGCGGTGCTGAGCAATTTCTCATTTCCACATACGGCGCGGCTTCACCGGAGTATCAAAGTTACATGAACGAAGACGCGGACTACCTGAAATACGCCGGCCACATGCTGCGCGGCGCGGAGAAACTCGACAGCCTCTACCTGGCGATGGAGGAAGGGGACCCGATTGAGGAGAAGCACCGCCTGAAGCGGAATTTGATCCGGAGGATCGTCGACCAACTCGATACCCTTACCCTTCAGACCAGCTCGAATCCGGCGGCACGCTTCAAGCAAAAGTTGCCGAACAACGCCTACTTTATGAACTTCGTCCGCTACCAGGCAAAGCAGGATGTCTTCATGGAGGAGTGGAAAACGCGCTTCAACGGCGACCTCCGGGCCTACATCGACTACCTGGCTGAAAAGTTTCCGTTTTTGTAACGATCGCCCCCGCCGGGGTGGGTGTTCTTCACCACCGGCTCACCATACACCGACGCCCGGCGAAACTTCCGCCCGGAAGCCGAAACGCGGCCCTTTCCAGGCTCGGGACCCGACAGGCCCGGACACGTGAGCCGGGTAAAAAATGCGGCTTTCTTTGGTCGCCTACACTCCAAACTGTCCCAACTTTAAACCAAACTCACCCCCACATTATCAAATTGTTAAGACCAACGATGCCGTTTCGAATGGCCTGCATTATGGCTAACTTTGCCTCATCATGGAAAAGAATATGGGCAGGCAATCGTACAAGGTGCTTGTGGTCGATGACGAAGAGCCCATCCTTGAACTACTGAAATACAACCTCGAGAAAGACGGTTACGCCGTGAAGACGGCGGCCGACGGCGCTGAAGGCGTGAACATTGCCAGGCGGTTTCTCCCGGACCTGGTGTTGCTGGACATCATGATGCCCAAGATGGACGGCGTTGAAGCATGCCGCCAGATGCGCCTGATCCCGGAAATGCAAAAGACGTTCATCGTATTCCTTACCGCCCGGGCCGAGGAATATTCCGAGGTGGCGGCGTTCGACGTCGGCGCCGACGACTACATCACCAAACCCATTAAACCAAGGGCGCTCATGAGCCGTATAAACGCGCTGTTCCGGCGTGAATTCAAGGCAGCACCGCCGGTCGCCGATCAGATCGAGGCGGGCGATCTGGTCATCGACAAGACCAGTTACACAATTTCCCTCCACGGCCGTCAGATCACGCTGCCCAAGAAAGAATTCGAGCTCCTTCACTATCTCGCCCAGCGACCCAACAAGGTATTCTCGCGCGAAGATCTCCTACAACACATCTGGGGAACGGACGTGTATGTACTCGCGCGCACCGTGGATGTGCACATCAGAAAACTACGCGAAAAGATTGGTGACCACTACATTACCACGGTCAAAGGCGTGGGGTATAAGTTTACTCAAAATTGATTCCCGACGCTGTTCGCCGGCAAACGTTATCTTAGCGCCATGGTCTTGAATTCGCGGACGCTCGCCCTCCTGCTGGCGCTGTCTGTTTCCGGTATCACTGCGCTGATGCTCTATCTTTTCGATACGGCAAAGGACGCGACGCTATGGACGACCGCCTTGATCGCATTCATCAGCACATACCTCCTGGTGGTGGCCGCGTTTGAAATCCTTGTATTCCGCGAGATCCGGCGGGCCCACAAGATGCTGGAAAAGCTGAAGAAGAAAGAGTTGGACAAGGTGGATAACCCACACATCATCCTGCGCCCGATCAGGGTCATCAATGATGAGATCCGCTCATACGCCGACCGCACGCAAAAGGAAATTGACGAACTCCGCAAGCTGGAGGCTTTCCGCCGTGAATTTATTGCCGATGTTTCCCACGAATTGAAAACGCCCATCTTCGCGGCGCAGGGATTCCTTCACACGCTCCTCGATGGCGCCATCGACGACAAAGCCGTCCGGAATAAATTTCTGAAGAAAGCGGCGAAAAGCCTCGACGGACTGGACCGCCTTGTTCAGGACCTCCTTATCCTGTCGCAGATCGAAACCGGCCAGATCAAGATGAAATTTTCGAAGGTCGACCTTTTGAAACTTACCGAGGAGGTAGTGGACCAGTTCGAAGGCAAGGCCGAAAAGAGAGACATCGCGTTGCGCGTCGAATCGGATCAGCCCCATGTGTTTGTCCAGGCCGATGAACTGCGGATCGGACAGGTGCTGACCAACCTGGTTTCAAATGCCATAAACCACTCCTTTGAGGGCGGCGAAGTCATTGTAAAGTTTTCGGCCGGCAAGAAGAATGTGACCACGCGCGTGATCGACTTCGGCGAGGGCATACCCGACACGCACCAGGCGCGTATCTTTGAGCGGTTCTACCGGGTAGACAAAAGCCGCAGTCGCGAGAAGGGGGGAACCGGATTAGGGCTGGCCATCGTTAAGCATATTCTCGAGGGCCATCATACGAAGACACACCTGCAAAGCAATCCCGGAAAGGGATCGGTTTTTTCATTCAAGCTGCGGCGGTACAAAGGCGGCGAGACGGGTGACGATAAAATGGATTAAAACATGCTGAAAGTTGCCAAACTCCGGATAGCGGATCACATACTTTTTGAGGATAGCGATTTCATCCTTATCAATAAGCCACCCTTCGTCTCGACATTGGCCGACCGCAATGACCGCGTAAACATACTCTCGCTCGCAAGGGAGATCGAAGCCGGCGCGCAGGTGGCACACCGGCTGGACAAGGAGACATCGGGTGTACTGGCGATTGCGCGCAACCCCGAAGCCTACCGGCACCTTGCCATCCAGTTTGAAAAGCGGCGGGTGGAAAAGATCTATCACGCCGTCGTGGACGGGATTCACAATTTCCGCGACCGGGAAGTTGATCTTCCCATCCTCAAGCAGGACGACGGTGTAGTGAAAATCAGCCATAGGGATGGCAAACCCTCACTGACTTATTTCGACTCCCTCAGCTCCTTTAAAAAGCACACGCTGGTGCAATGCCGTCCGGTTACCGGCAGAACACACCAGATACGGATACACCTCGCCTCCCTCGAGGCGTCCATTACCGGTGACTCAACCTACGGGGGGAAGCCATTCCTCCTTTCTGACATAAAAAGGGGGTTCAACCTGAAAAAAGGCAGCGAAGAGGAAACTTTCATGAAGCGGATGGCCTTACATGCCTGGTCGCTTGAGTTTGACGACCTGAGAGGCGTGCGGCGTAAGATTGAAGCGCCGTATCCCAGGGACATGCGCGCCCTGCTTCGGCAGCTTGAACTCAATAAATAGCGGCTTCCGTTTCGACAGGAATCCCGGGCGCCTGGATGGAACCTGAGATGGGCCAGGATTTATGAGCAGAATTTGGATTTACCGACACGGAAATTTACCTTTGTGTCCCTTTTTGAAGAGGAAGGGTGCGTTTTATTGAATTTTTAAGCAAAAATGGATCATAATAGCTATAAGACGGCGTACGCCAACAAGGCTACTGTAGAGAAAAGCTGGGTCATCGTGGACGCCAGCAATCAGGTTCTGGGCCGGGTGGCAAGCCAGATCGCCAAGGTTATCCGCGGCAAGCACAAGCCCAGCTATTCACCACACGTTGACTGTGGAGATCACGTAGTCGTGATCAATGCGGAGAAGGTGAAAATGACCGGCAAGAAGTGGAACGACCGCGTAATCTTTACGCACTCGGGCTATCCGGGCGGCCAGCGCGAGCACACGCCGGCGCTGATTCGTTCCAAGCACCCTGAACGCCTGATTGAGCATGCCGTTCGCGGAATGCTTCCCAAAAACAGGCTGGGCCGCGAACTGTTCCGCAGCCTCCATGTATATGCCGGTACGGAACATCCCCACCAGGCGCAGCAACCCAAAGAAATAAAGTTCTGATAGATGCAGATTATCAATACGATAGGTAGAAGAAAAACCTCCATTGCGAGGGTGTATGTCAAGCCCGGAAACGGCGACATCAAGGTGAATGATCGCGACCTGAA
Source organism: uncultured Roseivirgaceae bacterium (assembly GCA_964551035.1). Lineage (GTDB taxonomy): Bacteria > Bacteroidota > Bacteroidia > Cytophagales > Cyclobacteriaceae > Chryseosolibacter. The sequence continues at coordinate 54,531 of CAZKBK010000010.1, read as the reverse complement.
AGCGTACTTCATTTCAGAAATTCACCAAACTACCGTAAAGCAAGCCCTTACGGCGATCAATGCGGACAGCCAGTACGATGTAACGGTAAACGTTGAAGGGGGCGGAATCAAAGGACAGGCTGAGGCCGTTCGATTGGGTATTGCCAGAGCACTGGTTGAAATCGACGCGGAGCATAAGCCCGCTTTGAGGAAGGAGCGCCTGCTGACCCGTGATTCGCGCATGGTTGAACGCAAGAAACCGGGCAGGAGAAAGGCACGGAGAAGGTTCCAGTTTAGCAAGCGTTAATCGAAAGAAGAGCATGGCAGAAAAATTAACATATCAGAATTTGCTGGATGCAGGTGTTCACTTCGGTCACCTCACCCGCAAGTGGAATCCGAAGATGGCCGAGTACATCTTCATGGAGAACAACGGCATCCACATCATCGACCTGAACAAGACGTTGTCGCGCCTGGAGGAGGCTTCCTTCGCGCTGAAGAATATTGTACGCTCGGGTCGCAAGATCATGTTTGTGGCAACCAAAAAGCAGGCTAAGGATATCGTGTCAGAAGAGGCAAGACGCCTTAACATGCCGTACGTGACCGAACGCTGGCTGGGGGGTATGCTGACCAACTTCGCCACCATCCGCAAGTCGCTCAAAAAACTGTCGCAGATCGACAAGCTGATGAAGGACGAGGCGTTCACCAACATGGCCAAACGCGAACGTCTGATGGTAAGCCGCGAAAAAGCCAAGCTCGAGAAACTGCTCGGCGGTATCGCCGACCTCAACCGCCTTCCGGCGGCGCTTTTTGTCATCGACGTAAAGCGCGAGCACATCGCCGTAACTGAAGCCCAGAAGCTCAATATCCCCGTCTTTGCGCTCGTGGACACAAACTCTGACCCGTCAGGGGTCGATTTCCCCGTCCCGGCAAATGACGATGCCTTCAAGTCGATTTCATTGTTGACGAACTATATCGGAAAGGTGATCGAGGAAGGCCTCATGGAGCGCAAGAAGGACAAGGAGGAAGCGGCTCAGAAGAAGGACGAGGAGGAAAAACGAAAGGTCGACGAACCTGTGGCCGAACACAATTCGTAAGCTGGTGTTTCACCGCGCGTGAGCAACATATAAATCAGAAAATCATGCACTGAACATCGGCCCCCTGCCGGTGTTTAGTTTTTTATAGGGATTCACAAGTCAACTATTTCTAATTCGTAACCAATATGTCAGCGATTTCAGCACAAGATGTAAACAAGCTTCGCCAAATGACCGGCGCCGGGATGATGGATTGCAAAAAGGCCCTCACCGAAGCAGCAGGTGATTTTGACAAAGCCATTGAAATATTAAGGAAGAAAGGCCAGAAGGTTTCCGCATCCCGCTCGGACAAGGAAGCGCGGGAAGGGTCGGTCTTTATCAAAGTGAGCGACGATAACACCGAGGCCGTGCTGGTCGCCCTGAATTGCGAAACGGACTTCGTAGCCAAAAACGACGAGTTTCAGAATCTTGGAAAACTCATCGCCGACACGGCCTTTGCCCACAAACCCGCCGACACAGCCGCGTTGCTCGGTCTGAAAGCCGGAGACGTTACCCTCAGCGAGCGGATCGTTGAACTCGTGGGGAAAATCGGCGAGAAGGTCGAAGTGAGTGAATACATCCACATGAAAGGGGAGGCCATCGTGCCCTATATCCACGCCGGCGCAAAGCTCGGCGTACTGGTCTCGCTAAAAGGCGTGAATGGCAAAGACGTTACCGATGCCGGCAAGGACGTCGGCATGCAGATCGCCGCCATGAACCCCGTGGCTGTCGACGAAAAGTCCGTGGACCGTTCCACCATCGACAAGGAATTGGAAATTGCCAAGGCGCAGATCCTGGCCGAAGGGAAACCGGAAAATATGGTCGAAAAGATCGCCCAGGGTAAGCTGCAGAAGTTCTTCAAAGAGAACACGCTGCTGGCGCAGGCTTTCGTCAAGGACAGCTCCAAGAGCGTTGCCCAGTACCTCGACAGTGTCTCGAAGGGACTCACGGTGACGGAGTTCAGGCGGGTTACCGTGGGATAACGCATCATCGTTTTTACAAGTAAAAAGGGGCGTGCAGCCTCTTTTTTTTTGAGCGGAGCAGGGGTGGATCGGCGCCGGGTTGTCTTACCTGCAAAAGCAACAAAAATGAAAAAGCATACTCGATCCATCTTTATCCTCATCCTTGCCCTCATCAGTCTGAACGCCTGCATGGAGCGGGAGGATCCCGGACCGCTGCAGGAAGTCAGGCGGGATTACGACTTCAAAGATTTTACTGCTGTTGAAGTGGGGCACGCAATTGTGGTCAATGTCACCCAAGGCGAAATGTTTGAGATCTCTGTCCGGGGCGACCGCCGCAACCTCGAAGACCTCCGGGTTCGCAAAGACGGCACCAGGCTCGAGATCGGCTTCTGGTCGTGGGAACGCCGCCAGCATACCACCTACGTCGACATCATCATGCCTTCCCTGGACTACGTGGGCCTTTCCGGCGCAAGCGTTGGTTTTATCTACGGATTTGACAACCCAGGGACGATGGTGCTCAACGTATCGGGTGCGTCACTCTGTGACCTTCATGTCACTGCCGAAGCGGTCCACGCCGCGATTTCCGGTGCGTCGCTGGTGCGCGCATGGGGCGGCGCCGAATCCCTCGACGTCAGCCTGTCCGGAGCCTCGCTGATCCATTCCTTTCCGTTCACGGTTACGTATGCCGAGGTAATGGCTTCCGGCGCCAGCAATGCCGAGATTTCGGTCGTGGAGTCGCTCGAGGCGGTGGCCACAGGCGCCAGCGAGATCGTCTACCGCGGCGATCCGGCAGTGACCGTGGAGTTGTCCAGCGACAGCATCATCCGCCCGGAATGACGTGCCTTTGCAGGCGAAATCTTCACCTGGAATCCGTATCAGCCCGCTCACAGGCTGATACTTTATTTTGTCCCACTTTTGGCAGATCTTCAAGCCAACAACACGGATACGCCATGCTAAGATCTGTCAACCCCTTCGACCAGTCGGTCATTGCAGAATTTGAACCCGACGACACTGCCGCCGTGGATCAGAAGGTCCAACGCGCAACGCGCGCATTTACATCCTGGAAAAAGAGGAGCTTTTCCTTCCGGGGCGACCTGATGAAGCGCGCGGCGGAGCTGCTGCGGCAGAACAAAGAGCATTACGCAAAGACGATTTCAACGGAAATGGGGAAAGTCCTTTCCGAATCGCGCGCAGAGGTTGAAAAATGCGCCAACGCCTGCGACTACTATGCGGAAAACGCGGCGGCTTTCCTGGCCGACGAAAGTGTCGCCACCGAGGCGCGCAAGAGCCTCATCGCGTTTCAACCACTGGGCCCGGTGCTGGCCATCATGCCCTGGAATTTTCCGCTCTGGCAGGTGTTTCGGTTTGCGGCGCCCGCGCTGATGGCGGGCAATGTGGGCTTGCTGAAGCATGCCGCCAACGTCACCCAGTGCGCGATGATGATCGAAAGGGTATTTCTGGAAGCGGACTTCCCGGAAGGGGTGTTTCAATCGGTACTCATCGGCTCGAAGCAGGTAGAGGCTGTAATCGCCCGGAACGAGATTGCCGCCGTGACCCTTACCGGTAGCGAGTTCGCCGGAACGCAGGTCGCTGCCGCGGCCGGAAAGCACTTAAAGAAAACGGTCCTGGAACTCGGCGGAAGCGATCCCTTCATTGTCTTGGAAGACGCCGACCTGGACTACACGGCCGACATTGCCGTTACCTCGCGCATGCAGAACGCAGGGCAGTCCTGCATTGCCGCAAAGCGATTCATCGTGGTGGAAAAAGCAAAGGATGCGTTCACTGCGCTCTTCCGGGAAAAGATCGCGGCCCTTAAGCAAGGCAATCAGCTCGATCCCTCTACAACCACCGGTCCTCTCGCCAGGCTCGACCTGGCGGAACAGCTCGAAAAGCAATTGGACGCGTCAGTGAATGCAGGGGCGAAGTTGCTGATGGGCGGAACGCGCGATGGCTGCAACTACCAACCCGCGCTGCTCGACAACGTCAGGCCTGGAATGGTGGCGTTTGACGAGGAGATGTTTGGACCCGTGGCCGCGGTCATTACCGTAAAGGATGAAGCCGGGGCGATCACCATGGCTAACCTGAGCCGGTATGGACTCGGCGCTTCCGTGTGGACACGCGATCCTGAAAGAGGCGAACGCGTTGCGCGTGAAATTGAGTCCGGTTGTGTGTTCGTCAATTCCCTTATGCGTTCCGACCAACGCCTCCCGTTTGGGGGAATAAAAAAATCAGGGTACGGCCGCGAATTATCGCAGCTCGGCATTCGTGAGTTTGTCAACGCAAAGACGATTTACGTCCGGTAAGGCACTTCCCTTTCCGCATGCGCACGACCGATACGTTCGCATCGGTATTGATGTTTTCTTTTACGAAGGGCGTCCGCCCTTCCGGGTCGTGGTCGATCTGATCTTTTTTTCCGGCAGGAAATCATCTTTGTGCTTCGGTCAGATGAACTGCATGTGGCTTCGATGGGAATCATGGTTGAATTCATTTTGCCCGCGACGCAAACGAAAACCACGATGTGGCTTCGTGATTCAATGACCTGAGAGAAGCGTTGACCCCGCCCGTATTTTCGGTACGCTACGCAGCATGGTTCGCATCCGTGCCAACGAATCTGTTACGTCTATTTTTTTTTGGGAAGGGAGGAAGCCGTAACATTGTACCCCGTTCTTCACAGCATTCAGTGAGGTGTGGTAGGAAAAATACCCAGAACTTGGTATGCTGAGAAACGTAAAATCACGCTAGGTTTACATCATTAAACCAAAACCCCATGAAGTTGTTCCGGTCTTTAATGTTCTCGGTGGGCATTGTGTTGATTGCCAGTGCGTCGCAAGCACAACTCCTGGTTGGCGTCAGAGGCGGTCACAATATCAATTCGTTCAGAGGAGATGATGCCTTCGATGCCGTTCCTGGTTTTAACGCTGGCGGTGTATTCCGGTATCAGCCCCTTTCATTCCTCACGGCGCGCCTTGAGTTGCTCTACGTGCAGCAAGGGGCCAATATCATTGATTATACCGCAATTTATCCCTACCTCGACCGTTCCCGCGTGCGCGTTGCGTTTCACAACGCCGCGGTCCCGGTATTGGTTGAATTAGGCCTTCCGTCTCTGTTAGAGCGTGGGTTTCAGCCGAAGCTGATCGTCGGCGGTTTCTACAGCTATACGGTTTACGCGCGGGAGACCTACAACAATGTCATTCATGTCAATGGCTACGAACCGATGGCCTACGAGGGTGCAACGGATTTCACTCCCTTTATCAACCGCCACCAGTACGGATTCATCGGGGCTGTTGCCGCCGATGTGAGATTCGGCGAAACGCCGGTATCCATCGAAGTTCGCTATCAGTACAACTACAATCAGGTGAACAAGGCGCAAACGTCGTTGTTGCCTTCAATGCACCGCACCCATAACCAATGGGGCGATAAACTCTACCTGGCCACGCTGAGTATCAGCCTGACCGCAACCCTGTTTAATCTTTAACCAGCATATGCAAATACGTACACTATGAAAAGAAGGAACAAACCCCACTTTGTTGTGATGGCGGCCATTGTGGCCGTATGCGCAGCAATTACCTGGTCCTGCGATGAGGAAAAGGATCCCACGCTGAGCGAGTTAAGAGAGGATCAGATACGGTACCTGGAAGATTCTCTCCGCATCAGCGATTCGCTGACGAGGATCAATGCCGCCGGTGCTGTGAATTACGCCATCACCGTCGTTGATGCCTCCGCATCGTCGATCAACAACGGCCCTGGAGGCTATGGCCGTGCGGCACGCACAGAGGCTGCTGTGTCCGGCGCCACGGTCACCATCAGCCAGTTCGGAAAAACCCAGACAGACACCACGGACGCCTCCGGCGTTGTCGTGTTTACCGGCTTTTTCAGGAGCGCCGTCAATGTCACCGTTCGCAGGGAAGGATACACCACGGCCAGCTACATTTCCGCCGTTAGCATCAGCGATTCCACCGGTAACGGTTCAATCAATTTCGTAGGAAACCTGATCCCGCTCTTCGCGACTACGGGGCAGAACACCGCCACGCTGACAGGAAGGGCAACCCTTGAAACGGACCTCACCAACAAGACACGCGAACTTGTACCCGATGGAACCACCGTGCTAGCGCATATCGATGCAAGCGATAATGATTTTTCCGACAAGTTTCTCACTTCTTCGGTCGACAATATCTACACGCCTGCATGTGGGTGTGACTTGATGTATGTAGGGGAAATTATTCAGGCGTCCTACACCGCCGGCGTTGTTGGCAGCGTCGCAGGTGGAAACTACACCATCGTGGTTCCGGCCTCAATGGATGGACTGCCGATCGAACTTGAATACTCGGAGCTCGGCGCCGATCAAACGCTTTTTGAAAATGATGTCGACGGCCAGCGTACCATCGTGAGAAGAGCGGTTTTCAACGACAACTCTGGCGCGGGACCGCTGGCGGCTTTACCTGCGAGCTCGTCGGTTAACGTCGCGTTCCAGTCATTTGGCGCTCCGGCATTTGCCACCGCGGTTATTTCGTCCATCACGGGAAGTGTTGAGAGCATCAGCGTTGTCGATGGAGGTTCAAATTACAATGGAACACCCCGCGTGGTCATCACCGGCGGTGGAGGACAGGATGCCGAAGCAACGGCTACGGTTACCGGAGGACGGATAACCGCAATTACGGTCACTAATGGTGGTACTGGGTATGTCTTCCAGCCGACAGTTTCGATCGTTTCCGGTACAGGCGCGGCTGCTACGGCAGGTTTGCAGGCCAACGGTACGGTGATCGGTACTGCGATCACAAATTCCGGATCGGGCTATACTGCCGCCCCCGCAGTAACCTTTGCAGCGCCTCCCACCATCCCTGGTGTGACTGGTGTTACGGCAACGGGCACTGCAAACATCGACGCACAGGGCCGCGTAACCTCAATCACGATCACCGATCCGGGCTTTGGATACATTGGTGACCCGACTGTGACCATCGCTGCTCCTCCCGCGGGAGGTGTTCAGGCCTTCGCGTCGGCGTTCTATTCGGGTCAGTCTGTAAACGAAGTCGCGGTAACGGGGGGCTCAAACTATAACTATGCCCCTGTGGTTACTTTCAGCGCCCCGGACCGCGCCAATGGCGTCAGGGCAACGGGCGTGGCAAGCATCGACGCCAATACGCGTGAGGTAACCGGTATCCAGATTACCAATGCAGGATCGGGTTACACCGGAACGCCGACCGTGACGCTAACGACCGGTTCGGGTGCGACTGCGCAGTCGTTCCTCGCCGGCGGCGAAGTCACTGGCTTTGATATTGTCTTCGAAGGAACTGACTATGCGTATCCCCCCACCGTCGTGATCGGCGCCAACAACAGTGGCAATGGTTCCGGCGCAACGGGCACCGCCGTCATGTCAGGCGGAAGGGTTGTTGGTATCCAGGTAACAAACCCTGGAAGCGGTTACACCTCCGCACCTGATGTACAACTCTTGAGCGGTACGGGCGCCGTCGCCTACGCTACCGTGACGGATGGCGTGATTACCGGCTTCACGGTAACGGATGGCGGTCATGACTTCGCCGGCGCGCCGCGCGTGCTGATTACAGGCGATGGCGGCGGCGCATCTGCAACCGCTACCGTGGCCAACGGTCAGATCACGGGCATTACCGTGGTTGAAGGCGGTAGCGGATACCTCGATGGCAACACACCCGGAACTGCTGTGCGTTTCAGCGCCACGAAGGGCACTGCCATGGAGACGAAGCCCGGCATCACGTATGTAAACGACGTTTACTACGGCACCGGCGCCCACCGTGAATAGTTGAAGTTTTAAGTTTGAAGTTTATTGGGAAGCCATCTACCGGGTGGCTTCCCTTTTTTTTTTGAGGAATAGTGAAGAAATACTAACCCTTGAACGCCTTTTCCCGTAAACGGCCTTATCTGTTTTATTTTTAAGCCCATGAAGCCCACCATTGTAACTTGTCTTCACGATACCTTAAAGGTTCGACAAGTCGCCTGACCCAATCAGGCGGTCCTACTACTACGTTCCGGGTTTCTTTTTTTCATTTTACAATCTTTTTAGAAATGTCTGCTTTCAGGAAAGCAGGGTCATTCCTGCGTTTATTTAAACAAGCTGTTAGGGGAGAACAACAGGACTACACGCGCCTCGGTGTGGACAAGGCGATCTTTATGTTGTCGATCCCCATGATTCTCGAGATGGTGATGGAATCACTGTTTGCGGTAGTCGACGTATACTTTGTGTCGAAGCTCAATGACAACGACGCCGTTGCCACAGTAGGGTTAACGGAGTCGGTCCTGACGTTGGTTTATTCCATTGCCATCGGCCTCAGCATGGGCGCCACCGCGATGGTGGCGCGAAGGGTTGGCGAAAAAGACGTCAAAGCCGCCGCTGTTGCCGGCGTTCAGGCGCTCTATATCGGCATCTCGATCTCCGTGGCGATTACGGTGGTGGGAATATTCTTCTCCGGTGACGTTTTGCGTCTCATGGGGGCGAGTGAGGCCCTGATTCGGCATAACGTGGGGTACACCCAATGGATGCTCACCGGCAACGTCACCATCATGATGTTGTTCCTCATCAATGCGATATTCCGTGGCGCCGGCGATGCTTCCCTGGCGATGCGTTCGCTATGGCTGGCCAATATCCTGAATATGGTCCTGGATCCCATTCTGATTTTTGGTCTTGGGCCCATTCCCGCATTCGGAGTCGAAGGCGCTGCCATGGCGACCACGCTGGGGCGCGGTTGCGGAGTCGCTTACCAGTGCTATCACCTTGCCAGGGGCAACGGATTGCTGAAATTGAGCGCCTCCAATGTGGGCTTCCGCCCGGAGATCGTTGTCCGTTTGATCAAGGTTTCCGCCGGGGGTATGGCGCAGTTTCTGATCAGTTCGGCCAGTTGGATTTTTCTGGTGAGGATTGTTTCGAGTTTCGGCAGCGCCCCGGTGGCCGGGTATACCATCGCCATACGTCTTATCGTTTTTGCCATCCTCCCGGCATGGGGAATGGCGAACGCGTCTGCGACGCTGGTGGGTCAGAACCCTGGCGCCGGAGAACCCGACCGTGCCGAGCGCTCCGTCTGGCGGGCGGCGTTCCTGAACATGATGTTTCTGGGTGCGGTGGGTCTGTTGTTCATTTTCTTCGCAAGGCCCATGCTCATGTTCTTTACCACGGACAGCGAGGTGCTGTTTCACGGCATGCGATGTCTGCAGATCGTATGTCTCGGCTATGCATTTTACGCCTACGGCATGGTGATCATTCAGTCATTCAACGGCGCCGGGGATACGCGCACGCCGACGCTGATCAATTTGGTGGGATTCTGGTTGTTTCAGATCCCCCTTGCGTACCTGCTTGCCATGGTCATGGAAACAGGGTCATCGGGGGTTTACGTCGCTATTGCTACCGCGGAATCGGCCATAGCCATCGCGGCAATAGTCCTGTTCAGGAAAGGCAAATGGAAGGTGGTGCGAATATGATCCGGCCGTCAGGCGTTCTTATCGCGCTTTGAAAATGCTGCCCGAAAGGCGTTGGCGAGTTCATCGCCCGCCTTTCGCAGGGCGCTCTCCACTTCTTTCCAGCGTTCGTTGCTGTTGGCCTCCTGCTTAGCCTTTTCGGCCGACTGCTTCAATTCTTCATACTTGTTGCGGAATTCGTGTTCGAGCTTATCGCTTGCTTCATGCAATTCCGTCATAAATTGATCGACCTTCTTGCCGAAGGTGCCGAAGGTTTTTTCTGCTTTTCCGTCGTCGTCCTTGGGTTCCATGTTCTGTATGTCTGGTTTCGGGGAAGGTAAAGAATTTTTTTTGAAACGGGAATCTTTCGATCCGGACAAAAAGCGCCAACGATGGTGGTCCGCCGATGTTGTGCAAAGGTGGCGTCGTTTTCGGGGTGAAGGTTTGATTCTTTTTTCTATTTTTACCGCGAACCAAATATTACGGCCTTGCGATTTCGCTCTCTGATATTGTTTCTGCTGGCGCTCATAATCGTGATCGCGGAAGGATGTGCATCGGCCCATTCAACCAAGAAAAAGCGGCTTAAGCCGGGAAAGCCGATCCCCTGTCCGTTAAAGGATTGTTAATGCATCTCAGGAAGATCGTTATTGCGATTGACGGCTATTCGGCATGCGGTAAGAGTACAACGGCCAAGATCGTAGCCAGTATCCTGGGTTACCGCTATATCGACACCGGCGCCATGTACCGCGCGGTAACGCTCTATTTCCTGGATCACCATGTGGCGCTCAGCGATCCAAGGGCGATCGCCCGCGCGTTGCCGCAGATCGAGATCTCTTTCAGGGTTAATTCGCAAAATAGGTCTGAAACCTACCTGAATGGCTTGAATGTCGAGGGCGACCTCCGCAAAATGCGGGTTTCGGAATTCGTCAGCGAGGTGAGCGCCATTCGTGAGGTGCGCGAGGCACTGGTCGCGCAGCAGCGTCGTCTTGGACGCGAGAAAGCCGTCGTTATGGATGGCCGCGACATTGGAACTGTGGTATTCCCCAATGCCGAATTGAAGTTGTTCATGACCGCCGACGTCCTGGTAAGGGCATTCCGCCGACAGCGGGAACTCCTGGAGCGACAGCAACTGGTCGACCTTGACGAGGTGGTCGATAACATCGTCCGGCGCGACAAGATCGACACCACCCGCGTCGAAAGCCCCCTGCGCCAGGCGGACGACGCCATTGTGATCGACACCACCCACATCGCGATCGATGAGCAGGTCGACGAAGTAGTCAGACTGGCGATCTCCCGCGCGATCCAACCCTGATGGAAAATTCGCACAAATAAATTCCCACGACTTCCTAACTTGCAGGCATGAAACTTATTGCAGGAAGGCTCCTGCGTTATTTCTTTAGCGGGACCCTGTTCATTGTGCCCCTGGTGGCCACCGCGTATTTTGTATTTATCTCCTTTCAATGGCTCGACAGCCAACTGGCTTTGCCCTACCCTGGTCTCGGATTCCTCATTATCATCGCGATCATCACCTCGCTGGGCTACCTTTCAACGAACTATGTATTCAAAACCATCGACGGATGGTTTGACCGGGGAATGAACAAGATCCCGATTGTGAAGCTGATCTATTCAACCGTGAGAGATCTCCTCAACGCCTTTGTCGGAGACAAGAAGAAATTCAATAAGCCGGTACTCGTACGGATCAACAAAGACAATGAACTGTACCAGTTGGGATTTATCACCCAATCGGACCTTTCCGGTCTCGGCCTCGCAGAGATGGTGGTGGTTTACTTCCCGCACTCCTATGCGTTGTCCGGCTTCCACTACTTTGTTGCAAAGGAGAACATAAAACCGCTCGACATCTCCGGCCCTGCGGCAATGAAGTTCATTGTTTCGGGCGGCGTTAGCGGCTTGTAAAAAAAATCCCATGGCGAATGCCACGGGACTTTGAAAGATTGGTTTCCTTGCGCGTTAGGCGCCTCCCTTCACCCTCTTGAGTTCGCTTTCGTAATACCCAAGATTCTGTTTCTGATTTTCGGGGAGATTTTTGATCGCAGCTTCCCAGCTTTTCACGGAATTCTTCTTGTCACCAATTGCCTCGTAGCCGCGCGCAAGACCTACGAGCGTCGTGAAGGCATCATCGGGATTTTTCTTGCGGTTGAATTTGAAGATTTCCATGGCCTTTTCGGCCTTCCCTTCGCTGAGCAGCATCCGGCCATACTGATGTATCGCGCCAACGGATGCCGTCGGAAGGTTGATGGCGCGGTTCATTATGGTTTCAGCTTCGTCGTTGCGATTCATGGCCCGAAGCACCATGGCTTTCGTTTGAAGGGAGGCAAACTCTTCAACACCCAACGGGGGATTGATCGCGGCATCCGCCCAGGTCAGGGCTTCATCAAGGGCCAGTTTGTTTCTGGCGGCGAATTGTGCGGCCTGCATCAGGTTCCGGTAATCAAATCCCACATTACTTCTCAACTGGTTCCGGATCATACCGACGTAGATATTGTTGACATTGGGGACCTCGATCTTCATAGGTACTTTCTTGTTTTCCCATTGCAGATAGGCAACGGCGAGGTTGCTTTCCCGTTCATCGAAACCGAAGGTGAGGTATTCTGTATAGGCCGCATCCTGGGGCACCGATGTTGTGCGCAATGCGTCTTCGCTTTCGTTATAGTAATAACTGCCCCAACTGCTTGCGTTCTTTGAAAAGATCCACGTCCAGGGCCCTTCTTCTGCCACGGAAAGGAACAGCCCATAGGTTCCGGCCTTTAGGTCTTGGCCATTCACTTTGACGTCGTGCGAGAAAGTGATGGTGGTGTTTTCGTTCGCACCGGCGCGCCACGGAGCCGCCTTAGCCGGACCGAAGCCCTGATCGATAAAGCCGTAATGAACGAGTTCACCCCAGATGTGCCCTTTCCTGTCCTGGCCGCGGGGACCGGTAACATTAGGGCTGTTGTAGGTAATGGTGACGGAAACGGGGCCGATCCATTGCGTCACGCTCGACTTTTGATTGTCACCACTCGGCGGCAGGGCCAGTTGCGCGAAGGCGCTGACCCAGAGGCCCAGTAGTACAACGGTGGATAGAAGTTTTTTCATAGCATGATTGGTTTGTTTCAAGCGTATTAAACGGAATCCTGACGGTCGGTGTCTTAACCCATCGGGGGGTATTTTTACGGGAATTACGCCACTGGTCCACACCGAAGATCAAAGGTAGGAGAGTTTTTCGGGCGCCACCGGGGTGACCATTCTGAGACACAGCGGGCTCAGTGCTATGTCAAAGGAGGTATGGGCCGTAACGGGTTCGCCATCGACATGGGAGGCCATGGGTTTGTCGAGATGAATGGACAGGCGGTCCGTTGTCATCGTTTCACAGAAAGGTGACCGGTGCGCGTTTCCCGCGAAAAGTTGATACGCCTGGTCGATCCGGTAAAGGGGAATCTTCCTGACTATGGTGATGTGCAGGCGCTGGTCTCGTACGGATGCCAGCGGTGCAATGCGTGCGTTGTTTCCATACTGCGATGAATTGGCAACGGCGATGACGAAGGCGCTTAGGCGCCGGGTTTCCCAGGGCGTAACGATCTCGGCGGAAAATTCACGGAAGGCCGAGTATTCGCGCAACACATTGCCGGCATACCCGGCGAGCCCGCGCTTGTCGTTTTTCCCGAAGAGGTGTGCAATGTGGCCGTCGAATCCGATGCCCGAGACATTCAGTGAAAGCTTGCCGTTGATGTGAAAAGCGTCAATATCGACAATACTGCTTTCGAACAACCGTGCCAGCGCAGCGTCGGGATCAACGGGAATGCGGAGATGTCTGGCCAGGCCGTTACCCGACCCGATCGGCAAGATGCCCATGGGGATGTCGCTGTGCAGGAGCCCCTGTGCAACTTCATTGACCGTCCCGTCGCCGCCAACGGCAATGATCCATTGAAAGTGCCCGGACTGCCGGGCTTCCATGGCCAGACTCGTCGCATGGCCCGGGTGGGCGGTGAAGGCAACAGCGCCTGCGACGCCCGTGCGGTGGCACACGCGCGCGATGCGCGTGTCAAGATCGCGATGGTGGCGGCCGCCGGCAAATTTATTGACAATGAAGAGAACGTTTTTAACTTCGTTGTTCACAGTCCAACGTTACTAAATTTCTCATAAATGGATTTTTTCTCACCCCGCAAGCTCGTTTTCAAAGCGTGGAACAGGGAGACGAAGCTGCTGATGCGGCTCAACAACATCGAATGTGCAAAAGGGGAGCTGTTTAAGAAAGACCATGTTCTTTTGCAGTTCACGGGACTCCATGACAGGAACGAGGACGAGCTATACGAAATGGATGTGGTGATGATCGGATCGGAGAAGCACGTCGTACTGTGGGATAGCTCGCGAAGCGGTTGGAGCCTGGCTTCGATAAAGAACCATCAGATCACGCAACCGCTGCTCAGGGAAACATCGGGCAAAGCGACGCGGTTATGGAGCTACTTCGAAACCGATGGGGGTTGAAGGTCACTTTTTTAACTTCTCTTCGATATATCGGACCGCTTGTTCGAAAGTCTGAAGTTTTTCCGCGTCGTCATCGGGAATCCGGATATCGAAAGTCTGCTCGAATTCCATCACGATTTCAGCATAGTCAAGGGAATCGATGCCGAGGTCTTTAACGAAGTTGGCTTCCGGCGTAATCTCCGACTCGGCGATGCCCAGCTTTTCAACCAATATTTCCGTGACTTTCTTAGGGATTTCCTGCATGTGGATCAATAATTGGCGGTAAATGTATTAAATGGGGCCTAGTCGTCCAAACGCGCCGGCGCCCGGAGGAGCCGTTAGCGGCTCCAGTTTGCGGGGTCCACACGCCACGCCTTGAGTGATGTCACCTGTTCAGGGGTGATGTATTTTTCGTTCAGCGCCTGCGTCAGCAGGTAGCCATAGTCGCTGAGGCTCACCAGCGAGACATCCGCTTCGTAAAAATTCCGGGTTGCGATATCAAATCCATAGTTGAAAATCGAGGCCATCCCCAGCACTTTCGCCCCGGCGTCCCTGAGCGCCGCAACGGTTTTCAGCGAACTCCCGCCGGTAGAGACGAGGTCTTCGACGACAGCAATTTTCTGGCCCTTCGTGACCTTTCCTTCGATGAGATTTTCCATTCCATGCTCCTTGGGTTTGGGGCGCACATAAAGGAACGGCAAGTCAAGGGCATCAGCCACGAGTGCGCCCTGCGCAATGCCGGCCGTTGCCACCCCGGCGATCGCCTCGGCGCTGGGATAGTGCTCGCGAATGGCAGCTGCAAGGCCTTCTTTTATCATCGTTCTGACAGCCGGGTAAGAGAGCGAAAGCCGGTTGTCGCAATAGATGGGCGATTTCCAGCCCGAACTCCAGGTAAAGGGCTTTGCGGTATTCAATTTGATCGCCTCAATGCTAAGGAGTTCAATGGCAACCGACTCGGCGGTGGAGGATAACACTTTAATGATTGGCATGCCCAAAAATAGAGGTAATTCCCCTTATGCAAAACAAATGTCGCTTGGTGCGCGTACCCGTTTTTCGCGAATGCCACATTCTGTCAGCAGGGAAGACTGCCCCCCGATTCGTCCAAAAATTCTTTCAAAGTCCTTGCCCCCTTGCGATTATTTTATTCTTTTGCGAACCGGGGTTCTACTGCGAAATGAATGATCATTTTCATCAACGACATTCCTGTCCTGATTCTGCCGCCAGGTGAAGATCCCGATCCAGGACGCTATAATCATGTTATCGATGCCGCCAAAGAGCCTATTACCCATGCGGGGTTGCTTCACCACGTCTGGGTCACTAATGTAAATGAAACGCACTTTGACACGCTCCTCGGATTTCTCAACTCCAAGGTTCCCACGAGCCTGCTCACGCTGATCGTGTCCGTTCATGACGATGCCGCCATAAAGAAGTTCCTGAAGAAAAAGTTTAAAGTTGTCAAAGCCGCGGGCGGACTGGTGCGCAAGAAGGAAAAGTTCCTCATGATTTACCGGTTGAAGAAGTGGGATCTCCCGAAAGGCAAGAAAGAAAAGAACGAAAACTACCGGCAGACTGCGGTGCGTGAAGTGGAGGAAGAGTGCAACGTTACCGTGAAACTCACCTTCAAGATCTGCACGACGTGGCATACCTACACCATGAACAAGCGGGCCATGCTGAAGAAGACGCGGTGGTTCCTTATGGAAAGTATTGACGATACCAAGATGAAGCCGGCCACCGTCGAGGATATCGAAGAGGCGCGATGGATGAGTCCCAAGGAGGTGTACCACGCCCTCGGGCATTCCTATAAGTCCATCAGCCACGTCTTTGAGCGGTACTACGAAAAGCAGGAGGTCAAGCCCGCGCGCTGATTAGAGTCGGTAGGGCAGGAAAGCGCTGACATCGCCGCCATAGCGATGCACCTCGCGGATAATCGATGAACTGATCCAGGCAAATTGGGGTGAGGTGATCAGGAATACCGATTCCAATTCTTCATTCAGCTTCCTGTTTACCTGCGAAATGCTGTTCTCGTACTCAAAGTCCGTGGTGTTGCGCAGGCCGCGCAACAGGAAGCCCGCACCGTGTTTTCGGGCAAGTTCCGCGGTGAGCTCCGCATACGTGAGCACTTTGATCGACGAATATTTTTCGAAAGCCTTTTCAATCCGCGACACCATGAGTTCGATGGCAAAATAGCGTGAACTCTTCTGGCTGTTGTAGCCGATAGCGATGATGATCTCGTCGAACATCTGAAGACCACGCAACACAATATCTTCGTGCCCGCGGGTGAACGGATCAAAAGAGCCAGGGAACAGTGCGATCTTCTTTTCAGCCATTTGACAGGTCAGTTAGGATGGTTGCGATCAGCCGCGTCGGGCGCCCAACAGATCCATGGCATAGAGGTCGACAAAGTGGTGGTCTTGCACTTCGTCAAACATGTATCCAAAGTTCAGGTGCTTGGGACGCTGACCGAAAGTAACATTGCTGATGTATTTGTAAAATTCACGATAGTGAAGGGAACTCTTGCCAATATAACCCCAAAGCATCACCCGGCTGGTTCGCTGATCGAGATCCATCGACTTCAACACCAGCATGATATACCGTATATAATCGGAAAACTGGCGGATGATGAACTGATTGTAATACAGGAGCTTTCCCTGCCTGCATGCGACAATGTGAAGCTTGAAGCGGTCAACGTATACAAAAAGCGGATTATCCCTGCGGTGGACGGAGAAATCGGTGATCACCTCGATGAGCACGGCGGACTGGTGCATGAATATCGGCGCGTTGTTGGGATAAACCGACTGCAGCCAGTGGTGAAGGTGGTCAGGAACGGCGAAAATGGTGACGGCCTGAATGCGCTTATTATGTACCGATAAAACCGTTTCATCGTCATCAAGGCGCGCGTTGAATTTGAGGTATTCCCGTTCTTCGCCAGGAACAAACAACCCATCGGGCACCTGTATGAACTTGTTGTTCTTTATCGATATTTTTATCGTACGCCAGAACGCTGCTGTCAGAAAAGCGTGCGCTTCAAACAATTCTTGCAGCACTTCCAACAGATCATCCGCCGACGAAATGTTTGGAAAGACATAGTCCTCGAGAAGAAGGAGACGGTTTTCCTGCGTGTCCACCACCCCCACTTGCAAATCCCGGGCTCCGATATGGACCAGTAGGTCGTACTGTTGAATGAGGTCCACATCGAAACGCTCATCCTTTATTTTCTTGATCAGTTTATAATTGAGCGCGGTGGTGTGCAATTTATCGTCGTTAGGGGTTCCTGTCTATCTTACAATATTAAAGATTTTAACGGGCATAATGAAGACAGAAAATGCCTAGATCGTGAAAAAACCGCGTAAATTCCTCAATTCCGTGCCCGAGCTTACGCGCTTAAAAATGCCGTGAAGTTGCGTTTCGGGAATGGTCTTCCAGGCTTCCTCTGAGAAAAAACGGACGTCGCTGATGATCTGAAGTTCAGGGTCTGTCCCGGTACGCACCCGGCCCGCGTTGAGCGACACTTCAAAGAACAACTCGATTGCGTGTAACGGCTGGCGGATGAACTCGCAGGTAAACAGGTATTGTTGCGGTGTGATCTCAACGCCCGTCTCCTCGCGGAATTCCCGGCGCAGTGCCGCTTCCGCGCTTTCACCAAACGCGACACCTCCGCCGGGCGGCGCCCAGAAATCCCCGGCCGTGAGCCCGCGGTGGTTTACCAGGAGCAGGTTTCCCCGCTTGTCCCAACACAGGCCACAGGCCCGAACCCTCACCTGCCGACCATACCGATTTGCGACTTCCTGGTCCATGCGGGTTACTATTTCTCGGTCCAAACCATTGATAGCAGCATCGTTTGCGTCATTATTGTGGCCATTCGCACACGGCCTGATGTTTGAGGTGTATTTTGTGTGGTAAACTGTAAATTCTTTTAAATTTGTAAAAAATTAGAGCGTATGAGAAAGTATTTGCTACTCGTTTTCATGCTTGGGATGGCGGCCACGGTGTTCGCGCAGGAAGCCGGGCAGAAGGAAGATGGCCCGGTAATCACCTTCGATAAGAAGACGCATGATTTTGGAGACATCGTACAGGGCGACAAGGTGGAGCACACCTTTCATTTCACCAATACAGGCAATGAGCCGCTCATCATTACCAATGTACAGGTAACGTGCGGCTGTACAGTTCCGAAAGGCTATCCCAGGGAGCCGATCCCGCCGGGAGGAAAGGGCGAACTTACCGTGGCATTTAACAGCACCGGCAAACTCGGCAAACAAAACAAGCCTGTGACCATCGTGTCGAATGCCGTCAATACGGATGGCAACCAGGTTTCGTTTACAACCAATATTTTACCGAAGAATTCGCCTCCGCAGAAGTAGGCGGCATGGACACTTCATACAGGTCTTCCAATGGAAGACCTTTTTTTTGGCCTACTTTTTAATGATGCCGAGGAGTTGGAATATCCACCCCAGGATAAAGAAAACGCCACCGACAGGTGTGATGGCACCCAATATGGAAATGCCGGTCAGCGACAACGCGTAAAGACTTCCGGAAAAAAAGACAATCCCCAGCATGAAGCACCACGACGAGTATCGAAAGCGGTTAGAGGTAAAGGTGCTCATCAGGATACCGGTAAAGATCATCGCGAAAGCATGATAGAACTGGTAACGCACCGCCAGTTCAAAAACGTCCTTTTTGCCCGTGAGCAGGAGTTGTTCCTTCAAGGCATGCGCGCCGAAGGCGCCGGTCGCCACGGCGAGGCCGGCCAGGGAAGTGCCGATGATCAGGGTGGTTTTAAGCTTCATTCAGGTTTCCTGGGACGTTCGCCAAAGATAGCGGTTCCGATCCTGATTATCGTGCTGCCTTCCTCCACGGCGATGCGATAATCGCCACTCATTCCCATGGAAAGTTCCTCCATCGAAAAATTAGTCGGAAGGTTGAAGGATTTCAGTTGTTCAAACACCTGCCGCAAGCCGCGGAATTCGCTCCGCACCTGGTCGGTGTTGTCGGTGAAGGTGGCCATACCCATTAGGCCGCGGACACGGATGTGACGAAGCTGTCGGGCGCCGTCCGATGAAACGAGTTCGCGAAGTTCGTCGTCGGAAAAGCCGAACTTGGTCTCCTCTGCGGCGATGTGCACCTGAAGCAGGCAGGGGATGATGCGCTGTACCTTTTCGCCCTGCCTGTCGATCTCCTCCAGCAGTTTGGCGCTGTCAACGCCGTGAATGAGGTTGACGAACGGCGCAATGTACTTGACCTTGTTTCGCTGAAGGTGGCCGATCATATGCCATTCGATGTCACGGGGCAGCGCCTCCGCCTTGCCCACAAGCTCCTGTACCTTGTTCTCACCAAAGGCGCGGTGGGGCGTATGGTAGGCCTCCGTCACGCTGTCGGCAGCCTGGGTTTTGCTGACTACAACGAGTTTGCAGGTAGCCGGCAGGGTGGCTTTAAGCGACTGAATATTGCTTTGAATACTCATGATTTGAGGACGACGTAATTTTTATGTAATACTAAGGGAATTTATCATTGGCCAGATCGGTATTTCATACCTATTTTTGAATCCGCCGCCGTGCGCGTTATTTCTTTTATGGCGATCCTTGGGACACTGTTAAAAAAAGGGATCCGTATCCGCGAAATGCTGGAACAGGAGTATACCTCCCCGTTCGATCTGCAGAAAAAGGAGTTGAAGGAACTCCTGATGGCAGCCAGCGTGACGGAATTCGGAAAATATTACCATTTCAGCGAGATTCTTGCTGCCTTCCGAAGGGATGATCGCGAATTCTACCGGCGGTTCTGTGCGAATGTGCCCATCCATACCTATAACAAGATCTACAACGACTGGTGGAAGCTTGCCCAAAAGGGAGTCAAGAACGTCTGCTGGCCGGGGCGGGTGAAATACTTCGCGTTGAGTTCGGGTACCTCCGAGGCGTCTTCAAAGTATATTCCTGTCACCAAGGACATGACGAAGGCCATTCAGAAGACGAGCGTCCGGCAGATCCTGACCCTGTCGAAGTACGACCTTCAGCCCGAGCTTTTTGAAGCCGGCATTATGATGCTGGGCGGAAGCACGCACCTCAACCGGAATGGGAGCTTCTTCGAGGGTGATTTGAGCGGAATACAGGCGGCGAGGCTGCCGTTCTGGTTTCAGCATTTTTATAAGCCCGGAAAAAAGATCGCCAAAAACCGAAACTGGGATGAAAAGCTGAATGAGATCGCCATCAGCGCCCGCAATTGGGACATCGGCATCATCGTCGGCGTTCCGGCGTGGATACAGATCCTGTTGGAAAAGGTTATCCATCATCACGGCGTAAGCCACATCCATGAGGTGTGGCCCAACCTGATGGTATATGTGCACGGCGGCGTATCGTTTGATCCCTATCGGAAGAGTTTCGAAAAACTGCTCGGCCGTCCGATCTACTATATTGAAACTTACCTGGCCTCCGAGGGCTTTGTCGCGTTTCAGGCGTATCCCAACAGGCGGTCCATGCGACTGGTGACAAACAACGGCATCTTCTACGAGTTCATTCCGTTCGAGGAAAAGAACTTTGATCACAATGGCGAACCCCATCCCGACGCGCAGACCTTCCTTATCGACGAAGTGGAAGAAGGAAAGGACTACGCCATCCTGTTGTCGACCTGCGCCGGGGCCTGGCGTTATCTGATCGGCGATGTGATCAGGTTCATTTCGCGCGACGAATCCGAGATCGTGATTACGGGAAGAACGAAACATTTCCTCAGTCTCTGCGGTGAACACCTCTCCGTGGACAATATGAACAAAGCCGTACAGCTGGCCTCAAACGAACTGAATATCTCCATTCAGGAGTTTACCGTGGCGGGAATACCCCATGGTTCCTTGTTTGCCCATCACTGGTTTGTCGGCACCGATGACCCGGTCGACTCCGGAGAATTGAAAGAGAAACTGGATCAGCATCTGAAGACACTCAACGACGATTATGCCGTCGAACGCAGCGCGGCTTTGAGAGAAGTTTATGTCGATGTTCTTCCGCTAAGGACATTTTACGACTGGCTGGAATCCAAGGGAAAGGTTGGCGGTCAGAACAAATTTCCGCGAGTAATGAAAAAGAACCAATTGGATGACTGGACAAGCTTCCTGAAAACGCGCACCAATGGACAGCCTTCTTAACGGTATTATCTCGGGCGTTGTACTCGCCTTCCTCATTGGTCCGGTATTCTTCACGCTTTTGCAAACAAGCATTGAACGGGGCTTTCGCTGTGGCTTGTTCGTGGCGATAGGGATTTCTCTCAGCGACGCGTTTTACATTTCCGTTTGCTACCTCGGGGTTTCACAACTCTTCGACCAGGGCAACTTCAGGGAATACCTCGGCTACTTTGGGGGCGGGGTATTATTGACCATGGGTCTTTACTATCTGCTCGTAAAAAGCCGGAAACTGGCCAAATACGACCCCGCAAAACTGCAGGAACGAAGCCCCTGGCAACTGATCGTGAAAGGCTTTATTGTCAACGGCCTTACGCCTACCGTGCTTATTTTTTGGCTGGGCGCCGTAGGCGTGGCCACTACGCGCTTTGGGTATGTGACGTCAACCGACGCGATTCCCTATTTCTCCGCCATTGTGTGCACGGTTTTCTTAACGGACGTGTTGAAGGCAAAGCTCGCCGCGCAGTTGCGCAACCTAATGACACCAGGCTTCATCCGCGCGATGAATCTCGTATTGGGTCTGGTACTGGTGATCTTTGGTGGCCGGCTCATTTTTATGGCCGACGAGTTGCACCTCATGTGAGTGCCGTCAATCCTGCAGGACGTTGGTCACAAAGGTCGATTTCATCAGGAGCCAGAGCAGAAAACACGCCATCGCCCATTGGAGATAGATCTGGTAGTAGTCCGACGTGTCTTTGAACCGCGTCTCGCGTATCTCCGCCTTTTCGTATTGATCGATTTGGCGAAACACTTGCTGCAGGGCTTCGTTATCCGTGGCACGGAAAAACTGGCCGCCGCCGATTTCGGCCATTTTTTTCATCGTCGTCACGTCCACGGTGTTTTCAATCATGTTCGGCCTGCCGAAAAAATCCTTCCCGAAAGGAACGAGTCCCTCTCTACCCACGATGATGGTGTAGATCTTGATGCCGAACGCGGCTGCGAGCTCGGCCGCAGTAATCGGATCAATGTTACCCGCGGTGTTGTCGCCGTCGCTCAACAGGATGCACACTTTGGATTTTGACTGTGATTCGCGCATCCGGTTGGTCACCACGGCCATCGCGCTGCCAATCGCGGTCCCCCTGTTTTCGATCATGTCGAAATTGATTTCTTCAATGTACGCGCGCAACAGGTCGTAGTCGGTTGTGAGCGGCGCCAGGGAAAAGGCGTCACCGGAAAATACGACCAGGCCGATCCGGTCTTGAATACGCCCGTTGATGAAATCGCGAGCCACTTTCTTCGCTGCCTCAAGACGGTTTGGGGAAAAGTCTTCGATCTGCATCGACTGGGAAATGTCCAGCGCGATCATGATGTCGATCCCCTCCGTCCACTGCTCGACCTTTTCATTTGTTTTCTGCGGTCGCGCGAGCGCTGTCAGGATGAACACCAGGGCAAGCATCATCAGCAGTTCGGGGATAAAGCGAATCAGGTTCACGGCTGACGCGTGAAGATCCCGCTCAGAGACGGCCACCGGCAACTTTTGGTTGAAGTAGTGCCGCAGCAGCCAGCGCGCGACGAAAAGCAGCGGGATTGCCCACAGGGCGTACAAATATGCGGGGTGCTCCCAACTGAAGCCTTTCAGGGTTGACGGATAGAACCACTCGGGGGAAAGCCAGGAATTCATCGACTCATTTCCCATGTTTCACCTCCTCCAATTTCTTGTTGAATCGCTGATCGGCAAAGGCGCGCAGGCTCGCCAACGGCTCGACCAACATGGCGCCATGACCGTAGATTGCCCGGTCGACCTGGCGCAGGTTGTTTCCCAATGTTTCATCGCGCAGCAACACCAGCGTCTCACGGGTTGTTAATTTTGAATAGGGACGGGCTTCCAGTTGCTCCATGTAGCGTTTCCATACCGACAGCGCGCTTTCAATGTTACCGGCTGACGAAGCCGTTTCGAGTTGTGACAAGACGGCATCATATTTAGTGACGAACGCTGCATGATTCCGGATCAACGTTCGCGACCTGAAATACCGGCGAATTTGTTTTCCGAAGATAATCCACACGACAAGGGCAATCACTACGAGAACGCCAATGCCGGCAATCAGGAAAATATAGTTAAACTCGTGACGAACCGGCTCATACGTCGTATTCATCAACAGCGGCAAGGCTGCGACGCCCACACTATCCGGCACGCTGGACACCATCTGCGTGATCAGCACACTGTCTGTCGGCGAATAGTATGCCGTGCAGTCTTCCGCCATGACGTGGTACACGGGCAGGTAAAGGTATTGAACGCGTTCAACCTCAAAGGTGGTGATGTAATAGACGGCGCTGTCTTTGCTGACGCTGTCGCGGGTGACGGTGGGAAAGAATTCCTTGCGGAGATATTCAAACGGAAAATATGCGGAAGTTGAATCCGGAAAGAGCACGGTCGCTTCCCGTGGATAATGCGCACTCAGGTAGAAGGCCGTTTCCTCTCCGATCTTCAGGCTGTCGGCGAGAAATCCCGCGTTCAGGCGGATGTTGTTCTGCGCAATCGCCGGGACGGTGAAGAGACATACCAACGATGCGAGCACAAAGCTGTATGGAGCGCGCGAAGGTCGGGTCATGTCGTCTTCAATGATTTATTGCGGACCTTGAATAACTTAAGCAACTTGGGGACGTAGTCTTCGTCGGTATCCAGAGAAATGAAGTTGATCTGATGCTTGCGGCTGAAACGCGCGAGCTCTTCTTTCCGACCCTCGTAGCGGTTGACGACTTTTTGCCGGAAATCGCCGAAAGAGGTGTTGATCCAAAGGGTCCGGTGTGTTTCCTTGTCGACCACGGGAATGATACCGAGGCTGGGCAAATGTGTTTCCCGTTTGTCGCTGATGTGAATCGCGACGAGGTCGTGTCGTCGCGCGAGCGATTTCAGGTTGGGATAATACCCTTCATCGATAAAATCGGACACCAGGATGATCACGCTTCGGCGCTTGACGGTGTTCAACGCAAAGGAAATAGCCTTGCCCAGGTTGGTCCTCGTCGACCTTGGCTTGAGGTTGGCCAGCGCGACGATGATCTCATAGGCCTGCGAATGCCCCTTCGTGGGCTTCAGGTATTTCTCCTTCACGTCGGAGTAGCATATCAATCCCACGTGGCTGGATTCTTTGCTGGCCGCCAGCGCAAGCACACCGCAAATCTCTTTCCCTACATCGGCCTTGGTACGCCCCGGGCTGCCGATATCTTCCGAAGCGCTTACATCAAGGATCAGAAAAACGGTTTGTTCTTTTTCCTCGCGAAAGGTTTTAACGAAGGTCCCGTGACCCTTGGCGGAGACGTTCCAGTCGATCGTCCGGATATCGTCGCCATACTGATACGGCCGCACGTCGTCAAACTCGAGGCCCGAGCCCTTGAAGATAGACCGGAAATCACCCTGCATCTGACTGTTGATCGCCTTCCTGATCTGAATCTCGTATTTCCTCAGTTTCTTGAGTATGTCTTTCATGGCCCGCTATTTGATAATCACGGTCGACATCGCCGCTTTGTTTCATCGGAAACATCAGCCAAAGATGGAACGGCCCGAAAATAGAATAATTATGAGTATTTTGCGCACCCATTCTTCAAATTGGCAATTATCAATTGTGAAAGGCTCCTTCAATATCTGTGCTAAGTATTTTGCGCTCTTCCTTGCGGCAGCGACCCTGGTATCATGCGGCGGCGACAAGAAGCCTGACGCAATCCTGAGTCATGAGCAAATGGCCGCAGTGCTCGTCGAAATGTATATTGTGGAGGAAAAGGTTTCACGCATGGGCCTCAGATCCGACTCCGCCACGCAAGTGATGAAGCTTCTGGAAGGCGACATCGCAACGAAAGCCGGTGTTGCTGATTCTTTGTGGAAGAAGTCTTATATCTGGTATACTAACCGGCCGCAGGAATTGCAAACGATCTATGCGATTGCCATAGACTCCCTTCAGTTGCGGGAGCAGCGCGCCGATGTTGTTTCGCCCCTAAGGCAATGATCTTTCCGGCGTCGTTTGAGTCAAGATTGGGTGTCGATGTCATCCGACAGCGACTCAAGTCGCGTTGCCTCACGGAAGCCGGTGCGACCCACGTCGATGAAATGAGGTTCCTCACCGACGCGCGGTCGATAAGGCCGCTCCTCCGCCAAAACCTCGAGTTCCGCCTGATCCTTGAAAGGGGCGAACCTTTTCCTTCGCGTTTTTTCTTTGACGGCGCGGAATGGTTGAGCCGCATCGCCGTTGAGGGTAACTACCTCGACGGGCAGGAATTTCTTAACCTCGCTCAGGCACTGGAGACGATTGTCGCCTGCCGGAAATTCCTTCAGACCTCGCAAGCCCTTTATCCGGAACTGTACCTGCTCGCCGAGCCCGTTTCCATCGATACAAAACTCCCCGGATTGGTCGCTTCCAGGATTGATGACAACGGCATGGTGAAAGACAACGCCTCACCTGAACTCGCGCGAATCCGGCGAAGGCTAAGGGATGAACAAGCGCTCCTCCGCAAACAAGGGGATCAATTGTTCAGAAAAGCCGTCGATGACAAGCTCGTGCCGGAAGGCGCTTTGCCAACGATTCGCGAGGGCCGCCTGGTCATCCCGATACTCGCGGAACACAAGCGCCGTATGAAGGGGTTTATACTTGACGAATCCGCCACGGGTCAGACCATTTTTTTGGAGCCGGCGGAGATGCTTGAAACCAATAACGAGATCCGTGACCTGGAACATTCCGAAAAACGCGAAGTCATTGCAATACTTAAAGCCCTGACGGACGCCATGCGGGAGCACCTTCCAGCCCTGCAGACAGCGTTCACCTTTCTCGGATGGGTTGATTTCATTCGCGCCAAGGCAAAGTTTTCCCTGGAAATAAGTGCGGACCTCCCGGACCTCGTCGACGGGCCGGAACTGGCCTGGACGAATGCGCGACACCCCCTTTTACAACTGAGTTTTTCGAAAGGTACCGTGAGACGCGATGTTGTCCCGCTCCAGATCCGCCTTGATCCTTCCGACCGGATGCTCCTGGTATCGGGACCCAACGCCGGAGGTAAGTCCGTCTGCCTCAAGACGGTTGGGTTGTTGCAGTACATGGTTCAATGCGGCATGTTGATTCCGCTTTCGGAAAAATCGCGGGTAGGTGTTTTTGACGATATTTTTCTTGATATCGGTGACCAGCAATCCATCGAGAATGACCTGAGTACGTATAGCAGCCACCTTCGCAACATGGCGAAGTTTATTCAGGCCGCAGGGGACAATTCCCTCGTGTTAGTGGACGAGCTGGGTTCGGGAACGGACCCGGATTTCGGAGGTGCCATCGCACAGGCGGTGCTGGAGGCGTTGCTGCGGAAACGGGTCTGGGGGGTTGCCACCACCCACTACTACAATCTTAAGCTGTACGCTGGACAGCGTCAGGGCATCTCCAACGCGTCGATGCGATTCGACGAAAAGAATCTCGTGCCGCTTTATATCCTTGACATTGGCAAGCCGGGTAGTTCGTTTGCGCTGGAGATCGCGCGCAAGACCGGACTGCCGGAGGCGACCGTAAGCGAGGCGGAGAAGCTTGTAGGTAAAGACCTGGCGGGCTTTGAGAAGCTCGTGCGCTCCCTCGAACGCGAGCGCCAGGAAATGAGCGAAAAGGTCAGGTCGATGCAGGATCAGGAGCAGGCGCTCAAACAGTCGCTGTCCAAATACCAGGCGCTGTCGGCGGACCTGGAAACCCGCAAGAGCGATATCCTCGGGAAGGCAAGGGAGGAGGCTGCGGAATTATTGCGGCAAACGAACCGCGAGATTGAAAAGACCATCCGGCATATTCGGGAGAACCGCGCGGAAAAAAAGGAGACTCTGAAGGTCCGAAAGGGGCTCGAAGCGCTTTCTGAACGCGTTATGGAGCGCAAGGCAGGAAAGGAGAAAAAAGTGCAGGAGCCGATCCGGGAAGGCGACCGGGTGCGCATTGCGGGACAACTCGGCAGCGGGACGGTGCTGGCCATCAAAGGGAAAACCGCCTCCGTACAGTTCGGGGAGCTTAAATCTTTGGTCGATGTAAGCCGCCTGGAGAGCGTTCAGGGCCACCCTGTGGAGAAGGACATCCCGCCCAGGATGGGTGCCGCAGGGGTCGACATGAGCGAAAAACGCGCACATTTTTCAAACACGCTCGATGTCAGGGGCAGGCGCGTGGAAGAGGTGGTGCCCATGCTGGACCAGTTTATGGACACGGCCATCCTGCTCGGACAGGGTGACGTCAGAATCGTTCACGGCAAAGGAGAAGGCGTGCTTCGAAAGGTAGTTCGGGCCCACTTGAAAAAATACCGGGAGGTGGCCTCCACGTCGGACGAGCACGTCGAAAGAGGTGGTGACGGCGTTACGATCGTTGTGCTGAAATAGCCAGGGATCGATGGGGTGAACAAAAAAAGGCCTTTCGGCCTTCCTTTGTGGTGATTACGCGGCATCTATTGCTTGGCGAAGGTAAATGACCAGGTGCCTTCCACCGATGCGATGCGTCCACTGCCCGGACAGCATTCATAACCCTCTGGGACGACGAACTCGACGTTGAGCTGGTCACCCGAAAGCGTGTAGGTCATGGGAATCTCGAGGTCGGTACCGGGGTCCCGGATAATGTCCTGTTTGGGATCCTGGCCGAACTTCCAGGTTCCGCTCTCCTGCCACGGGCTTGGGTTGGGTCGCGTTCCGGTAAAGGAATACTGGTACGTTCCCCCATCACTGGTGAAGGACCCGGTGATCGTCAATACGAGCCCGGGAAAGTCCGCGGTGCGGTCCACGCCTGCATTCGTTGCGGTCGCGATACTCCATGTGCTGGCGAGGCTTTCAAGTTGCTGCTGTTCTTCACTTTTCTCCGGATCGCCCGAATCGCATCCGGTGTATAGTGTAATAAGCGCTCCAAGGCAAACGAGTGAAAGTAGTCCTTTAATAAGTTTCATCTTTTTTACAGTTGTCCTAGTCAGAAAAGTAAAAATAATAAATCGGCATGCAATGGCTATATCTTGCGTTAAAGTTTATCGCGGATCGCCGCCGCAGGTAACCTTTTTGCCCGCTCCGACGGGAAAAGCCCCGAAAAACCGGGAAGAGGCGCTTGTCCATGGAATTTCGGGTAAATTTTGGTGCCAATCGGTCAGGGGGTGCGTTTCCTGTAGTCCTTCATCGACAGCCTGACCGCGTCTTCAGGGAACTCGTCGGGGTTGTTTGAGGCGATGAAGATCGTAGATTTTGCCCTGGCTTTGGCGAGGTGGTGGTGATACCAGTCAAAGGCCTGGCGGTCCAGGTTTGTACCGGGTTCGTCGAGGAACATCAGGTCCGCCCGCGTGTAAAGGGCAAGGCCAAGTTTCACCCTTTGTTTCATCCCCGAGGAGAAGTTGCTGATGAATTTGTCGGCCGCGTGCGTAAGATAGAACAGGTCCAACAGGTCGCCGATGGAATGCCCGCCCCTTACTTCCTTCAGGCGGAAATGGAATTCGAGATGTTCCCGCAGCGTGAACTCCTCGATTAGGTCCATGTACGGGGCGGCAATGGCGACGTGTGCCGCAATTTGGTCCGCAGGGAGGTCGACGGACCCGCGGTGATAACGGACTGCGCCCGTGCTTGCCGGGAGTTGGCCCCAAAGCACTTGCAGCAACGTCGATTTTCCGGAGCCGTTCGGTCCGGTGATCGCATACATTTCGCGCGCCGGGAAATCATAGTCCAGGCCCCGGAATATCCATTCGCGATTGAACCGCTTGCCCAGGCTGTCCGCCACAACGGTGATGCCCTCAATGGCATGGGCTTCGGGACGATTCCCGGGCTGATCCGTCGGCGCTGTATTTTCAGGCATAATTGCGTTAGCGGAGATAAGGGTGGCCCCTTAGTCGGCGGCCCCGTATCCTTTCATGATGCCGCGTTCTGAACTCTTAATGAAATCGAGGATATGATTTCGCTCAAGACTCTCGGAGATCTTATTTTCAACCACTTCTACGGCCTTGGAGTTGTTCATCCCTTTCAGAAAGATATAGCGGTATATTTCCTGTATTTCGGAAATTTTTTCTGTTGGAAATCCCCTTCGGCGCATGCCGATGGAGTTGACACCGGCGTAGGTGAGGGGTTCCCGCGCGGCTTTCGTATACGGCGGAATGTCTTTTCTGACCAGGGATCCGCCGGAAACCATCACGTGCGCGCCAACCTTGACAAACTGGTGCAGTGCGCTCGCGCCGCCGATGATGGCCCAGTCATCAATGGTGACGTGCCCGGCGACCTGTACGGCATTGGCGAAAATGCAATTGTTCCCGATAATGCAATCATGGGCGACATGGACA
Source organism: uncultured Roseivirgaceae bacterium (assembly GCA_964551035.1). GTDB lineage: Bacteria > Bacteroidota > Bacteroidia > Cytophagales > Cyclobacteriaceae > Chryseosolibacter. Next base: position 25,252 of record CAZKBK010000010.1, on the reverse strand, counting down.
TAAGCCATCAGCAAACAATTCTTGCCAATGACGGTCCTGTACTTATCCACCGTCCCGCGGCTGATCGTCACGCATTCGCGGATGACGGTATTGTCACCGACGATCGTTTCCGTTCTCTCACCGGCGAATTTAAGATCCTGCGGGATGGATGAAATTGAAGCGCCGGGAAAAACCTTCACGTTATTTCCAAGCCTGGAACCGTCCCAAAGCACCGCCGTTGGTCCAACCCAGGAGCCGTCGCCGATTACGACGTCCCTTTGAACGGTCGCAAATGGTTCGATGGTGACATTCTCACCAATCTTCGCCTCGGGATGGACATTTGCCAGGGGAAATCTGCTCATGAATCTTTTCGGACTATACTTGCGGTCATGGTACCTTCACACACCAATGTATTTCCGACGAAAGCCCGTCCATACATTTTAGCGATGCCTCTTTTGATCGGTGCTACGAGATCACACTGGATAACCAGTGTGTCACCGGGGAGCACCATCTTCCTGAATTTGATATTCTCGATACCCAGGAAATAGGTCCAGTAATTTTCAGGGTCAGGAACGGTGTTGAGCACGAGGATACCGCCGATTTGGGCCATAGCCTCGATCTGAAGGACACCCGGAAACACCGGGTTGCCCGGAAAGTGACCCTGGAAAAAGTATTCGTTCGCCGTCACGTTTTTCACCCCGGCGACGCTTTCATTATCAAGATAAATGATCTTGTCAATAAGAAGAAAAGGATATCGGTGCGGAAGCGTTGCCGTAATCTTGTTGATGTCCATGACTGGCGGCAGACTCGGGTTGTATTTCGGGCGCCCGAGCTTATCCGCCTCCGCCATCGCTTTTTTCAACTTCTTTGCAAACGCCACATTGGCGGCGTGCCCCGGGCGGGCTGCCAGTACCTGTGCCTTTAGAGGCCGGCCGGCAAGCGCCAGATCGCCTACAATATCCAACAGTTTATGGCGTGCGGGTTCATTCTTATATCTGAGTTCGACGTTGTTGAGAATGCCCTCATGCTTTACCGCTACTTTTGGTTTGCCCAGCATCTTGGCGATGTTCTCAAGTTCGTTTTCCTGCACCACCCGATCGACGATCACAATGGCATTGTTCAGGTCTCCACCGCGAATGAGATTGTTCTTGTACAACATTTCCAGCTCATGGAGGAAACAAAATGTCCGGCAAGAGGCAATCTCCTTTTCAAATTGCCGGATATCTGTGATCGACGCGTGCTGGCTTCCGAGCACCGGGGAATTGTAGTCGATCATCACCGTTACGCGATAGTCGTCGAGCGGCAACGCCGCAATTTCCACATTGCGCGCGGCTTCCCGGTAAAAGACCGGTTCCTGCACTTCGAAGAAATCGCGGAGGGCGTTCTGCTCTTCCGTACCAGCCTCTTTCAACGTTTCCACAAACTGTCGCGAACTGCCATCCATGATGGGACATTCAGGCCCGTCCAACTGGATGAGTACATTATCGATTTCGAGTCCAACCAGGGCAGCCAGCGTGTGCTCGATAGTGCTCACGCGCGCGCCGCTTTGTTCAATGGTTGTTCCCCTGGATACGTCCACTACGTTGTCACAGTCCGCATTAATGAAAGGGGCGCCAGGAAGGTCCGTACGCTGGAATTTTATGCCGTGATTCGGTTTCGCCGGCAAAAAAGTCATGTTCGTTTGAACCCCAGTGTGAAGGCCTACTCCTGACAAGGTTACCGATCGCTGAATAGTCTGCTGTTTGATATTGAGCATAATGCTGGAAAGTCGGCAAATTTAGCCTCAAATATCGGGATAATCCAATTATCCCGTGATTGCGGACCGAAAACGATTGAGGCTTAAAAAAAGGCCTATTTGTTTCCCACGGCGTCTAATCGCTTGTTTTGCACGTCTCGCATTCTGTTTTCGAGTTCCCGGAGGCGGTGGTTGAGGTCAGGTAATTTTTTGAAAACGGCGTATGATTTGAAAAAATCCTTGACATCAAATGCGGGACTACCGATCATCTGCTCGCTTTTGGGAATTGACTTGAGGATGCCGGCCTGGGCGCCGATGCTGGTATTGCTGGCGATTACAAGGTGTCCTGCAATGCCCACCTGCCCGGCGATCACGCAATTCTCACCGATGCGCGTTGAGCCCGAGATCCCCGCCTGGGCGGCCATCACGGTATTTTTGCCAACCTCGACATTGTGTGCAACCTGTATCAGGTTGTCGAGCTTCACGCCCTGACGAATGAGGGTGGAGTCGCCGAGCATGGTTGCGCAATCAACAACGGTGTTGCTGCCGACCGTCACGTTGTCCTCGATAATGACATTGCCGAGTTGGGGAATTGCCTTGTAAGATCCATCCTCCTGCGGCGCAAATCCAAAGCCGTCACTGCCGATGACCGCCCCTGAGTGAAGTACACAGTGGTTGCCGATGCGCGTCCCGGCATAGACCTTCACGCCAGCATAGAGAACGGTGTGGTCGCCGATGACAACATCGTCGCCAATAAACACGTGTGGGTAAACCTTTACGTTGTTACCGATCTTCACGCGCGCGCCGATATATGAAAACGCCCCGCGGTAAACATCCTGACCGACGGACGCGCCGGTGCCGATGTATGCGGGTTCCTCCACGCCCGCTTTCTGAAAGGTGATGAGCTTATGGTACTCTTCGAGCAGGCGTGTAAAACTGGTGTAGGGATCGTCCACGCGAATTAACGTGCTGGCGACTGGCTTCTTCGGTGCGAAATCTTTCTTGACAATTACGGCCGATGCTTGTGTCGTGTAAATGAACGGTTCATACTTTGGATTCGACAGAAAAGCGATCTGACCCTTTCTCGCATCCTGGATCTTTGCAAGCATATTGATCGTCTCGGCTCCGTCTCCATTCACTTCTCCGCCGAGCATTGCGGCTACCTGGTTGATCGTAAATTCCATGTCGTCAATAGGTTGGGTTACGCGGCAGCACGAGCAGATTCGGCCACGCGTCTGGTCAAAAAACAAGGGGGATTCCGCTGCGCAGGAAGCGACCCCGGGTTCATGTCGATAACCCGTTGGCGGCGCGACACTGCGTCACAAAGATAGGTTTTTAGGCCAGCAGAGGTAGTTTTTTTTGACGATTTTGCCCAGTGCCCGGATACTGGGAAGGTCGGATGCCTGGGCAATGTCGAGCAATTCGCCGCGGCTCGTCAGGATATTGATTTGCTGTCCCTCGGTGTAGGCTTCGTTGCTTACCGAACCGTAGGAGAACAGGTAGGCCGATTCGGCGCGCAGCGTCCGGTAGTCGCGTGAAATTGCCGACCGGATTCGGTCTACCGAATTTTTTCGGATCGGATCCGCGCCCAATTGTATGCGGAATAATCTTCGCGACAACAGCATGTCGGAAAGCAGACTGAGGATCTTGTCATTGCTGTTCGTCCAGAGTTTGATGGCACCCCAAATGTCATGGTCATCGAGGCGGCCAAAGGCGTTGAGGGCCCGGGGTTCGCGGCGGAGCTTCTCTACCGACATCGGCTCATTGAGAAAGCGCGACAGCGCCTCACTTGCCGTCACTACTTCTCCGGCACCGTGAAGGGCCTGCGCGCGGCGAATCACGTTTACCACCATGCGTTCTGCGCTGACCGTGGTCTTGTGCAGGTAGACCTGCCAGTACATCATCCGGCGGGCATTCAGAAAGTGCTCGATGCTGTAAATCCCCTTTTCCTCTACCACCAGTTGGTCGCGATAGACATTCAGCATGTCGATGATCCGGTCAAGCCCGATCATGCCTTCCATCACACCCGTAAAGAAGGAATCGCGCCTGAGGTAGTCCAGGCGGTCGATATCCAGTTGGCTGGATACCAGTTGGTGGAAGAACTTCCGCTTGTAGCTATTGCGGAAGATCTTCAGGCAAAGGTCGAGTGCGCCATTGAACGTCGAATTGAGTTCGCTCATCATCAGATAGGAAAGACTCTCATGTTTCACGCCGGGGAGAAGCGAGTCCTCCAGGGCATGTGAAAGCGGTCCATGGCCGATGTCGTGAAGCAGGACGGCGGTTTGCGCCGCCTCGTATTCTTCGTGGGAAACTTCGATGCCCTTTCGTCGCAGGTTGTCAAGGACCTGAGTCATCAGGTGCATGGCGCCGAGCGCATGCTGAAAGCGGGTGTGCAGCGCGCCGGGATATACCAGGTCGGTGAGGCCGAGCTGTTTGATGTAGCGCAGTCGCTGAAACCACGGATGTGAAATGATCTCAAAAATCAGTTCACTTCGGATGTGAATGAATCCATAAACCGGATCATTGATGATCTTTTTCTTCAACACGGGAGCCGTTTGATCAGATCGTCAAAAATACATCGAAAGGCAGATACCGGGCATCTGGCACTATTTATTTATCCCGGTTTCCTGCAAATTAGCCGCTTTCGGGGGAACAATTCCCTGCCTTCCAACGTGATAATTCAGTAAATTGTAAAAAATTGACTATGCAGCGATACAGCATTCTCTGGGCCGATGACGAAATCGATTTGTTGAAACCCCACATTCTTTTTCTCGAACAACGGGGTTACGATATCACACCCGTCAATAACGGCGCAGAGGCTGTGGAACTTTCGGACGGGAAGAACTTTGATGTCGTGTTTCTCGATGAACACATGCCGGGCATGTCGGGGCTGGAAGCACTCAGTCAGATCAAGAACAACAGGCCGAATTTGCCCGTGGTGATGATCACCAAGAATGAAGAGGAACAGATCATGGAGGAAGCCATCGGCTCCAAGATTGCCGATTATCTCATCAAACCCCTTAACCCCAGTCAGATCCTTCTTTCCGTGAAGAAGATCCTGGACAACAAGCGGCTCGTCACGGAGAAAACGAACCTGAACTACCAACAGGAATTTCGACGCATCAGCATGGCGTTTCAGGATGTGATGAACCATGAGCAATGGGCCGAGATCTACAAGAAACTCGTCTTCTGGGAATTGGAGATGGACGAAAATCAGGACATGGCTGAGGTGCTCGAGATGCAGAAAACGGAAGCCAATGCCAGTTTCGCCAAATTCATTATCCGCAACTATGAGGGCTGGCTCAACGATCCAAAAGCAGACAAGCCGTTGCTTTCACACCAGTTGATGAAGCGAAAGGTTTTTCCGCACGTGGGAAAGGGCGAGCCTGTCTTCATGCTGCTTATCGACAACCTGCGCTTTGATCAGTGGAAAGTGATTGAGCCGATCCTGAGGGAGTACTTTGTGGTTGACCAGGAGGAACATTATTATTCGATACTTCCAACCACGACCGCCTATGCGCGAAATGCGATCTTTTCCGGGCAACTGCCTTCCGAAATGGCAAAGTCGCACCCCGACCTTTGGGTTGGCGAAGACGAGGATGAAGGCAAGAACAACTTCGAGGACGAGTTTCTCACCAAACAACTCCGGCGGAACAACCTGCAGGTGAAAATGTCCTATCACAAGATCAAGAACCTTGAGGAAGGCCGCAACCTCGCCGACTCGGTGAACAACTTGTTTGGGAACGACCTCAACGTGATCGTGTACAACTTCGTCGACATGCTCTCTCATGCGCGCACTGACATGGCGATGGTGCGGGAACTTGCCCCCGACGAATCGGCCTACCGGTCGATTACGCGTTCATGGTTTCTTCACTCCCCGCTGATCGACATTCTCCGTAAAATCTCGGAAAAAAAGGCACGTGTGGTGATCACCACCGACCATGGCACTATCCGCGTGAAGCGGGCCTTCAAAATCATCGGCGACCGTAGTGTGAACACCAACCTGCGGTATAAGCAGGGCAAGAACCTGGGTTATGATGGGGGCAAGGTCATGCAGGTCGCCAAGCCGGAACGGTTGTTTCTCCCCAAAATGAACGTATCAACGAGCTACGTATTCGCTACCGAGGACCAGTTCTTTGCTTATCCCAACAATTACAATTATTATGTGAACTTCTACAAGGACACCTTTCAGCATGGGGGCGTTAGTATGGAGGAAATGATCATTCCCATAATTTTCTTAAATTCGAAGAATGTGGTGTAGTGACGGGGGAAGGGTCTTCCACGAGGTTGACCTGACCGACCTTAAGCAGGTGTCGCGATTGCTGCTCGGAGCGGCGGGAGACCACAGGGTGTGGTTATTTTATGGAGAAATGGGCTCGGGAAAGACGACGCTGATCAAGCAATTGTGTCGCGACTTGGGTGTGGCCGACGTGATGAGCAGCCCCACGTTCTCCATCGTCAACGAGTACGCGGCTCCTGGTGCCCGCGTCTTTCATTTTGATTTTTACCGGATCAGGAGTGAGGCCGAAGCCTACGATATTGGAACGGAAGAATATTTTTATTCAGGCAGCTATTGTTTTGTTGAATGGCCTGAAAAGATTCCTTCGCTGATTCCTGCTGAGAGCGCCGAAGTCCACATCGTGCCCGAGAACCAAACCAAGAGAACCTTATCCCTTTCTGTTCATGACGGACAAAAAGAAAACCGGATTTGAAGCGCTGGCATCAAAAACCAGCCTCTATCCGCAAGAGCAGTTGCAAAAGGTGAGCAAAGGAAAACACTCCTTTTTCATCGGCCTTCCCCGGGAGATTTCCCTGCAGGAGAATCGCATCAGCCTTACTCCCGATGCGGTGGCCCTGCTGGTCAACAACGGACATGAAATTTGGGTGGAGACCAAGGGGGGGATCGGCTCCAAGTTCACGGACAAACAATACAGCGACGCCGGCGCGAAGATCGTTTACTCGCCGGAGGAGGTGTACAAGGCCGAGGTGATCCTGAAAATCGAACCGCCGACGGTAGACGAGGTGGAGATGATGAGGCCCGGGCAGGCGCTCATTTCGGCCATTCAACTCGGCCACCTGAAGGCCGAGTACATACAAGCGTTGCTCAAGAAGAAAGTTACCGCACTCGCTTTCGAATACATTGAAGACAAGGTCGGAGGAATGCCCATTATTCGCGCCATGAGCGAAATCGCGGGCAGTACGGTCATGCTCATCGCGGCAGAATACCTGAGCACGGTCAACAACGGGAGGGGCGTCATCCTGGGCGGGATCACAGGCGTGCCGCCCACGAAATGCGTCATCATCGGCGCGGGCACGGTGGCCGAGTATGCCGCGCGCGCAGCGCTGGGGTTGGGTGCCGATGTTCAGATCTTTGACAACCACTTGTACAAACTTCGCCGCGTCAAACATCTCCTCGGCCAACAGTTGTACACATCAACGATCGACACCGTCACCCTCGGTGAGTCGCTCAAGTCGGCCGACGTCGTCATCGGCGCGTTGCGCGCGGAAAAGGGCAAAGCCCGTCACGTGGTCACAGAGGAGATGGTCAGCCGGATGAAACCTGACTCGCTGATCATCGATCTGAGCATCGATCAGGGCGGATGCATTGAAACGTCGGAGATCACCACCTTGAGCAAGCCGGTGTACCGGAAGTTCGGCGTGATCCACTATTGCGTTCCCAATGTCGCCTCGCGCGTGGCGCACACCGCCACAACGGCGCTGAGCAACATTTTCACGCCCACCATCCTCCGCGCTGCCGAGGAGGGCGGTATCGAGGAAATGATCTTCAGCCACAAGTGGTTCATGAGGGGTGTTTATACCTACAAGGGCGGCCTGACGAAAGAGCACGTGGCCAGGAAATTCGGACTTAAGTACAAGAATATCGAGTTGCTAATCGCGGCCCGGTTCTGATTACCGTAGCCGGGCGAGATTCTCTTCCAGCGCCCTGATTCGCGCTTCTGCGTCCGCTTTCTTTTTACGCTCCATTTCGATCACCGTGGGGGGAGCGCCGTTCACAAATTTTTCATTGGAGAGTTTCTTATCCACGCTTTTCAAAAATCCTTTCTGGTAGGCGATCTCCTTTTCGATCGCTTCGCGTTCCTTTTCGGTATCGACTTTCTCACCGAGCGGGAGGAAAAACTCGGAAGCGCCGACAATGAACTGCGTTGTCCCCGCGGGGATGTCGTCGACAAACTCGACGCCGGTCAGGTTGGAGAGTTTTGTAACCACCGGCCACATGGTTTCAATCGGGATGTCGGCCGACTTTCTTGCCATGAGCTTTAGGCTATCTTTCGGAGAAATGCCCTTGGCACTCCGTACATTCCGAATCTCGGCGATGATGTTAAATGCTACCGTGGCCTCGTTAAGTATCGCGTTGTCGAATCCTTCGCCTCCCGGCCATGAACTCACGATAATGCAATCATCTTCGGTCCGGCTGTCCAGCGCATGCCACAGCTCTTCGGTGATGAAGGGCATGAAGGGGTGCAAAGCTTTCAGCAGGGTTTCAAAGAATGATACCGTCTGGCGGTGAGTATCCGCGTCGATCGGCTTTCCGAATTCCGGTTTGATGATTTCGAGGTACCAAGAACAGAAATCATCCCAGACGAGCTTGTACAGGGCGTGAAGGGCATCCGAGATGCGGAACTTGTTGAAATGATCCTCGATCTCGGCGAGTGCCTGGTTCAGGCGCGCCGAGAACCATGCTATTCCGAGTCTGCTTTCCGCGGCAGGGGCCCCACCGACATCCCAGCCTTTTACCAGCCTGAAGGCATTCCAGATCTTGTTGGCAAAATTCCGGCCCTGTTCGATAAGCTTTTCATCATACAGGAGGTCGTTGCCCGCCGGCGCGCTGAACAGCATGCCGGTCCTTACAGCGTCGGCACCGTATTGGGCGATCAGGTCGAGCGGGTCCGGCGAATTGCCGAGTGACTTCGACATCTTCCGGCCCAATTTATCGCGGACGATACCCGTAAGGTACACATTGCGGAAGGGTCGTTCATTGCGGTATTCATAGCCGGCAATGATCATGCGCGCTACCCAGAAGAACAATATTTCGGGCGCAGTAACCAGGTCGTTGGTTGGATAGTAATAGTTCAGGTCAGCGTTGCCCTTGCTGTAGGGTTTGCGGAATACCGACGTATCGAATACGGCGATGGGCCACAGCCAGCTTGAAAACCAGGTGTCCACCACGTCCGGGTCCTGTGAAAGTTCATCGACTTTCCTTCCGTACTTTTCCGCGTAGACGGCAACCGCCTCGTCACGCGTGCGCGCAACGACATAGTTGTTTTCGCGATCATACCATGCGGGGATGCGATGGCCCCACCACAACTGTCGCGAGATACACCAGTCGCGGACATTGGACATCCAGTGGTTATAGGTGTTCTTGAACTTTGCCGGGATGAGTTGGACGGTATCGTCCATCACCGCCCGGTGCGCGGGCTTGGTGATCTCACGCATCTTCACCCACCATTGCATCGACAGCCTCGGTTCGATCACCGCGTCAGTCCGCTCGGAAAAGCCGACGTTGCTGTTGTAATCCTCCACGTTGGCCATGTGGCCCTTCTCATCAAGTTCTTTTGCGATCTTTTTGCGCGCAATGAACCGGTCCTCCCCGACGAAGATGATCGCCTTTTCGTTGAGCCTGCCGTCTTCGTTGAGGATGTCAATCACCTCGAGGTTGTGTTTCTTGCCCAACTCGTAGTCGTTCATGTCGTGCGCCGGCGTGACCTTGAGGCACCCGGTGCCGAAGTCCATGGCCACGTACGCGTCTTCAATGATCGGAATGGATCGGTTGATCAGCGGAATGATTGCCCTTTTCCCCTTCAGGTGACGGTAACGTTCGTCGGCCGGATTTATGCAGATAGCGGTATCGGCCATGATCGTCTCCGGCCGCACGGTGGCGATAGTTACAAATTCGGAGGATCCTTCGATCGCATACCGGACATGATAAAGCTTTGACTGCACATCGCGGTGGATCACCTCGTCATCGGACAAGGCGGTCTTTCCGACAGGGTCCCAGTTCACCATCCGGAGGCCGCGGTAAATGTAGCCCTTGTTGTACAGGTCGATGAAAACATCGATGACGGCTTCGTAGTATGCCGGGTCCATCGTAAATCCCGTGCGCTCCCAGTCGCAGGAAGCCCCGAGTTTTTTCAACTGCTCAAGGATGATACCGCCGTACTTTCCGCGCCATTCCCAGGCGTACTTCAGAAATTCATCGCGAGAGATGTCGGATTTTTTGATCCCGCGCTCGCGCAGCATGGCCACCACCTTGGCTTCCGTTGCAATAGAGGCATGGTCGGTGCCAGGCACCCAGCACGTTTCCTTGCCCCGCATGCGGGCGCGGCGGACGAGCACATCCTGGATCGTGTTGTTGAGCATGTGGCCCATGTGAAGCACACCCGTTACGTTGGGCGGCGGTATGGCGACACAGTATGGTTCTTTGTCGGAATCCGGCGTGGAATGGAAAAAACCCGCGCGCATCCAGCGGTCGTACCATTTATCTTCAACTTTCGACGGATCGTACTTGGTCGGCAATGACATCTCAGGTGGATTATGAGTTTCCCATGCGGGCGAATAAGCCGCAAAAATAAGAAAATGGACAGAAAAAGATTCGGTGCGGTGAGAAGGGACCCGCCGCCGTGGACGGGTGGCGAGCCCGGCCGGCTAGCCGCTCATCCGGATGCGCCATTCGGTGGGGTAGAGGTTGTTGGAGCGTGTCCCCAACTGGTTGATCCAACCCAACGGCAGGTCGTTATGGGTGACCAGGCCGAATCCGCGACCGCCGTCGGAGGGGTGGATGCTCTCCTTGCGGAGGTAAGCCAGCGCGTCGTCGTCGTTGAGCGCGATGTTGTCGAAGCTTTCACGGTTGAGGTCCGTGCAAAGGGCCAATGGATGTTCAGGGATCGTTTTATCGTGTTTCACGGATGCCACAGTGACGCCGGCGTGGACAATGCGCAGGTGGGCGATGAGGGTTGCCGCGTCGTCATATTGCGCTGCGGGGACGGCCAGTACCTTGTCGTGGTGCTGGACAAACTCGAACCGCGACGGGTCCGTGAGCCACGGGCTTACCTGCCCCCTGACCTTTGCCGCGACGAATGCGGGATAACGCTTCGCTCGGGGCGGTGGGCCCGATGCTTCCATTTTTTTCACAACGGAGATAAAAAAGCCCTCACCCTGCAGGCGATGCGGGAAGAACCGCCAGCCGATGACGCCGCCCTCCCGGACGTCCCCGATATTCCACGAGGGTTCGATCGGGAGATCCGAAAAGTGTACACCATGGTTATTCATCAACCATTGCAGGTTTGCCTCGTTCTCCAGCTTGTTGTAGGTGCAGGTGCTGTAGATGAGGATTCCGTTTTCCTTCAGGGCCGGCCACACATCGGAAAGAATACGCCGCTGGCGTTGGGCGCAGCGTTCGACGTTTTCCGGGGACCATTCTCCGACAGCAGCAGGATCCTTTCGGAAAAGGCCCTCGCCGGAGCAGGGTGCGTCGATGACAATGACATCAAAGAAGCCTTCGAGCCGGCTGAAATCCCTGGGATCGTTGTTCGTGACAACCACATTGGCATACCCCCATTTTCTGATGTTCCCCGAGAGAATTCCCGCCCGTGATCGGATCACCTCGTTGGAGACGATGAGGCTGTCGGGGTGCGTTACGCCAGGGAGCAGGGTGGATTTTCCGCCGGGCGCCGCGCAGAGATCGAGAATGTTGAGGGGTTCGCCGCCGTCGATACCGTGGGCGATGGCGTGATGGAGGAACATCGAGCTTGCTTCCTGCACATAATAGCTTCCGGCGTGGAATGCGGGGTCAAGGGTAAATGAGGGACGTTCGTGAAGGTAGCGTCCCACGGGGCACCATGGCACTTTTTTTTCCCCATCGAACGGCGCATGCTTTCGGGGGTGTAAACGCACGCTCGTCGGAGGTGTTTCCAGGAGGCTGTTCAGGAAGGCCTCATGCCCGGCGCCGAGCAGGTGTTCAATGTTGCGGAGAAACGCGTGGGGCAGGTCCATGATGGCGCCAAGTTAAACTTTCATACCGGCTTGCGCTCGACGCGTGAAAAAATTAGGTTTACTCCCAATACGAATTTGTTATGTTGAAAGCCAATGATCCGAAGCTGCGAAGCTGGGTGGAGGTTGAATCCGACTCGGACTTTCCCATCCAGAATCTTCCTTTCGGCATCTTCAAAACAAAATACCTCACGCCGGTGGCGGGTGTTGCCATCGGTAAACATGTATTGGATCTCGTCTACCTTCATGAAAACGGCTACCTGGATGGATTGGGTTTGCCGTCCGGGTTATTCAACCAAAGGTATCTCAACGATTTCTTTGCGCTGGGCAGGGGAAAGGTCAGGGAAGTGAGGGAAAGGATTTCAGCGTTGCTGCGACACGACAACGACGAATTGAAGGGCAACATGCCGGAGAGGGAGATCGCGCTGGTTCCCATGGACGAAGTTCAGATGCTGCTGCCATTGCGGATACCGAACTACACCGATTTTTATTCCAGCGAGGAGCACGCGACGAATGTAGGTTCGATGTTCCGCGATCCGAAGAACGCGTTGCTTCCGAACTGGAAGCACCTTCCGGTCGGGTATCATGGCCGCGCATCATCGATCGTGGTCTCGGGAACGCCCGTTCGAAGGCCGCAAGGGCAAACCAGGAAGCCTGATGATCTCCATCCCGGCTTTGGCCCCAGCAGGAAACTGGACTTTGAACTGGAAATGGCGTTCATTGTCTGCGGGGAAAACGCACTGGGCACGCCCGTGCCTGCGGCGGACGCGGAGGAGTTCATCGTGGGGTTTGTGTTGTTCAACGACTGGTCTGCACGCGACATTCAGCAATGGGAATACGTACCGCTCGGACCGTTCCTTGGTAAAAACTTCGCGTCGACAATCTCACCCTGGGTGGTCACCCTGGATGCGCTGGAGCCCTTCCGCGTAAGCGGACCAAAACAGGAGCCCGCGGTATTGCCGTATCTGACGTTTGTCGGGAAGAAGAATTTTGACATCGACCTGGAAGTCGTGCTCAGGGAAGAAAAAGGAGACGAGGTCGTGGTATGCCGTTCAAACTTCAGACACATGTACTGGAACATCAATCAGCAGCTTGCTCATCACACGATCAATGGTTGCAACCTTCAGGTGGGTGACCTGTATGCTTCCGGCACTATCAGCGGGCCTTCCCCCGGGACGTACGGTTCGTTGCTTGAACTCTCGTGGAATGGTGAGAAGCCGTTGAAAATGCCTGACGGCTCTGATCGCATCTTCCTTAACGACGGTGATACGGTAATCATGCGGGCGCATGCACGCAAGGACGGTGTTCGCATCGGGTTTGGTGAGTGCCGCGGAACGATTCTGCCGGCGTTATAAAAGTAAGGAGCTATGCTAACGATAGACCCAAAAGAGGTTCCCATCCCCAGGACGCACGCCTACCTGCTTGGCGCGGTTACGCCGCGACCGATCGCCTTTGCCAGCACCGTCGACAGCCAGGGGAATGTGAACTTAAGCCCCTTTAGTTTTTTCAACTGCTTTGGCGCGAATCCGCCAATTCTCGTTTTCTCTCCGGCGCGTCGCGGCCGGGACAATACAACGAAGCACACGTATGAGAACCTCCGTGAGGTACCGGAAGTGGTTATCAACGTGGTGAACTATGAAATGGTGCAGCAGGCTTCCCTTGCCAGTACCGACTATCCCAAAGGGGTCAACGAATTCGTCAAGGCAGGGTTTACGGAGGGCGTTTCCGTCAAAGTGAAGCCTCCGCGGGTGCGCGAGTCGCCTGTGGCGATGGAATGCAGGGTACTTCAGATCCTTGAAACGGGGGATCAGGGTGCTGCCGGCAATCTCGTGATCTGTGAAGTAATCCTGATGCATATTCAGGAAGACATCCTCGGCGGGGACGGGAAGATCGATCCCTGGAAACTCGATGCGGTGGCGCGTCTGGGTGGTGATTACTACTGCAGGGTGCAGGGCGACTCGATCTTCAAGGTGCCCAAGCCCCTGGATCGCGTGGGGATGGGTATGGACCGGCTTCCGGAGGCGGTCCGGCGCAGTGGAATTTTGACGGGTAACGACCTGGGCATGCTCGCCAACGTGGAAGCTATGCCCGATGCGCGCGAGGTTTCTTATGCCGGGCTTACGCCCCGGGAACAGGCTGCCGTGACTGCGGGCGTTGAAGGCACACACAAACTCGCCCGGGAGTATCTCCGGGAGGGAAAGGTCGCCGAGGCGTGGAGAATCCTGGTGGTCCGACGCCCTTAGTCGCGATACATAACCGCTTTCGCCGCCTTTACGGTGCGTTCAACGTTGGGCAATATGGCCTGAATCAGCGTTGGCGCGTAGGGTAGCGGTGCATCGAGGCTGTTGATGCGGTGAATAGGTGCATCCAGGTAGTCGAAAGCGTGCTTCTGAATGTGGTAGGTGATCTCGGAGGAAATCGCCGCCAGTGGCCACGCCTCTTCAACGATGACAAGCCGGTTTGTCTTCTTTACGGATTCAACGACCGTTGCATAGTCGATGGGACGCACCGAGCGAAGGTCCACGACTTCTGCGGAAATGCCTTCCTTTTCAAGCTCGGCGGCTGCCGCCATGGCCACCTTCAGTATCTTTCCAAAAGTAACGATCGTGACGTCGCTACCCTGTTTTTTGACGTCTGCCACGCCGATGGGGATGAGGTACTCCTCGGCAGGCACCTGGCCTTTGTCGCCGTACATCAATTCGGACTCCATGAAAATGACGGGATCATCGTCGCGAATGGCCGTTTTCAAAAGCCCTTTTGCATCATAGGGGTTGGCGGGGACGACGACCTTCAGCCCCGGGCAGTTCGCATACCAGCTTTCAAAGTTCTGGGAGTGCTGAGAGCTGAGCATACCCGCGTTGCCGGTGGGCCCGCGGAATACGATCGGGACATTGTACTGTCCGCCCGACATCGACATCATTTTCGCCGCGCCGTTAATGACCTGATCGATCGCTACCAGAGAGAAATTGAAGGTCATGAACTCAATAATGGGGCGCAATCCGTTCATGGCCGCGCCCACGCCGACGCCAGCGAATCCGAGCTCCGAGATTGGCGTATCGATAACCCTTTCAGGTCCAAATTCGTCTAACATGCCCTGGCTCACCTTGTAGGCGCCATTGTACTCCGCCACTTCTTCACCCATCAGGAAAGTACTGGCGTCCCTTCTCATTTCTTCAGTCAAGGCTTCGCGAAGGGCCTCTCGGAATTGAATCTCTCTCATAGTGGAATAAAAGTCCGTAAAAATAGTACCTACGGGGCGATTGGCAAAGTCCTGGCCCGGAACCGCCCTTAAATAAAAAAACCCTCCCCGGTTGTCCGGGAAGGGCTAAAATCCAATGAATAATTCTAGTTCAGGGCGCTTCTGAAGTTTTCATTCGCCTGGAAGGCGGCAAACTCTAGATCTTCCAGTGCTGCCTGCTTGAGGGAAGGATCAGCCTTCACGGCGCTGGCCAGATTGCTGACCACCTGATCGGCGTTGCCTTGCCTTGCCGCAGCGATTGCCGCTCCGTAGTAGGCAATGCCCAGGTTGCTGTTCTTGGCAGTGGCATCGTTGAAAGAAGTCATGGCGTTTTGGTAATCCTTATTGAGGATTTGAGCCAGTCCCTTGTTAAAGAGGTTCACAGCGGTCTCGCTTGCGGAAGACGTCGAGCGCACGGCCTCTGGGTATTTTGCGATCATGATCTCGGCAGCACCCTTTACGCCGTTGAGACCGGAAGCATTGTCGCCACTGAGGCCTCCGCTAACGGCCTGAACAGCGTGGTCATAAGCGGCGTACGCGTTGCCCTGCATCAGCGCTACGGAAGCCATGTTGGCATGTACCTCAGGAGCGGGATTCAGGCGCATGGCGATCTGAAGTTGCGCTTCAGCCTTTGCGGCCAGCGCGGTTGCGTTAGACGGATTCTCCAACGCCTGCGCAATGTAGACTGCACCCAGGTTGTTGTGCGCATTCCAGTTTGTACCTTTCTTGGTAGCGGCCTCGTAGATGGTTGCTTTTTCGTCCAGTGAAGGTGTCAACGTTCCGGCGTACATCAATTCTTCGTAAGAAAGCGTGTCAGCGCTTGCCTGATTTTGCGTAATCTGTTTTGCAAGAACGGCGATCTCGGCATCGGACTTCTTTTCCTTTATCACAAGGATCTCGGTCTTTGCCGTACGCAGGGCGGGATAGACGTCGCGGAAAACCTGGCGATAGGTTGACAGGCCCTGGAGTTGTTTTTCCTGCTCTTCAAACGATCCTCCGCCATTGACGATGTTGAGGTACTCAGCCTTCTGCTCTGATGTAATTCCATCGTACCCTGCGAGGGCAGCTTTGAATGCGGTCCAGTCGCGGATGACGGGCTTGAGGATAAACTTGATGGAGTCGGCCATGCCCTTGTAGTCGTACCTGCGCATCTGGCGGCGATAGTAATTTTCGATGGCCGCGGCGCGATCCTGGGAAAGTCTGCTGTTGATACGCTCGGCACCTTCAGGCGAGTGTGTACCCGTGATGGTAACCGTGCGGGTTGCGTTCTTTGAAGCGATGAACGCGTCAAGTTGTTTGCCCTTATCGCTGCGAATCTCCGAGTTTCTCAGCACGGAACTTCCCTGCTGGAAGATAAAGTCGGGGATCACGACGGGCTCGAGTTCTTCCTGATTGTTATAACCGTGCCCGGCAAAGGCCGCGTAGTAGACGGGTTTTACCAGCTCAGAGGTGGTAATTATGCCTGTTGCAACATCCATGCGGGGCGAAGCCTTGGTTTTGGCGCCTTTTGAGGCGACACCCTCAACCTGCACCGTACCCCGCTTCATTGCAGCCGAATAGGGGAAGGAGAAGGTTTTCGTCACCTTCGGCGCCTGTGTGGCCGCGTTGGGGTAGTCTTCGGCCTTGAACTCGATCGGCTCAAGGGCCAGTTCCTGGTCTCCGTATTTGTAGAAAGTATTCAGCGTATATACTGTGCCTTTCTTGAGCATCTTAACGGGAAGATTCGCAGCCATTTCGAAGGTAACGCTGTCCTTATGCAGTTCCAGGGGGTTTGGCGTCACTGTTAGCTGTTGATCTTTAGACATTTTGATCATCTGGGGCAGGGTACAGCCCCCCATGACAAATGTGCCGACAATCAGAAATGAGTAAATAATTTTTCTCATTGGATTTTAGTTTGTTGGTTATAATCAGGGTTTAAAACTATACTTACGTCTATATTTTTGCAATTATACTCAAAAAAATAAGAAATCAGCCATTCCAGCGTTCCTGGGCAGGCCTTATATTTGTGAGGCGGATTTTTGGTCGGTGAAACAACTTTTTCGGAAGTTGAAAGTTTTATTTGAAGGGATTATGCGTGAATTAACTAATAGGATCCAGGATTTTTGTGAACAGTACGCATTTGGTGTTTGCACGCGTTTAGGGGAAAAACTCGGTGTGGCAACGTCCAGTATACGACTGTTCTTTATCTACACCTCTTTTATCACCTTCGGGTCACCAGTTGTTGTCTACCTGGCTTTGGCATTCGTGATGAACATCCGGAAACATTTGCGGAAACGCACGCCGGTGTGGGACTATTGAACAGGGCTCCGTTTTTTTTTCTGTAAGTAGTAGGCAAACACAATCAAGCCCGGATGAACGTTTTTCACCGGGTAGTCAGGGTACGCGTTGCGCATCAGCCTGCGTTTTTCCATCAGCCTCGAAATACCCTTCAGCACATGGCCATGCGCCCTGAAAACCGAAGCGCAGCCTGCCCCATTTCCTTTGACCAGAAACACCATGGCTGCGAGCCAGTCCAGGACCACACGCGCCGGAATTTTGTAGATAAATTCGGCCGTTCCCAGGTGCTTGATGAGAAGGGCAAGGCCATTCCGGAAGTTGAGGTAGATTTTTCCGGGACTGTCATAGCCGAGCGTGCCCGCGCCGAGGTGATAGACGACGCTGGTGCCGCAATACCAGACCCTCATGCCGGCGCGTTGCGCCTTCCAACACAGGTCGATCTCTTCCATGTGCGCAAAGAAATCCTCGTCAAGCCCCCCAAGGCGATGCCACGCTTCCGCCCGCACCATCATGCACGCTCCGGAAGTCCAGAACACTTCGCGCTGGTCGTTGTATTGACCGGCGTCATCCTCCACATGGTCGAAGATACGGCCGCGACAGAAAGGATACCCCAACGCGTCGATGAAACCACCGCCTGCGCCGGCGTATTCGAACTTCGCCCGGTGATTGAAGGAAAGAATCTTCGGCTGCACCGCTGCGATCGTGGGGTCTGCGGCAAGCAGATGTTCCATGGGCTGGAGCCAACGCTCCGTTACCTCCACATCGGAATTAAGCAACACATAGTAATCGGCGTTGACTTGCTGAAGGGCGCGGTTGTAGCCACCGCAGAAGCCGTAGTTCCGGTCCAGCGGAATAACGTGTACCTGCGGGAATTCATGCTCCAATATGGAAAGGGAATTGTCAGTGGAACCATTGTCAACAACGACGACTTTTGTCCCACCGGAATGGCGGACTACAGACGGCAGGTACTTCCGCAGCAGCGCTTCGCCGTTGAAATTCAGAATGACAACGGCGGTCATCCCATCATGCCGCTAAGGTCCAGTCCGGGGATATTGGGAATCATGCCCTCGGTACTTTTCCTCAGCTCCTCGCGTGCGCGAACCTCAGCCTCTTCGGAAGCCTTGTTTACCGCGGCAACCACCAGGTCTTGCGCCACGGTTTTGTCTTCGGGCTTCAACAGGCTGGGATCGATTTCCAGGGAGATGAGTTGGCGCTTGCCATTGACCGTCGCTTTCACCATACCACCACCCGACTCGCCCGTTACCTGTACGTGGACCAGGTTGTCCTGCGCTTCCTTGAGGCGCGCCTGGACTTCCTTCATCTTTCCCATCATTTTCATCATGTCAAACATAACTTCGCATTTATTATTGTTCCTCGTACAAACGTCACGCCCGCTCCCAGGCGCGTTGTGGCAAGTTAGTTTAATTCCCCTTTTCAAGAAGGAAAAAAGAACCTGACTTCCTGAAGGTCCTTCCGGCAAAGTCGGTTATTTCAGCAACGAACGTATAGGTGCCTTCAGGCATGGTCTGGCCATTGAAGGTGCCGTCCCATCCCTGGTCAAGGTCGCGTGTGGTGTAAAGCAATTGACCCCACCGGTTGAAGATACTCATCTGGAATGCAGTGACGTATTGTCCAAACACGTTGAAGGTATCGTTGAGGTTGTCACCGTTCGGTGTGAACCCTGTTGGATAAAACAGGTTAGGGTCCTTAATCACCGTCACCGGATTCGATGCGGCGAGGGAGACACCCGCCTCTGTTGGGACCGCCCTTACGATGTAGACATACGCCTGATGGGCCGGGTCGCTGCCGTCGTCATCAAAGTTCAGGGCAAGGCCCATATTGATGGTCTGAATCAACTGACCGTCCAGGCTGTATTTCTCGAGAACGTAACCCGATATGCCGTTCCGCCACCCCGTGTAACTACGCCACATCAATTCCACCGTATTATCGCCTTGCAGATCTGCCGTCAGGATGATCGGGCACGCGGGGTCGCTCAGGTTGCTGCGATTTCCGCAGACATCTTCGTAGGAGATCTGGTAACAAACCGACTCCTCGGCGAGAAAGGATTCATCGAAGAATTCGGGCAGCGCCGTCGCACCCACCTGGATTCCGGAACTTGCTGAAATCTTGCGCACGAAGAATTCCGTGGCCGTGAAACCCGGTGGCGTTTGCCATTCGAGGGATACCCCCGGAAGGTTGACACTAGCCGTGACGTTGTAAACGGGATCGGGAATATCGGTGGAAATTGCGGTGCCACATTTTTCGAGCGAGATACTCTGCGCTCCCCCGGGATAGTCCAGGGTCAATTGGTAACAATATTCGGCGCCGCACTCAATGTCCGTGTCTGCGTAGTTCGAACCCGTTGCACCCGTTGTCAACACATTGCCGGTCGCGGTCGTAACGCGGCGTATCCGGCGGCCGGAGACACCCGACGGGTTGGTGTCCCAGCTGAAGTTGTTGACGTTATTCCCGACACTCAGGTCGACATTGGCGCTGCAGATGGTGGCGGAGTAATACGTCACGTTGTTGCAGGGGTCGTACGCCCCGAGGCGAAAGCAATAAAAGTTATCGTCGGTGCGGAGGTTGGTGAGAATTTCAGAACTGGCGTTGTAGACGGTCTTCACCAGTTGGAAACTGGCGTTGTTGTTGACGGCGTATTCGAGGCGGTAGAGGATGTGGTCACTGGTGTTGAAGTCCAGTTGGATCTGTTCGCCGTCGAGCACCGTAACGCGGGTGAGGGCCGGCGGCGGCAGGGTTTGCACCACGTTGAGTTGCCGGGTCGAATCGCCACAGTTGTCCGCCGCGCCTGTGTTGCGGCCGCGCACGGTCACCGTAGCGGCACCCGGCCCTGCAAACGCGTGCCTGTGGTTCTTGTTTGTGGCCGCAAGGGTTACCGATGCGCCATCACTGTAGTCGACGACGTACTGGTCGTAGTTCGTGTCCGTAATCCGCACCGAAACTTCGTTATTTCCACACGAATAAAGTTCGAACGCCGGCTTAATGTTTGGCAGTACCGTGATTTGCACGGAGTCGACCTCGTTCTGTCCGCCGCTGCCGCCGATCACAAGGCGCAGCCAATAGGTGCCGGGAGTATCATATACAAACGGCGAGACGAGGTTGATAAAATTGTTGTCTCCATACGGATCGATGTCGCACTGGCCCGTGCAATTGAAAGGAGGAAGGACGGTGATGTTGACCGCGAATGGCGCGCATCCTTCGCGTTGATCCACTTCGAACTTGCCCTGGTTGCTGGTGTAGGGCTGTGCGTTGCCGATAAAGGCAACGGCAACCAGGAAAAATGAAAATATGAATCCACGCCCTGTCATCTCTAAAATTCGGTCGCCTTCAGGAAATCCTCCGCCTGGCGGATATCGTTGTGCAGAATCCGGTCATTCTCAATAAACGGAACGGACTGCCGGAAAGTATTGACGATTTGTTCCAAAGCGGGCGATGTTTTAAGCGGCCGCCGGAAGCTCAGCGCCTGCGCGGCGGTAATCAATTCAATGGCTAGCACAGCGTAAACATTGTTCACGAGCCGATAGATTCTGCTGGCCGCATTTGCGCCCATGCTCACATGGTCCTCCTGGCCGTTGGAGGAAACGATGGAGTCGACAGACGCCGGCGAGCAAAGCTGCTTATTCTGGCTCACCAGCGAAGCTGCGGTATACTGCGGGATCATCAACCCTGAATTAATACCGGGATTGGCCACCAGGTAATACGGCAGGTCCCGGGCGCCGGATATCAACTGGTACGTCCGCCGTTCGGAAATGTTGGCAAGTTCCGCAAGGGCAATGGCCAAAAAATCCAGTGCCAGCGCCAGCGGTTGCCCATGAAAGTTTCCCGCTGAAATGATCACGTCGTCGTCGGGAAAAATATTCGGGTTATCCGTCACACTGTTCACTTCGGTGAGGATCACCCTGGTCACATAGCCGATGGCGTCCAAGCTGGCGCCGTGCACCTGCGGGATACAACGGAAAGAATACGGGTCCTGCACATGCTTCTTTTCCTGGCGGAGAAGTTCACTGTTTTCCAGCAACGTCCTGATTTCCCTTGCGACATCCACCTGGCCCGGGTGGGGGCGTACTTCGTGTACGGGGGAAAGGAATGGCTCGATCCGTCCGTCAAAGGCGTCGAGTGACAAGGCGCTTACCGTGTTGGCGATCCGAAGTAGCCGGTGGGCGTGGAGGATTGCCCACACGCCATAGGCGCTCATGAACTGCGTGCCGTTGAGCAGGGCCAGGCCTTCTTTCGCCCGCAGGTGGATAGGGTTCCATGAAAACCTGCGGTTGATTTCCGAGGCGCTATGGCGCTTACCGTCGAAGATGACCTCTCCTTCATTGATCAGTGGCAGCGAGAGGTGAGCCAGGGGGGCAAGGTCGCCTGACGCCCCGAGAGAACCCATTTCAAAGACCCGCGGGAATACGCCGCGGTTGAACATTTCAATGAGCCGGTCGACCGTGTCGGTTTGCACTCCAGAATTCCCGTAGGAAAGGGATTGCGCTTTCAGAAACAACATCAACTTTACGATCTCAGCGGGTACATCGGCGCCCGTGCCGCAGGCGTGGGACTTGACGAGGTTCTCCTGGAGTTTTTCAAGTTGGTCGTCGGCGATGTTTCGGTTGTAGAGTGAACCAAAGCCGGTATTGATACCGTAGATCGGCTGGCGTGTATGGTGAATTTTATGGTCCAGATACTGGCGACAGCGATCGATGTTTTGGCGGGCTTCCCCGGACAACCCGATCTTCACATCGCCTTCGTGTATGGCCCGCAGGTCTTCGAGCGTGAGTTTCTTCCCTGAAATGAGGTGCATCAAGCGTAGTTTATCTTCCAATAATTTGAATGATCTCATCCAGCGTGGCTGACTTTTGTTCGCCGGTTGTCATGTCCTTGAACGCCAGCAAACCGGACCGCATTTCGTCGGAGCCAATGACGATCGTGTAGGGGACCATCTTCTTGTTGGCGAAGTCGAGCTGCTTCTTGATCTTGACGAGGTCGGGGTAGATCTCTGCCGGAATGTCTTTCCCGCGCAATGCGGCGAGCACGCTCAGGCCGTATTTTCTGCTCTCGTCGTCGAAGTGGCAGACCAGCACTTTCGAGGAAACTGCCGTGTCCGGGGGAAAAGCCGTAAGTTCTTCCATGGCGTCATAGATCCGGTCGACGCCGAAGGAAAATCCCACGCCCGAGAGGTTTTCCCGGTCGCCGAATGTTCTCGTGAGGTTGTCGTACCGTCCGCCGCCGCTCACGCTGCCAATGCTGACATTGTTGATCTTCACTTCGAAAATACATCCCGTGTAGTAGCTCAACCCCCGCGCGAGCGCCACGTCGAATTCCACGTGGGCGTCGTCGGCGCCGTAATTCCGGAGGATGTCGAAAACTTCGTGAAGGTCGCGGAGTCCTTTCTGACCGTTCTCTGAGGTCTCGAACTTTGCCGCAAGAAATGCCAGCTTGTTGGTGTTGGATCCCTTTACGCCGAGGACTTGGAAGAGCGTGGTGAGGTTCTCCTCCGAGAAATTCTTCCCACGCAGTTCTTCCTTCACTTTTTCCCCGCCGATCTTGTCGAGTTTGTCAATGGCGACAAACATGGCAGTTTCGTTTCCGCTCGCGCCAATCACTTCGGCGACGCCGTTAAGTATGCCCCGGTGATTGATCTTGAGGGTGTAGTCATCGACCTTTAGCTTTTGAAAGACTTCCCTGATCATGAGGATTATTTCCGCTTCGCAGATGAGCGAATGGGTTCCCACAACGTCGGCGTCGCATTGGTAGAATTCACGATACCGGCCTTTTTGCGGGCGGTCCGCCCTCCAGACGGGCTGTATCTGATAGCGTTTGAAGGGGAAACTCACTTCGTGGCGGTTCATCACCACGTAGCGTGCAAACGGTACGGTAAGGTCGTAACGCAGGCCTTTTTCGGAGATCGTGCTGCTGATTGCTTTGGAGTCCCGACGGATAAGGGCATTGCCGTCGGCATCGTTCAGGAAATCACCCGAATTCAGGATCCGGAACAACAACTGATCACCTTCGTCGCCATATTTCCCGGTGAGGGTGGAGAGGTTCTCCATCGCCGGTGTTTCGAGTGGTTGAAAACCGTATTTCTGAAATACTGACCGAATCTGACTGAGAATGAATTGCCGCTTGGCCATCACGGCGGGTCCAAAATCGCGCGTTCCCTTGGGTAAGGTTGGTTTGTCCATTTTTTTTAACCAGGATTGAATCCGGCCCCAAGTTACATTTTGTTGGTTCATTGACGCACCGATGATCAGGTATTCCGGATTGAACAGGACGTGAATTCGACGTAAATTTGTTTTCAAAACACGGGAGATCGACAGACGATCAAAGAGAACGGATAAAGTTCAATACGGAAATTCTTAAATTGCTTACGCTGCTGTTCCTGGCTTCGGGCGGAATTGCAATTTCCCTTTTTCTGGACGGTTGGAACGAATTGAGCCACGCCGCCCTTTCCGTCGCGGGCACGTTGGTGGCATTGGTAACGGGCGTTGTCGCCTTTAGAATTTACAGGAATACAAATCGGTTGATATGATGTTTGAGGCTCTCGGATATGCGATGATCCTGATTCTTTTCCTGGCTGTAATGATTCCCCTGGTGGGATTGTTTATTGACTACGGCCGCAAAAATAAGGAGCTGGACCGCCAAAAGGCCCTCAGGGATGCCAAAAACAGTCCCTGACGGGCGGTTCTGTCGTCTGCCTGATGACGGCCCGGCCAGGACGTAAGCGCCCTAAGGCGGCGACTCGGACGCTGTAATCCACTGAAGACTTGGCAAAACCGGAAATACCGTTTATTTTTGCGCTCCCTTTTATTAACAGAAAAAGCCATGGCAGTAACCAGACTTAAGAGAAAGAATCGCAAGGACAGGGCAAAGTCGGCCGTGAGGAGGCAGACGCTGAAGATCCAGAACGCCAAGCCTGTGATGAAGAACGTCGACGTAGAAAAGATCAAGGAAGAATTCAAGGCTAAAGCCGGGAAGTAAGCCCGGTTTATTCTTGTACCTCAAGATTCATGGAAGGGCCCTGTTGGGTCTTTTTTATTTTGGTCTGCTCGCAAGCATAACGCTTTATCGGCCCGGCGGCTTTTTTATTTTGCGAGTTTATGGCTAATTCGAAACCTAAACCTGACGCGCGATGGCAGCACTTCACCTGGTCAACTGGAACGTAAACGGCATTCGATCCATCATTAAAAAAGACTTTCTCAAAGACATCAAGATAATGGACCCGGATGTGCTCTGCCTTCAGGAAACGAAGGCATCGCCCGAGGAAGTCCGCTCAGCGCTCGAACTCCTGCCTGAGTACAAGGTGCACGTCAACTCGTGTAAGACGAAGAAAGGGTACTCGGGCACCAGCATCCTTTCCAGGACGGAGCCCCTTAACGTCACCTGTGACATGGGCGTTGAGGAACACGATCAGGAGGGGAGGGTAATGACGGCGGAGTACGACGAATTTTTCCTCGTGACGGTCTATACCCCCAACGCCGGAGAGGGGCTCAAACGGCTGGATTACCGGCAGAAATGGGATGTCGCTTTCCGCGAGTACGTGTCCGGCTTGAAACAAAAGAAACACGTCATCATCTGCGGAGACCTCAACGTGGCCCATCAGCCCATAGACATCGCGCGGTCGAAGGAGAACTATAACAAGGCTGCGGGCTACACCCAACAGGAGATCGATGGCTTCACCAGGTTGCTTGAAGCGGGTTTCATCGATACGTTCCGCCGATTTTATCCGGAGGAAGTAAAATACTCGTATTGGAATTATCTCTTCAACGCGCGGTCGCGTAACGTCGGTTGGAGGATTGATTACTTCCTTGTCAGTGAAGACTTGCTGCCGAAGGTTAAGGACGCCGCGATCTATAATCAGTACCTCGGCTCCGATCACTGCCCGGTAGCGCTGCGCCTTGAGGTGTAGGGTTTTTAACTCCCTAATTCCAGGTTCCTGGACAATGACGGATCAACAGGTCTTACTCAGGCGTAACACAGGGGTTAACCAGGGGGAGTACAGGGGGAGT
>CAZKBK010000009.1:104660-127537 GCA_964551035.1 uncultured Roseivirgaceae bacterium | reverse complement strand
TCGATGGCGATCCGGACCCTGGTGAGGTTAAGAAGTTGACAATTAATTATAGGAACAACGGGACAGGTTTTACCAAGGAGTACACCGAAGGTGATAGAATTGATTTGCCGTGAAACGCAAGCAGCCGCTAGCAAAATGTAATAATCCATGATGCAGATTAGGAGGGACATTTTTTATTTTTGCTCCCCCCACGCTCACGCAAACGTTAGCGGTAACTCATAACGGAAGATGATAAAGAAAACTAAGATCATTATTAGTGGGCTTATGTTCCTATTAACATTGGCAGTGATTGGACAAATTCGTACAAGAAGGAAGGGAAGGATTGAATTTGAGAAATTTAATAGCTCAGAGATTCATGGAACGATTGAAACCAAGGTAGATGCATCTGTTTCGGGGACGCGTTTTCAAATAGATGGGCAAAAATTCACCTTTCATCCGTATACGGCTGACATAAACGGAAATGCGATTTTTAGTTATACCGCAGAAGTTGGAGATTCAGTGGTCAAAGAGGAGGGTGGAGATACATTGATTTTGATAAAAGCGGGGAGGACTTACAAGTATACTTTTTCAAAAGTGATGAATAATTGAGCAGCCGCCATGCATTTAAATCATGCCGGCAGAGTTTGATGATGAATTGTTAACTTGTTCTGTCGGCACCTTTGTATGCGAACGTTATGACACCACGCCAACAACGGACTTCGACAAGAAATTCACGCTTTATTATGATGCGGTACCAGCAATGTTCGTAGGTAGCAAAATGACACAAAACCATTTTTTGACAGAGTTGAAATAGGTGATTTCAGAATTGTTTGGGGAGCTTACACTCGGACATCAAACTTTGGAAATTAGGACGCCAAAAGAGATTTAATATGGCCACAAAGAATGTTAAGATCGAAAAAGGGTTTGGCGCTGTTGCGTTCATGCGAAAGCAACGGGACAAAATAAGTAAGGACATATCGAACATGGACTTCGAAGAGATTAAGGAGTATTTTTCGAGGAAACGGACGACCAGGCGTGGACCCGCTAGCGAGCGTTCTAAGTGATTTGCGGCTAGCCACACTTTGCCGCGCGACTTCACAGGCTGCCAAAGCGCCAAAGGATGGTAAAGACCTACGTGGTTTACCATTGCAACGGAACGCGTTTTGGATGTGTCTAAAAATAAACGACATTTGTTGATCGTGTCACGTACCCGAGCATTGTGTCTTCATGCCGTTGAACAACATGGACTTAACCGCCACGTAATATGAAACACGGACTTACAATTATCCTTGCCCTGGCGCTTCTGGGTTGCGCGGACAACAACGTGACACCTTCGACGGATTTGACGGGGAGGTGGGTCGACGTCAACACGAAGACCGACACATTGACCTTTACACTTGTTGGTGATGAAGAAATGATGATCCTGGATCGGGGAAAGGAAACCAGGGACGGCGTCGTACTACCGAAATATGGTTCCGGACCTTATGATTACGAGTTGTTGAATGATGAGAAGATTTCCCTTCGGTGGGTTTTGTCGGCTAATAGTGGCTTTAACGACTATCACTTCAGGCAGTCCGGTGACGTATTGACGATCGGGAGGTTTTTTGACGCCACGAGTTCCGGGACGGTGTTGACGTTTAGAAGGTTGGATTAAGTAAAACGCCGGGAAGAAGCTACCGCCGGCTTTTGAGGGTAGTTTGAATTGAAGTCTGGTTCCCCTAAATTTGCCCGGCAACCACGTTGAAGACCCGTATCAAAATCCGGGCTGTCATAATATAAAGGTCGCAGCTAAAAGGAGCGAATCAATTATCAGCGACAACCAATTCAAGGATGACCTTTATAGGACTTGTTCCCAACGTGTTTTACGTCGACATCAGGGATGGGATAAAATTGTTTGTTGATTGTCTGCAATTCAGGATTGAACATAACGAGCTGAATGCGAAAACTCCCTTTTGTGTTCTCGAAAAGGATGGGCTTCGGATAAATCTTTTTCAGAACAAGACGCTGGCTGAAGAGCATAATCCGGAATTCAGATTGGTGACCAATAATATTAGCGACGTATACGAAAGAATCGCAGCGTCCAACCCGGAGTTACTGCATCCAAATCTGAACCAGGTAACCCTTCGCCCGTGGGGCGCGAAGGAATTCGGCATAACGGATAAGCAGCTCGGAATTGTAATACAGGAATGGTGATCATGAAATAGGTGTAATGAGTGCATCATCCGTTGATACTTTTTCCGGTCAGTATTTTTCCAAATGAGTAATAACCCCAATCATGAATAAGAGAAATAATTATTTCTTTCTGTTAGGACTTTTCTTTGTAGTATTCCTTGTCGTAGAATTTACGGACACTTATGGAGACTCAGGATGGTTTAAAACTTTTCTGCTTATTTTACCCGCTGCTTTTTTGATCGGGGGGTGGACGAAGAAGGAGAAGAAAAATAGCGACAGCTAAGGGTTATGAATGGGTACTTTCCCGAACGACAATGATTGAAATCGCATGAAAATAACAGGACAAGTTTTATTCGCCATTGGGCTAACGCTTTTTTTGGGCGGAGTTGCAAGTTACTTCTGGACTGACAATGTCGAACTCGACTACCGGTTCGGTAAGATCGACTCTGACCAGGGCCGGCTGGTATGGACATTGGTAACTTCAAGCGGCGCGTTGGTTGGATTTGTACTGATGCGATTGACGGACCGCAGGTCGCAGAAACGCCACTCATGACACGCAATGTTGATAGTTGACCGATAACAAAACTACAGACAACATGAGCGAAGTGCGTTTCGCCCCGCAGCTTTATATCAAAAGGGGGGTCCGTGATATTAGCTTTTACACCGAAGGGTTGGGTGCAGTTGAGCTTCGGCGATGGACGAACGATGATGGAAGCGTCCATGTGGCTGAACTTTCTATCAATGGCGCATTATTTCATGTGCATGAGGAAAAGCCCAACGGCGGACATTATGAACCGGCAAAGATCAAAGGGGTAACGACCCTTATCGGGCTTTTTGTTGACGATGTCGATGCGGTTATGAACAAGGCGTTGAACGCCGGTGCGACGCTCCTGAATCCTGCGCAAGATTATGACTATGGCTATCGGCAGGGCGAATTCAAAGACCCGTTCGGCCACCATTGGTTAATAGAAACGAAGATATAAGGCAGGAGAGAATTCTTTCAGACCTGCAGGGCTCAAAAGGTTCAAGACTGCCCGTGATGATTCCGTGACATGAAGTACATTTCGAAAGGAAGGATAGCAGGACTTGGGATCTCGATTCTAATCGTTGTGGGGCTATTGATCCCTCAACAATTTGATAACCCCGTAGACAACGCCGATGAGCATAGCTTCAATTCAGAATCCTTTTTGGTTTCATCCCTGGGGAAAGTCGGAAATGCCTTTGGCCCTATACGCTTCTTATCGTGAATTTAGGTCGGATAGTGTCTATTTGATTATAGTGATAAAATGATTTTTCATACGGTAAGTATTGGTCTTCTGATTCCGATTCCCTTTGGGATTTTGACGCGCTGTTACTTATAAGGCACCTCGATATTGACCAGATTACTAGGGATAGCTAGGTGAATATTGAGTCTTATCAGTATGACTTTGTCAGCGCCAATAAGCTAAGGTTACTTTCGGTTGACCCGGCAATGAATCCGGATACCGTATATCAACGCATAAGATAGAATCGTAATGAGTAGTCTAACTTCGTACGTTTTAGTTTTCATGCCATGGTTTATCTTGTGCAGTTGTGGAAAAAACGAGCCTCATCTGTTGCGTTACAGATCCGTAAACTTTGCAGATTGCTCGTTTACGTCGATGCAATGCACATATGGGAACTTGTGTGGGACGATGGAAACTCGTTGAAACACCACCGATTATGAAAAGGCTAGCAGTAGTGCTTACAATTTCCACCGTTTTTCTTTATGGGTTAGTTTGTTGCAAAAAAGAAGCACATATGCCTGTTCTAAATGTGACCCTATATGACAAGCCAGTCGATACAATAAGACATTATTTACAAGGTAATTGGCAACTGCACTACGGAAAGGGAGGGTTTATTGCTAATATGATTCATTATTACGAAAACGCTTACTGGGAGTTCAGTAGCGATAGTGAAGACAGGATCAGGCAGACATACGATAACGACGTCGTTGCAGATACGACTATTGAGTGGTATCGTGAAACGGATGGATATGCCGGGTTAACACACGTTATGAAATTTTATGATAGGTCGGGTGTCCCTCTCAATTACGTTGCGGTCGAAATTCGTAACGACACGCTAATTATTAAAGATTATAGTTCTGATGCTATATTTTACCATTTCACCAAACAAAACCATTAAGGACTATGAAAAGGGTTCGGCCACCATTGGTTAATAGAAACGAAGATATAAGGAAGAACCGCATTCTTTCAGACCAGCCGGGCTCAAAAGGTTCAAGACTGCCGTTGATGATTCCGCGACATGAAGTACATTTCGAAAGGAAGGATAGCAGGACTTGGGATCTCGATTCTAAACTAATTGTCTGAGATCCATTGTTT
The DNA here is from genome assembly GCA_964551035.1 of uncultured Roseivirgaceae bacterium. GTDB lineage: Bacteria > Bacteroidota > Bacteroidia > Cytophagales > Cyclobacteriaceae > Chryseosolibacter. Next base: position 123,026 of record CAZKBK010000009.1, on the reverse strand, counting down.
CTATGCGTTTGCCTGCCATCGCGTTGATTAATTTTTTACAACGCGAGTTATAAAACACACAGAAAGTGGCACAATGGCGACCGAATTATCCAAAACATTGCACTTTATACAATTTTCGGTACCAATCTTCGAAAATACAGGAACCAAAAGGGTTTATGCCAACGCCGCGCACTATACAGCCTTTGCGGCATAGATAATGGCATGATCTGCAGAATGGAAAATGGGCAGGCTAACGTCACCTTGAACACCTTGTCGACACTTGCGACTGCACTTCAAGTACCTTGTTGGAAATTATTAATTAGTGTAGAAGACGAATATGAAATGAAATGACGTCAGATCCTCGATATGGTACAATCAAGGTTCTTATTGACGCCGGGCATATCACTACTATACGTGATATTTTCCATTTTATTCCGAAAACTACAGTCTATAAGGACCTAGGGATAAACTTCAATCGTTTTGACAGGGCTATCCATGACCCTCAATATTTAAGTTATCCGAATTGCAAAAATTAGCTTCGATGTTTAATATTGATGCCAGGAAATTTATGGAAATGGCTTACGAGCAAAGTATCGTTTCCAAAAGGAATAGGCCAAGTAATGCTTCTGATAGAAAATGCAAAGCGATGGTCGTTTTTAGGCGCGGGGCAAAGTTGTGCACAATTATACATCTTGCTGTGTGCAGGCAAAGCACACTCAACTCAGTATAGTGATGCCTTTAGTTGTTGGTAACCGAAGCTACACCATAATTTGAAAGCAAATCACAACAGAGAAGCAGTGAACGAGATGACACTTCGTGTGACGTCCGCCGACGGTACGAGGATCGCCTACGACCGGAAAGGCACTGGCCCGGCGGTGATCCTCGTCGGCGGCACCCTAGACGACGGCGCTGAGAACGCGCCGCTGGCCCGGCTCCTTGCCAACCATTTCACGGTCTACAATTACGCACGACGCGGCCGGGGCGCCAGCGGCAATACACCGCCGTACGCCGTGGCGCGGGAGGTGGAAGATCTCGACGCGCTGATTGCGACAGCCGGCGGCTCAGTTCACGTGTACGGCGCCTCATCTGGCGGCGCCCTCGCGCTGGAGGCAGCAGCGGCAGGTTCGGCGATCGACAAGATCGCGGTGTGGGATGTGCCGTACGCGATCGGGGACGACCTGCGGCCGAGTTTCAACCAGTACCTCGCGGACACCCACGAGGCATACAAAGCCGGCCGGGACGAGGAACTCCTGGAACTGTTCATGAGGCTTACCGGCGGACCCGACGCGGACATCGCGGCTAGCAAACAGCACCCGATCTGGGCCTCGTCCGTCGCGCTCGCCCACACGCTCGTCAAGGACGCCGTGGTCCTCAATGACTACAAGATCCCCACGAACCGACTTGCCCGCATCACTCAATCGGTCCTGGTGACCACCGAGGGTCCGATCACTCAGCCCCAGCTGGCGGGCCTCCCGACCGACTTCTTCGACCGCGCCGCGAAAGCGATAGCCGCTGCCACCCCCCAGACCGAACGACAGACGCTCGACGGGCAGGGACACGTCGTCGCCCCCGAACTCATGGCCCGTGTACTGACGACGTTCTTCAACCAGTAACCCGTCGACTGATCAGGTCGCGACCGTGGGGCGCTTCGGAACGCAGGGCCCATCGGCCACGTCAGCATCGGTCGGTGAGCCGGCTGGCGGCATTCCTTTGGAGAGCTGCCGACCGGCCCGGTAGTTCGGTAACTGATCTGAAATGAGCAGTTAGTTTTGAATATAGCTATGAATTTCTCTCAGGTGATTGTTTAGTCCCGTTTCTCTTCCCGCCAATTGCCTGACCAAGCAAAGCGGGAAGAAAATGGAAATGAAAATAGCTCTTTAGACTATGTGAACTTAATAGTATTTACTGTAAACCGTTCTTCTTTACACTTCCCGTCTCTTATCTCTATAGATACGATGACACTTTCCCGAAGCAGTAAGAAGAACGGTTTACAGAAATTAAAATAAAACATTGGGCGAGAACAATATCGAATGTAAAAACCTTGCCATTACCAACAAACCTCATCACTTCACATCCAGATTAGGCCGGCCTTTTTATTTTTCGCTTTACCGCATGACTCGAAAATAGTGCTGAGCGAAACCTTTATATCTTTCTTTAATTTTAGCTAATCGTTGTGGGTCTATTGATCCCGCAACAATTTTCATAACCCCGTACACAACGCGGATGAGCATAGCTTAACACGGAAAGGGTAATCCATGTACCGGCCAACGCCACCAAATTTCTTAACACCTCTTTAATCCCATTCCCACAGCCGTCGCAATCGTTGCCTGCATTATTAATCCTGGACAGGCTTGCCTGTGAACGAACGTTTCCATAGCTTTGCGGCCCATGGGGAAGTTCCTGACCGGATTGCTTTTTGCACTATGCCTTGTCGCGGTCGACGCGGCGGGCGGGGCTTTCGGTCATGAGGCCACCGAGTGGATTGTGCCTGCGTCGCCGGGCATTCCTGCTGAAACCACCGATGGTGACTGCGCCCGGACAGACACGGCCATGGAGGCCCTCGTGGCCGGCTCCGCGCAATCACGGCGGACCAACCACACGCTGAGACTGCACCTTGCCGAGGTCGTCGAATTGCAGAACGAGCAGCAAGCGTCTTCAGTGTTCCGGAAAAAGTCCGGACAGAGCCCGTTATTTTTCCTCGTCTTTCCCACTCGTCATTCCGGCGATCTTTATGCGCGCCGGGTACAGGTTTACAGTGAACCGCAGTCGTCCGGGAAGCCATCCGGACTGCATATTCTCCTTCGCGTACTCAGGATCTGATCCTTTAATGCGCTCCAGGCGACGTTCCGCCTGATCCTACGCACTATTTTTTAATAACGCATTCAACCGCTGCGGGCGGCTGGATGGATTGTATGGTTCGCTATACGGCTTAAGGAAGAAATCATCAAATAATTACGCGTTAACAGCAACAAAACATGAAAACGATTCTCATGGTCATGAGCTTCTGTGCCCTCCTGTGTGAGGTCAGTTGCAGGTCGGGGCAAGCCGAACACCACGAGCAGGAGGCAAGCTTCCGGGTGACGAATCCGCTGCGGATGGACACGTCCACCACCAGGGAGTATGTGTGTCAGATACATTCGATACGCCACATTGAAGTACGGGCCCTTGAAAAAGGATACCTGCAAAAGATCTATGTCGATGAGGGGGAGTTCGTACGCGCCGGGCAGCGCTTGTTCCAGATCATGCCGCGCCTCTACGAAGCGGAACTCCGCGCCGCGCAGGCGGAAGTAAACTTCGCCGACATCGAGTACCGGAGCACCAAGCAGCTTGCCGACAGTAACATCGTGGCGCCGAATGAATTGGCGATGGCGAAGGCAAGACTGGACAAAGCGAAGGCCGAGCTCGCCCTGGCGGAAGTGCACCTTCAGTTTACGGATATTCGCGCACCCTTTGACGGCATCATCGACCGGCTTCATGTGCGGGTGGGAAGTCTTGTCGAGGAGGGTGAGTTGCTAACGCACCTTTCCGACAACAGCGAGATGTGGGTTTATTTCAACGTCCCCGAGGTCGCGTACCTGGACTACAAAACCAACGTCGCCAGCGATAGCATGCTGACGGTTGATCTGGTGATGGCCAACGGCAGGAAGTTTGATCATGCCGGCGTCGTTGAAACCATCCAGGCCGACTTTAACAACGAGACGGGAAACATTGCCTTCCGGGCAACCTTTCCCAACCCGGAAGCGTTGCTGCGCCACGGTGAAACCGGGACCATACAGGTGCGCACGCCGCTCGAGGATGCGCTCATCATTCCTCAAAAGGCCACCTTCGAAATCCTGGAGAAGAAATTCGTATTCGTCGTCGACGAAGAGAATACCATACAGACCAGGGAAGTTTCTATCGGCGCCGAGCTGGAAGACCTGTACGTGGTTAGCGATGGACTCAGGGGAAATGAGAAGATCCTCCTAGAAGGGCTGCGGAAGGTAAGGGATGATGATAAGATCGCTTACGAGTTTGAAGCGCCGGAAGATGTGATTGCCCATCTGAAGGTCTATGCAGAGTAATTTCAATCGCTAATGACATTGGAATGTTTAACAAGTTTATTCACAGGCCCGTCCTGTCTATTGTAATATCTGTGGCCATTGTGTTGATGGGCATCCTGGCCATTAACACGTTGCCCATCTCTCAGTTTCCGACCATTGCGCCGCCTACGGTGAATGTATTCATCGCGTATCCCGGCGCCAGCGCCGACGTGTTGGTTCAGTCGGTGCTTATTCCCATGGAGCGGTCCATCAACGGCACGCCGGGAATGCGGTACATGACCTCCGACGCAACCAGCGCCGGCGAGGCGACGATAAAGGTGGTGTTCGACCTGGGAACGGATCCCAGCATTGCGGTGGTGAACGTCAAGAACCGGATTGAACAGGTGACGAACCGGCTGCCCCCGCTGGTGCAGCGCGAAGGCATCATCGTGAGCCCTTCGCAGCCCAACATGCTCATGTATGTCAACCTCTTCAGCAGGGACAAGAATGCGGACGAAAAATTCCTCTACAATTTTGCCAGCGTCAACATTCTCCCCGAATTGCAGCGGTTGAAGGGCGTGGGGCGAACGCGGATCCTCGGAAGCCGGCGGTATGCCATGCGGATCTGGCTGAAGCCGGATCGCATGCGCGCGTACAATGTGGGCACCGAGGAAGTGATGGAAGCCCTCGAAGAACAAAGCATCATCGGTTCACCGGGGCGGTTGGGAAGGGCCGACGGAAAACGTTCCCAATCCCTGGAGTACGTGCTGACCTACCAGGGCAGGTACAACGAACCCGAACAGTACGAGAACGTGATCATCCGCGCCAACCCCGAAGGGGAGATCCTGCGGCTAAAAGACGTGGCGGAGGTGGAATTCGGTAGCGAGTTCTACGACATCTACTCCAACCTCGACGGCCATCCGTCCGCGGCCATCACCGTTAAGCAGAATTACGGCAGCAACGCCAGCGAGGTGATCGCAACGGTGAAGGCCAAGCTGGAGGAGATCCGGAAAAGTTCTTTTCCGCCGGGCATGGAATACGAGATCAGCTACGACGTCTCGAACTTCCTGGATGCCTCTATCGAGAAGGTGATCCACACGCTCGTTGAAGCGTTTGTGCTGGTGGCGCTGGTGGTGTTCCTGTTTCTTGGCGACTGGCGGTCAACGCTTATTCCCACGCTGGCCGTTCCCGTGTCGCTGGTGGGGACGTTTATCTTCATGCAGCTCTTCGGGTTGAGCATCAACCTGATCACGTTGTTCGCGCTGGTGCTTGCCATCGGGATCGTGGTCGACAATGCGATCGTCGTGGTGGAAGCCGTCCACGCGAAAATGAATGACGAAAACCTTTCGGCCTACCGGGCAACCATGAAAGTCGTCCATGAGATCAGCGGCGCGATCATCGCCATCACCCTGGTGATGACGGCGGTGTTTGTTCCGGTGGCATTCATGTCCGGACCCGTGGGTATCTTTTACCGGCAGTTCTCCATTACCATGGCGACGTCAATTGTGATCTCGGGTCTGGTGGCGCTTACGCTGACGCCCGTGCTTTGCGCGATGTTGTTGAAAAACACCCATGGCATGTCGCGGAAACGCACCTGGCTGGTGAAGTTTCTCGAGGGTTTCAATTCAGGGTTCGAACGACTCACCGGACAGTACGTCCGCGGCCTGAAGGCCATCGTGAACAGGCGCGTGGTGACGTTTGGAATGTTACTCGCCTTTTGCGCGGGGGTGTGGCTGGTGAGCACGTCACTCCCGTCGGGGTTTATTCCCGCCGAGGACCAGGGGATGATCTACGCCATTATCCAAACGCCGCCGGGCGCAACCCTCGAAAGGACGAACGATCTCTCGCGGGAGCTTCAGGCCATTGCCGAAGAGGTAGACGGCATTCAATCCGTTTCTTCCCTTGCGGGATATGAGGTGCTGACGGAAGGCCGCGGTTCGAATGCGGGGACCTGTCTCATCAACCTGGAGAACTGGGCCGATCGCGACCATACCGCGCAGGAGATCATCGAAGAGTTGGAGGCCATCGCGCACCGCGAGATCCCCGGTGCCACCATCGAATTCTTTCAACCGCCTGCCGTGCCCGGCTATGGCGCGGCGGGTGGCTTTGCCCTTCGCCTCCTGGACAAAACGAACAGCGGTGATTATAAAGCATTCGGTGAAGTGAATGACGAATTCATGAGCGCGCTACGGGAGCGCGAAGAACTCTCCGGGCTGTTCACGTTTTTCGCCGCGAACTATCCGCAGTATGAACTGGAGGTCGACAACCAGGCCGCCATGCAGAAGGGAGTCTCCATCGGAAAAGCCATGGATAACCTGTCCATCCTGATCGGCAGCAGCTATGAGCTTGGCTTTATCCGGTTCGGAAACTTTTACAAGGTATTCGTACAGGCCGCGCCCGATTACAGGAGGCTGCCCGAAGATCTCATGAACCTGTTCGTGAAGAACGACCGGGACGAGATGGTTCCTTATTCGGCGTTTATGAAGATAAGGAAAACGCAGGGGCTCAACGAGATCACGCGCTACAACATGTACACGTCGGCCGCCATCAACGGATCGCCGGCGCCGGGTTACAGCAGTGGCGAAGCGATCAACGCCATCCAGGAAGTGGCCGCCGAGACCCTTCCACGCGGTTACGACATCGACTGGGCAGGTCTCGCGCGCGATGAGGTGGCCAGGGGCAATGAGGCCCTGTGGATCTTTATCATCGTCCTCGTTTTTGTCTACCTGGTGCTGGCGGCGCAGTACGAAAGTTTTATCCTTCCCCTGGCGGTGGTGTTGTCGCTGCCCGCGGGGGTGTTCGGGTCGTTCATGCTCCTCAAGGCGATGGGACTCGCTAATGACATCTATGCGCAGGTGGGGCTCGTGATGCTGGTGGGGTTGTTGGGAAAGAACGCCATCCTGATCGTGGAGTTCGCCGTGCAGAAACACCGTCAGGGAATGTCGGTCTATGAGGCTGCCATCGAAGGAGCACGCGTTCGCTTTCGCCCGATCCTGATGACGTCGTTCGCGTTCATCGCCGGATTGATCCCGTTGGTGGTGGCTACCGGCCCCGGAGCGATCGGAAACCGGACCATTGGCGCATCGTCGCTGGGCGGCATGTTGCTGGGTACGGCGTTGGGTGTGATCGCCGTCCCGGGCTTGTATTACCTCTGTGGCAAGCTCGTAGAAAATCGTGCGCTGATCCGGGACGAAGATGAGAATCCGCTCAGCGAGGAGTTTGCGCCGGACGAAGAACCGGAGGAGTTAAAATTAGAAACCGACCACAATGCTTAAACGAATCCTATATCGAATGGTGGTGGCCGCCGTGGTGGCGGTTGGTCTTTCCGCGTGTGTGCCGACCGTAATCCCGAGGACGGCAAACACTTCCGTGCCCGCGTCTTTTAATGGTTTGAGCGATTCCACGAACACGTCAACCCTCGCGTGGCGGGATTTCTTTCACGATCCCTACCTCGCTGCGTTGATTGACACCGCGTTGCGAAACAACCAGGAGTTGAATATCACACTGCAGGAAATCGAGATCTCGCGAAATGAAGTAAGGGCGAGGAAAGGGGAGTACCTCCCGTCGGTCGGACTGAAGGCCGCCGCCGAAGTGGAAAAAGTCGGGCGGTATACCCACCAGGGCGCCACGGACCATGCCACTGAAATGGAACCCGGCGTGGAGATCCCTGAGCCGTTGCCCGACTATCTCGTTGGCGCGTTTGCCTCGTGGGAAGTGGACATTTGGCGCAAGCTTCGAAACGGAAAAAAGTCGGCGGTGATGCGTTACCTCGCCAGCGTGGAAGGAAAGAACTTCATGGTCACGCAGTTGGTCGCCGAGATCGCCAACTCGTATTACGAATTGCTGGCGCTCGACAATCAACTGACCATCCTGGAAACGAATATCGCCATTCAACAGAATGCCCTCGACATCGTGAGGGTGCAGAAGAAGGCCGCGCGGGTCACCGAACTTGCGGTGCGGAAGTTTGAGGCTGAGGTGTTCAAGAACCAAAGCCGGCAATTCTACCTGCGGCAAAGGATCATTGAAACCGAGAACCGGATCAATTTCCTGTTGGGCCGCTACCCGCAGCCGGTCCAGCGGAATCCGCGGCCCTTTGGTGAACTCGTTCCCGATACCCTTCACGCGGGCGTGCCATCGCAGTTGCTGGCAAACCGCCCCGATATCCGGCAGGCCGAGTTGGACCTTGCCGCGGCGAAGCTCGATGTCAAAGTGGCGCGGGCAAACTTCTTTCCTTCGTTGGAGATCTCCGCGGGCGTGGGGTTGCAGGCTTTTGACCCCGCGTACCTGGTTAAAACGCCGGAGTCCATGCTCTATGCGCTGGCGGGAGACCTGACCGCCCCGCTAGTGAACCGGAACGCGATCAAAGCGGCGTATTACAGCGCCAACGCACGCCAGGTTCAGGCCGTGTATGATTATGAACGAACCGTGCTGAACGCCTACGTCGAGGTTGCCAACCAACTGTCGAACATTGCAAACCTCCAACGACGTTACGAACTGAAAGCCCGGGAAGTCCAGGCCCTCACCGAGTCCGTTGCCATTTCCAACAACCTCTTTCGCTCTGCACGCGCCGACTACATGGAAGTGCTCACGACCCAGCGCGACGCCCTGGAATCAAAGTTTGAACTGATCGAGACCAGGAAAGAACAGATGAATGCGGTAGTGAACATGTACCAGGCGCTGGGAGGAGGATGGAGGGAGAAGGGCGAATGACGAGCTACGAATGACGAATTACGAATGGATGGAGCGGGGTTGAATTGGAGAGTGAGCTTTGTGGATGTTGAAGGGTGTATCGAGGTACGAGATAGGGTAGTTCCGCTGGCGGCGACGGATGTCGCCGCGAAGTATCCGGACCCCTAGGGTGGCCGAGCTTGTCGAGGCCTGGGTGTTGAGTTACGAATGACGCTTTCCCGCCGTAACCTTTTGGCGAAGGCGGTAGGTACGAGGTACGATGGAAAGTGCAGGGTAATATTGTAGATACAACATCTTGGATCTGCGGCATCGCCCCGTCGGGGCGACGTGTCGGTAGCACCGGGCAAATCCCCCACCGCGGTCACGCGTGCCACAGATAATTGACGATACCGGCGATCATCGTTCATGGCACGCAATGCACACGCCTGGACCGAATGGCGAATGACGAATTACGAATGGATGGAGCGGGGTTGAAATGGAGAGTGAGCTTTGTGGATGTTGAAGGGTGTATCGAGGTACGAGATAGGGTAGTTCCGCTGGCGGCGACGGATGTCGCCGCGAAGTATCCGGACCCCTAGGGTGGCCGAGCTTGTCGAGGCCTGGGTGTTGAGTTACGAATGACGCTTTCCCGCCGTAACCTTTTGGCGAAGGCGGTAGGTACGAGGTACGATGGAAAGTGCAGGGTAATATTGTAGATACAACATCCTGGTCTGGGCATCGCCCTGTAGGGGCGACGTGTCGGTAGCACCGGGCAATCAACCCCGATCCTCGTTCATGGCACGCAATGCACACGCGCGGACCGGATGCCGGATGCCGAATGGGCGCCGCCGGCCCTCCGCTCCATTGCGCGATGTCTTTTCTTTCACTATCTTTTCCCCGATTTGCCCCGCCTATGACCAGACTTTTAATTGCCGACGACCACCAGATGTTTGTGGACGGACTCAAGTCCCTCCTCGAGGAAGAGAAGGAGTTGCGCGTGGTCGGAGAGGCCCGGAACGGGTACGAAGTGCTGGAGATCTGCGACCGCGAGCCGGTAGACATTGTCATCATGGACATCAACATGCCGCTGATGGACGGGATCCAGACCTCGCGTGAGCTGTCAAAGAAGCACCCGGCGGTAAAGATCCTGGGACTTTCCATGTACAACGACCGGGATTACATCTCCGATATTCTGAAAGCCGGCGCGTTGGGGTATGTGCTGAAAAACACCGGAAAGGACAGCTTGTTGAAAGCGATCACAACCCTGCAGTCGGGATCGAACTTTCTCAGCGAGGAGGTCAGCAAAACGTTGCTCAGCACTTTTATCAGGAACACGCCCGCCGACCAGGCCACCGAAAAATTGTCGGACCGGGAAAAGGAAGTGCTCGAATGCATCGCCTCCGGCCTCACCACCCACGAGATCGGCGATAAACTCTTTATCAGCAAGAACACCGTCGAGACCCATCGCAAGAACCTCCTGTATAAGTTGAAGGCCCGGAATACCGCCGAGCTTATCAACAACGCCTACAAGCAGCGGTTAATTCAGTGATATTTCCAAATCCCTATTTTCCGGGATGCAATAGAGAGGCCTGAGGACAATATTTGTCAATATGGCATGTCGTGATTGCGTGCTTTTTTCATCGTTCAGACCAAGCTTCCAATGTTGTTAATAGCAGACAGCGGTTCTACAAAGACGGACTGGCGGGTAGTTGAGGAGAATGGAAATGTAATAACCTCTGTCGTTACGGAGGGACTCAATCCCTACTTTTTGTCGGGTGAAGAGATCGCCGCGATCATTCGCAGCAAAGTACTCCCCGTGATCGAACCCGTCGAAAAGGTTTTTTTCTATGGTGCCGGCTGCGGGTCGTCGGTGAAAGCGCGCCTGATGTGTGAAGCGCTGGACGCGACGATTGGCGCGCGTTTTCCGGCGGAAGTTTCGGGCGACATCCTGGGCGCGGCCCGAAGCCTGCTGCAGAAAGACGGCGGTATCGCCTGTATCCTCGGCACCGGGGCCAACTCCTGTCTCTACGACGGGCGGCAGATTACCCGCATTATGCCTTCGCTCGGCTACATGTTTTCGGATTGGGGTAGCGGTACCGTGATGAGCAAAGACCTGATCTCGTTGCTCCTTCAGGGAAAGCTGCCGCCGGAGATGCTTGAAGACTTCAACAACACCTACAAACTCGAGACGCCCGAGATCCTCGACAATATTTACAACAGGCCGTTGCCAAACCGGTTCCTGGCGTCGTTCACACCGTTTCTCCTCAAGTATGCGGAGGTGCCTGAATGCAAGGAGATCATCCTCGGAAATTTTACAAAGTTCTTCTGGTATTACGTCACCGGCTATCCCCCGGGACGCCAGAACAACAAGGTAAGCTTTACCGGGTCGATTGCCTTCCGCTTCAGGCCCTACCTGGTGCAAGTCGCCGATGAACTCGGAATCGGAATTGAAACCATCGTTCAGAATCCGATGGACGGACTTGTGCGATACCATTGTGTCACCGTTTCCGTCAACAGCTAGAAAACGACCACGTGCAACCAATTCACCTGATCCCACGCACATTATTCCTCTGCCTTGTTGCGGTTTTTGCCATGACGGGCGGCGATGCCGGCGCGCAGACTTCCCCAAAGAGAGAACTCCGCGCGGCGTGGATCGCCACTGTGGTCAACATCGACTGGCCGTCGAAGAAAGGCTTGAACGCCCACGAGCAACAGGCGGAGTACGTGCGGCTGCTCGACCGGCTGAAATCCGTTGGCATGAACGCGGTGGTCGTACAGGTGCGGCCCGCGGCAGACGCGTTTTATCCTTCGTCGTACGAGCCGTGGTCCGAATACCTTTCGGGCGAACAGGGCAAAAGCCCTGAACCGTATTACAATCCGCTGTCTTTCATGATCCAGCAGGCGAGGGAGCGGGGGCTCGAGTTTCACGCATGGTTCAACCCTTACCGCGTGAGCATGAAGGACACGTTCAACTTCGCCGAAGGCCACCCGATCCATAAACATCCGGAATGGTTCGTCACCTATGGTGGTAAATGGTATTACGATCCCGGGCACCCGGAAGCGCAGGAGTATGTATTGCGGGCCATTCTTGAAACGGTAAGGCATTACGATCTTGACGCGGTGCATTTCGACGACTATTTCTATCCCTACCGCATTGCGAACGAAGTGTTTCCCGACAGTTGCACCTATGCGGCCTACGGGAAGGACACGTATCCCAACATCGACGACTGGCGGCGACACAATGTCGACTATTTTGTGAAGGAACTTTCCGAGCGGATCAAACGCGAAAAGCCTCACGTAAAATTCGGTATCAGCCCGTTTGGCGTATGGCGGAATAAGGACAAAGATCCGGAGGGCTCCGACACACAAGCCGGCCAAACCAATTACGATGACCTTTACGCGGATGTGTTGAAATGGCTGAAGGAGGGATGGATCGATTACGTTACGCCGCAACTCTACTGGCATATTGGTTTCAAGGTCGCCGACTACCGTGTCCTTCTTGACTGGTGGAGCAAACACAGCTATGGAAAACACCTGTACATCGGCCAGGGCGTGTACCGCATCGGCGGGAAAGGATGGGAAGACCCCGGGGAACTCGCGAACCAGGTGGACCTGAACCGCGACTATGATGAAGTGAAGGGGAGCATGTACTTCAATTCGAAAACGTTCCTGCAGGATAAACTCGGCATCAACGCCCGGATGAAGAAGATCTATCCGCATCCGGCCCTGATTCCGCCGATGAGTTGGATCGACGCCTCCCCGCCTGCTGCACCCTTGCCGGGCAACGCAACGGGATCGCAGGGAAGCGGAGTCCGGCTGACGTGGAAAGATTCTACCGCCACGGATGCCGCATACTATGTGGTATACCGGTTTGAAAAAGGCAACCTTGTAGCCATTGATAATCCCGCAAATATCGTCGCGATCGTACCGCGCAAGCCGGCTGAGATGCAGACCTGGCGTGATGAAACCGTCGAAAAAAGGGAGACCTATCGCTACGGCATCACGGCCGTGGACCGCAATCACAACGAGAGCCCGCTCAGCGGTCTGACGACCATTCGCACAAGGGGGAAAAACGGCGCGGTGAAACCGGTGTTGCAACCGGAATAAGCACCGGATTTAGCCTCGTAAACGACCCCATTTTCCACGTAGTAAAACAGTGATATTCCCAAATCACCATTTTCAGTGATGGAACTGCCTTCATAAATGAAAAAATTTGAGAAGGCGAGCATAGCTCTCCAATAACTCTTTAACCCTTATCTACCATATGAAAAGAATTTTACAACGCTACTTATGGGTAGTGGGATTCTTTCTGGTCCACAACGCTGCGATGGCGCAGAGTCGCGTGGTATCAGGAACTGTTATCACCGCTGATAACACGCCCCTTCCCGGTGTGACCGTTGCATTGAAAGGAAAAACAAGCGGTACCGTTACCGACAGTGACGGACGATTTTCCATCAATGCCGAATCCGACGACGTGCTCGTGTTCAGCTTTATCGGCTTTGAAACTTATGAGCAGCAAGTCGGCGCCTCCAGTCAGATTTCCGTGACACTCCATGAAAGCATCGAGAGTCTCCAGGAAGTTGTGATTGTGGGTTATGGCGAGCAGAAGAAGACAAACCTGACCGGCGCAGTGGCCTCGGTAGACACGGAGGTGCTGCAATCGCGGCCCATTGCCGACGTTGGTCGCGGCTTGCAGGGAACGACTCCCGGTTTGAATATTGTGGTTCCCCACGGTGAGATCGGAGCGGACCCGCGGATCAGGATCCGTGGTCAGTTTGCCTCTATTGAAGGTGACGCGGCCCCGCTGATCCTGTTGGACAACGTGGAGATTCCCTCCATCCAGTTGGTTAACCCTGACGACATCGAGTCGATTTCCGTATTGAAAGACGCCGCATCGGCTTCGATCTATGGAGCAAAGGCTGCGTTCGGCGTTATCCTCATCACCACCAAAAAAGGTGCGAAGAATGAAGGCGTCAGCGTCACTTATTCCGGTAATCTTTCCTTCTCGAATATTTCCAAGAAGATGGAAATGGGAGGCATCGATGCGATGGAGTATACGATGCTTGCCTTTGAGCGTTCGGGTTCTACCCGCGCGGGCGCCTTCTGGATCGTGACCCGTGAAGGGTTTGAAAGGGCGCAGCAATGGCAACAGGATTGGGCTGGCGTCGTTGGCGCCGATGATCCGATGCTCTACGGCAGAGACTGGTATGTTGATGTCAATAACTATAAGATCGGCCTGAGGATGTACGATCCCTATGACTACATGATCGACGAGTGGACACCCACGAACATCCACAACGTTTCGGTCAGCGGCATGAGCGGGAAGACCCAGTACAATATCGGCCTGGGATTCCTGGATCAAACCGGTATTATCAAGCCGGCAAAGCGTGACGACTTTCAGCGTTACAATGGATCGGTTCAACTCAGCACGGAAGTCAACGACTGGCTGAAGGTTAATGCCGGTACGATTTATTCACAGCGGACAAAGAATTACCCTTACACAACCAGTTCCGCTACCGTCGACCCGTGGTTGTATTTGTATCGTTGGGCCGCTACTTACCCGATGACCACGGAAGACGGCGACCCGATCCGAAGCCCCTATGCGGAGATGCAGCAGGCCAACACCGCTTCCATGGAGACGATCTATGGCAGCTTCAACGGTGGTTTCACGATCACACCGACGAAAGACTGGTCCATCAAGTTTGATTACACGCATGCCAATGACGAGTACATCAACACCCGGCCCGGTACGCGTTATACAGCGCGAAACTCCTGGGGTGCCGCGCTTTCCAAGTTCGATGAAAACGGTGATAGAATATATGTGAACAGCGCCGGCGAAGTGGTGGCTTCCACGGCTACAGGTGCGATGCCCGCGTACGAACTGGACTACACAACTTACACGGGTTCGGGTTCTAATCCGGATCACATCGAACGTCTGGCCAGGAACAGCCAGCGGAATACCATCAACCTGTATTCCACCTATGACCTTAACCTCAGCGGCGACCAGAACTTCAGATTCATGGTGGGTATGAACCGCGTGGGGTTCTCTTTTGAGGAGCACGTTTCACGTGTTACCCAGCTGATCGACTATTCAAACCCCCAGTTCGATTTGGCCACAGGCGTTCAGACGGCAGGTGGCAATGCTTTTTGGGACGCGCAATTGGGCTTTTTCGGCCGTGTAAACTACAACTTCAGGGAGAAGTATCTGTTTGAAGCTAACATCAGACGGGACGGCAGCTCCAAATTTCCGGAGCACCTCCGCTGGAGGACGTTTCCTTCCTTCTCCGCCGGATGGCGTGTCAATGAAGAAGCCTGGATGGATTGGAGCAGCAACATCCTGGACGAGTTGAAGGTACGCGCGTCGTGGGGTTCGATCGGTGACCAGTCCGTTGGCAACGACCTTTATGTGCCGACCATGGGTGGCTCATTCTCCACGTGGATCAATTCCGCCAGGGTTTATGAGTTCGGGCAGCCGGCGGCAGTATCGCAGTCGATTACGTGGCAGGACATCACCACCCTTGATTTCGGTATCGATGCACGCGTACTCAACGGCGCACTGGGCGTTACATTCGATTGGTTCCGTCGCGATACCGAGGGTATGATCGTTGGACAGGACGGCATCCCCAAAACATTTGGTATTGGCGCACCGAAGAGCAATCTCGGTTCGGCAAGGACGAAGGGATTCGAACTCGCGCTCGACTACGCGCACCAGTTCGACCACGGCTTGAGGTTGAGCTTCGTTGGAACGTTTGCTGACGCGGTAAGCACCATCACGAAGTTTGGCGATACCAAGGATATCGATGAGAACTATGTAGGTCGCACGGTAGGAGAAATTTGGGGATACGAAACGGACCGCCTCTACCAGGCCGGAGACTTCATCTATGACGCAAATGACGAACTGGTGACCGTTGTCACGGAAGGTGGCGTAACCATCAATCAATTGGCTGATGAAAATGCCGCGACACAAGCGGAACTTCAGGCCGGAAACTTCCGGTTTGGCCCTGGCGACGTTAAGTTTGTCGACCTCAATGGCGATGGTGTGATTAACAATGGCGAAGGCACCATCGAAGACTCGGGTGACTTGAAGATTATCGGTAACTCGACGCCGCGCTTTGAATACAGTTTCCGCGTCAATGCGGAATTCAAGGGATTCGACTTCGGAATCTTCTTCCAGGGAATTGGCAAAAGAGAGATCTGGGGCAACGGCTTCCTTGCCATCCCGGGGTATAACTCCGCTGATGGCGCCACGCCACAGGCGATTGCCGGAAATTTCTGGCGTGAAGACCGTACGGATGCCTTTTATCCGAGACCGTACAATATGGCGAATAACAACACGACCCTGAACATGCAGGTTCAATCGAGGTATTTGCTGGATATGTCTTATTTGAGAATCAAGAACATCACCCTTGGCTATACGCTGCCTCAGGCGCTCTCGCAGAAGTTGCACGTAGAAAAGCTGCGCGTATATACGTCGCTGGAGAATTTCTTCACCTTTGACCATCTCGGCGATCTGCCGATCGATCCGGAAGTGATCTCGGGAAATTCACTCTGGCATGCGACGAACTACAACCTTGGACGCACCGGGATTGGCGTGCCGACCTTCAAGAGCGCATCTGTAGGTCTTCAATTGAGCTTCTAAAACATTAACGAACATGAAAAGATATTCAATCATATTGTTAACCATCGCGCTCGTGTTCGGCAGCTGCGAGGATTTCCTCGACAGGCCGCCGCTGACCGTGATGAACGATGACACGTACTGGACCAGTGAAAACAACCTGCGGCTGTTCGCCAACGGATTTTACGAACAATACTTTGTAGGCTACAATACGAGCTTTGGTGTGAACTACGCGCCACTCCGTGGATACACGTTTTCTGACGACCTCACGTCAACCGGAAAGCAGGGAAGCTTTGAAGTGCAGGCGCCGGATGACAGGGGTTCGATAAGCGAAGCCGCGGCATGGCTGAGTACCTATGCCGGGCCTTCCTGGAACTTCTCATGGGTACGTAAAGCCAACGTTTTTATCGAGCGCGTGGAGACCATGAAGGGAACGTACCTTGATGACGAGGCGTATCAACACTGGAGTGCTGTCGCCAGGTTCTTCAGAGGCTATGAGTACAGCAGGCTGGTGAGCGTATTCGGGGATGTTCCCTACTACGACCACGTCCCTGGTGACGGCGAGCTGGATCTTTTGTACAAAGACCGGGATGACCGCACCACGGTAATGGACAAGGTATATGAAGACTTTGCCTACGTGCTGGCTAACATGCGCCTTTCGGACGTCAACGAGCAGTACCTGAACCGTTACATCGCAGCAGGTTTCATTTCAAGATTTATGCTCTTCGAAGGAACATGGCAAAAGTATCACGAGGGTGACAACGCGAAAGCAACGCAATACCTTCAGCAAGCCGTGGAAGCGGGAGACCTGGTCATAGAATCGGGTAAATGGTCTTTTGGAAGTGACTTCCGTTCGTTGTTCGGATCCGAGGATCTGGGCGGCAACCCGGAGGTGCTCATGTACAGAACGTACGATGGTGCTTTGGGCATTACGCATTGTCTTGCCTCGTATTCGAACACAACGGAAAGCCAGAGTCCTGCCGTGAACCTCGACCTCATTCGGTCTTTCATCGCCAACGATGGCCAGGCGTACCAGAACTCTGCCGTGCCGAACGCAGATCAGTTTGACATTGGCAGCCTCATCGTTACGCGCGATCCGCGGTTTGAGGCCACGTTCTGGGATGTGCCCAGGGCGCAGTCTTCCACCTTGCTCTACGCCGACAAGTTCATAGACAGGGAAGGACCTACCTATGCGGGAGGTACCTATCCTCCGAAGTATGGGTCGAACACGAATACAAACGATGCCCCCGTGATGCGTCTGGCCGAAGTCGTCCTGAATTGGATCGAAGCCAAAGCGGAACTTGCCGACCTTGGAGGAGCTGCGGTGACGCAGGCCGACATCGACGCTTCCATCAATGCCATCCGCAGCCGTCCGTTGGACCAGGTTGCCATGGACAAGGGCGTGACGCAGACTGCGCCGCTGACGCTGGCAGCAATACCTGTTGACCCTGACCGCGATCCGAGTGTTTCTCCGTTGCTCTGGGAGATCCGCCGGGAACGCCGTATGGAGTTTGTCTTCGAGCACACGCGCCTTCTCGACATCAAGCGCTGGAAGAAGATCGAATACATGGATGCAGCCACGAACCCCGATCTCCTTCGCGGACCGTGGGTTGATTTTCCGAATGAGTTCGCTGAGTGGTTGGTTGAAGCCAAGGAAGGCAAGCTGCAGGTCGAGCATGCCAACGGCACGGTGGTTACCTACGATGGCACCAACGCCGCTGATATGGTAGGCTACTATGTTCCTGAAAACGCGTCTAACCGGGATCCTTTCACCGACCGGGTCTACCTCGCGCCGATAGGAAACAACGAAATCAGCGAGTACGCCGCGAGAGGTTATACACTGACCCAGACAACGGGATGGTAAGCGCCAATCGCACCTTTAAAATGACAACGTAGATTGAATCATAATTTGGGTTAACTGTGAATAGGTCCCTCTTCGGAGGGGCCTTTTTTAATGACGAATTATGAATGTAGAATGACGAATGGGAGGAGTAAGGTTGAATTTCAGCGAGGTCGTTGTGGATGGTGAAACGGTTCATTAAGGTACGAGGTAAGAGGTACGGGGAGTAATGTTGAATTGGGGGG
>CAZKBK010000009.1:75094-104560 GCA_964551035.1 uncultured Roseivirgaceae bacterium | reverse complement strand
CTGCGAAGCCGGGAGGAGTAAGGTTGAATTTCAGCGAGGTCGTTGTGGATGGTGAGACGGTTCATTAAGGTACGAGGTAAGAGGTACGGGGAGTAATGTTGAATTGGGGGGCGGTCTGTGTGTTGGTGGAACGGTCAATTAAGGTGCGACAGAACGGGTTGAACGGTAGCCTGGTCGTTGTGGTTTGATGAAGCATGTGGTAACTCGGAGGGGTACAGGGTTCCCCTGGCCGCGACGAATGTCGCGGCAAAGCATCCCGACCACCCGGGGTCGCCGAGCTTGCCGAGGCGGGCTACTGAATTTACCTGCGAAGCCGGGAGGAGTAAGGTTGAATTTCAGCGAGGTCGTTGTGGATGGTGAAACGGTCCGTTAAGGTACGAGGTAAGAGGTACGAGGTACGGGGGTAATGTTGAATTGGAGGGCGGTCTGTGTGGTTGGTGTGTCTTAGCCCGACGTAAGAGGAAGGACACTACGGTCTGACAGCAGATCACCGTACCTCGTACCTCCTACTTTGACCATCCTTCGATCATCCACAAAGCCCCAACCTACAATTCAACCCCGCCCTTTCCATTCGTCATTCTAAATTCGTAACCCGTAATTCGTAAAATCCTCCGCCCTTATCCCAGGCACAGACAATCACGGTCTTCAGGTCATCAGACACGGCAATGCCGCGGGCTTCGGCGCCTGCAAGTTCGGGGAGAGGGAGTGTCCACATTACGTTGCCTCGGTTGTCGCGCATGTGGAGGCTTGCGCCGGAAATTCCACTCGGACGGACCGCAGCAAAGATGCGGGAACCCGTTACCGCGATGGCGTTCGAGCCCGCGGCGGTGGAGGTGATGTCTTCACCACGCCGGTAGGTGAGGCCGTCTTTGCTGGTAAAGGTCTGGATCAGCGCGCTCCCCGGGTCCGGAAAGTAAAGGGTGCGTCCGTCCGGGGTCATATCGAATGTGCGGGTGAGAATTCTTCCGGGCAGCCTGATGGTGCGGACGAGTTCGAACGTGCCGGGCTTGTTTGTACTTTGTCTGAGGACATAGTTCGGGTCGTCGGCAAACAACGACATGGCGTAGATCTCTCCCTTGTCGTTCACGCGCGGTGACGTAATCGCCCTTTCGCCCGCGGGTGCCTCCCAGGCGGCGATGCCTTCGCCCGTGGCGGCGTTTATCTTGAACAAAAACCGGTTGCTTCCCACGAGGATGTTTCCGTCGAGGTCAAGGCCAATCCCGTTGACCGGCCTCAGCGTGTACGACTGGCCGTTGACGGTGATGGTGCGAAGGGGAGAGAACGCCGCGCCGGTGCCATCAGGAAGTTTCACATGCAATGCCCCACCGTAGTCGGCCAGCCAAAGTTTACCCTCCTTGTCCCACAGGGCGCCGGACCCCTGGCCGCCAGCATCCGCGATCTTTCCGGCAAACCTGTAACCCGGAGGGTCCACCTCGACAAAGTCTGTCAGGGGCTCATTGCTTTTCATTAGCCGCAACGGCATCGCGGCGCCTGCTGAAACGTGCAGTCCATCCGACGCAAGCACCCGGTGATACAATCGCCTGACTTCACCCTCACGTGAATCACCGAGGAGGGCATACAGCGCTGCTTCCGTTTTCTTGAAGGAGCTGGTCCTGCCCGTAGTCTCCTGCAACATTACATTTTGGAAGGGGCTGTCGGAGGCGATTTGATAGGTGAATGAAACGTAGTCGCCATCCCGGTCGCGGCCACCGGCCCACGACACTCGGTAGAGCCCTTTGATGTCGCGGATCCCGTACGTGTGCCGGCTGGCGTGTGAAGTAATCGCAGGCTGTTGCGGCGGCGTGTTATGATACGGATAAAGCTGCGCCCGCAGGGCGCCGTCCGGATGTTGTTCCGTCCGAACCAGTACGTAATAACCGCCGGCGCTCAGGAGCTCGGCCATTTCTTCGGATACCTCGAACGCACCGCTGAACGTACCGGTGTGTTTGTTTTTTGCTTTCGCCTTTAGGGTGAACAGCGGCGTGGCGTCTTCGGTGTTCTTTCCCCTGTGAAAGGTCACGGCGCCGGCGTTGGTGAGCTTGCCGTCAGGGACGAAGGTGCCCGATATTGAGATCCTGCCGTCGTGTATCCTGGCTTCAACCGTTCCGCGGCTTTCGGCAACACGATCTCCCAGAGAATGGAAGACACCGTGCGCGGCGTTTTTCACCACAATGTCGTTGCGAAGGACGAACCCGTTGACGCCGCTGATCGACGATGGCAACTCATGGATGTCGAACACGGTCATACTTTTTGAGTCGCGGTTCCTGATGTCATAGGTGGTGTATACGATCGTATCCCTTTCATAGAAAAGGTCCATGATGGTGATGGTGTTCACCGGCGCCTTGTCGGTGGCGAGCCATCTGCGCGGCCCCGAGCCCGCGGCACCGCAATTGAGCAACTGAAGGTCGCCGCGTTTACCGGGATAATACGCATGCTGATGTCCGCTCACGTAAACGTCGACCTTGTATTTTTCGAGGAGCTTGCGCAACGCGTCGCCGTCTTCAAGAACGTTGCCCCTGGAGTCCCGTTCCTGCGCCACGCTGTAAAGGGGCAAGTGCCCCACCACGAAACGGAACCGTGCGTTGCGCGCCTCGACGCCTTCAAACTGCTCCGCAAGCCAGTCGAGATTCTCCTTCGTGATCTTCGATGAAGACGCGTCCCACGAAACAAAGAAGCAATCGCCAGCTGTGAAGGAATAGTAATGCGGGAATTGGCTCTTGTCAACGAAGGTGAGGCCGGTTTGGTGAGCGGGGTCGGACCAGTAGCGCCTGATGGCTTCCCGTTCCAGGGGATAGGACCGCAGCCCGTCATGGTTGCCGATCGTGAACGCAAAGGGAACGTCGCTTTCCCGCAACGGGCCGGCAATGTGCTCGTCAAAGCCCTTCCACATTTTTGAAATTGTCGCCGTATCGCGGATACCCATGCCCGCGACCATATCTCCACCACAAAGAACGAGGTCCGGTCTCCAGCCGCGCGGGATCCTTTGAATGATGCTATCCACCTGCCACTCGTAGGTGGCGCTGCCCAGTCCTGCGTTGAGGTCGCTGATGACGGCCACGCGGAGGTCTCCACGCATGGGTTGCTCTACAAGGTGGCCGATGCTGACGAGGCGGACGGCGTCGGTTACCAGTTGGCCGTCGCCGGTGCCGATCACTTCAAGGTAGTCTCCCGTGGTGAGGAGATAGTTTCCAAACACGCGCCACCTTCCGTTGTAGGTGTGGTCCGTCTGATCCACGCGGAGGGTGTCGATGGAACGGCCATGATGAAGGACGAACATTGCGGAAGGTGTATTATGCGCATCGACGGTCCACCACGCGGCGAGTTGAAAGCTGTCGCGCCGGATATCCGCAAAGCGGTAGACGGCCCGGTTTAACGGGTTCGCCAATGCGGCGCGCGAGGGCGTGTCACCGTAGTAGTTGACGTGATTGGTGTACTTCCAGATGCCCCGCTCGATGTACTGCCTGCTGTCGGTATCGATGACCACGATCTCCTTTGCTTCCGAGGGCACATCTTCGGTGACCACCAGCGCGCTGGCATTTCTCCGGAGGCTGTGGCGGTTGCCATTGGGTATGTCCACGGGCACGTTGACGACTTCATCGGCGGCGACCATCGCGGATGATCCACCGCCATCGAGGTTGACGGCTTCGTGGCATCCGACGCTGCGCATCAACCGTGCAAGCTCGGTGATCGTAACGCCGGCGCTGGCATGTTGTCGTCCGTCGACGACCATGACCACCAGTGTATGTTCGTCAACATAGCCGATGGCGGTGCGGGGATGGCGTACCAGATGGCTTCCGCCGAATCCTTCTTCGTGGCTTGTATCCCGGATCTTTCCGGCTTTCACCAATACCGGTCCGCCGCCAACAGCCTGGGTGGGATGCCAGGGGGTCGAGGTTTTTTGGAGAACGGTCGCTGGGGCCTTTTTCCTGTCCAGGGGATCGTCGACGTGGAAGAGAATGGAATCGGCGACGTAAGGCCAAACGATCTCGGGCCTCCCGTTGACGAGCCCAAAGGCGCCGCGGGTAAACCTTGCCGGGCCCGGTGCCACGACGTTGCCATCGGAGACGAGCAGGCTCTCCGAGCGGGCGGCGGAGAAGTAGCCCCCGTTGATGGCGAGTATGGCGTCGTGGCGCGCGTACGCGTCGCGTGTGGTTTCGCGCCTGGCGTTGCTGCCGACCGCCCGGAGCGTGAGGTTGTCGTCGCGCAGGTCGATGGTGGCGTACATGGCCCGCACACGTGCGCTGTCAGGCAGGTAGCCGTTGGCCTCGTAAACGCGGACCGATGCGGGCAACAGAATGTTGAGGTCTTCCCGCGGTTCCCAGGTGAGACTCAACGTGGGGCTTTGGCCGCCCGCCGAATTGAACTGCAGGGTGGAAGCGAAAAGGAACAGGGGAATCAAGCATCGAGGTCGCATCACGGAATTTCAGGTGTTGGAGGATCGCTAAAGTAGCGGATAAATGAAGGAAGGGAATCACTGAAAGTGGTGAATTGGCGGGATTGAAGGCATTGGGGGGCGACGAGTTTCGACTTAATCTGACAGCAGACCACCGTACCTCCGCCTTCGCCATCTCCTTCGCCAAGGCTCCGGTGATCAAAGAAGGCTACGGCGGGGGAAGCGTACCTCGTACCTCTTACCTCGTACCTTTATTCCCCCTTTCAACCATCCACAACGCCCACCCTCCAATTTCACCTCACCCTTCCCATTCCTCATTCTACATTCGTATCTCGTAATTCCCAATTATGTCCTACCTTACGTCGTCAACGTCGATCTCATGCAACCAGAACTTGAACGCAGGGTAGCCCAGGTCCGTCAGCGGGTGGTGATAAAGGTAGCGGTGAACGAGCAGTTGGATGACCTCGTGCAGCGGATGCGTGCGAATGCCAACCCATCGCTGTCGGGCGTCCTGGTGTCGGGGTACAGCGGAACCGGGAAGACATTGCTTGTCGAAAACTACCTGCAGGGCATCGAGTCGACATATCCGGTGCTGATCGCCAGACACTATCAGCAGTATCAGAACATTCCATACTTTGGATTCAAGTATTGCATTTCCGATTATCTCGGCAAAATATTCAACCAGTCCAGCAAATCGGAACTTCATGAATTTTCCGACAAGCTGAAGGAATATCTCGGTGAAAGTTTCCTTCTGCTCATCGACTATGTGCCGGAACTGTCGTTGATCTTCGGAAAGGAAATGCCCGGCCCGGCGGGATTTCACCTCACTATAGAAAACCAACTCTACCCGCTCTTTAAACGGTTTTTTGAATTCCTTGCGGATTTCTACAGGCGGCCGGTGTTTTTCTTTACGGACGACCTGCAATGGATCGACGTTTCCGGCATCAACCTGTTAAAGTACCTGTTGCTCAACCTGTCGAACGAAAAGTTGATTTGGATCGGCACTTGCAAAGCGCCGCAAAATAAAGTCAGCCTGCTGGGACAGCTTATCGAAGAGTTGCGGCTAAGGGAAAAGCGGGTCGAAAATATTTTGTTGACAGGCCTCAACAGGGAGGAGGTCAGCATGTTCATGGAAATGACGTTGGGGGCGAAATGCGACGCGGACCTTATCGACACCTGCGATAAGCTGACGGGAGGAAATCCTTCCCACCTTCAGGCGTTGCTTGAGAGTCTGCGCAACAGTGACTTGCTCTGGCGCGGGAATGATGGCTTCCATTGCGACGCGGAGGCCGTGCTGGAACAGTACGAGGGCCAGGAAGCGCAAAACATGCTCCTTGAGCACGTGAAAAAACTTTCACCCGCCGCCTATGAGGTGGTCTGCATCATGGCTTGCATGGGACGCTTTAACCGCCAGGTCATACTCGACTGGCTTCAGGGCGAAGCAGCTCAAATGAACGCGTTGCTCGACGAAGCAGTGGATTCGGGTTTGCTTGAGGTCTATGAACAGGAAGTCCGGTTCTCGGACATGCATCTGGGAGAGATGATCTACAATGAGTTGTCAGAAGGCCGGAAGCTTGAACTGCACTATAAGATCGCGAACCTGTTTTACTCACGTGAAGCGGAGCGGTTGAACAGTACCGATGTCATCCTTATGGCGAGTAGCTTCAACCAGTCCCTCGAACAGGTGAAGGCCGACGGGCGCTTGCAACTTGCCGCTGAATTGAACTACCAGGCGGGCAAGATCCTTCAGAACGACAAAGCCTACGACCAGGCCCGGTATTTCTTTAAGATGAGCGCCGAAATGCTGAAGGAGTGTCCATGGGAGAATGTCAGCGAGCAGGTGTGGCTCGTGTACATGGACCGCGCACGCACGGAGTATTATCTTGGCGACTATGACCTTGCGGAGATCCATCTCGACTATTTGCTCGAACGGATCAACGACCCGTTGAAGCGATCGAAGGTATTTGAACTGAAGATTACCATTAACAACCACCTGGCCCGCTACCAGAAGGTGGTGTGGATATTAAGGGAGAGTCTTGGGGAACTGGGGCTCAGTCTGCCGCTCGATGAGGGGCTCCTGCACGACGAAGTAGACCGGCTAAGGGAAATCCTCGCACAGCGGGAAGTTGGCGCGCCTGAGGATTTGGCAGACGATCCACCGCACCCGGACCATTCCGAGGCGATCTTGCGATTGCTTTATGTCGGTGGCATGAGCTTGCACCACACGTCGGACGTGTTGATGACATGGGCGGCATTGCAGATCATTCTCACCGCAAATCGCGAGAAGCCTTCGGCGGTAAAAGCCATCGGCTATGTCTCCTATGGACGGATGCTCATCATTGCGGGAGACATCAGGAAGGGTTATGAGTTCGGCACAAAGGGGCTCGCGCTCAACAAGTCCCTGGAGGACATCACGCTCCGCTGCCGCGTGTTTGGCGTGTTCGCGTTCTACATTCAAACATGGACGAAGGATTTTTCGGAGAGCAAGGCATTACTCGAGTTGGCTGCCGAGGCGGGGCGTAAAGCGGGTGACCTCATCGGGATCTACATCCTTAAAACCCACCAACTGAATCTCCACGTTATCTCGGGGCTGCCCCTGAAGGGGTTGGCGCAATGGGATTTTGAAGGCTCCTATCCCGGCATGGAGCTCACTTATTACATTACCCATTATCAAAAGAGCCTGATTCGGTTCCTCACCGGGGAAGCGTCGGTGTTCTCGATCCCGCGGCAAAATCCATCGTCGCTGGCCGGGCGGCTCACGATACAAGAAGAAAAATTCTATCGGAATTATGTCTGGGGCAGGTACTACTTCCTCTTCGGGCATTACGAGCTGGCGGCGCGCGCCGCCGATGATGCACACACCAACCGCAAGTTGCAGGAAGCATCGCCCTTGTTACCGGCCAATCTCCTGGTCTGGTTCCTTGGGACAACGCAAAACTGGTACGCCTATTCCAGCGACGAGCGCAGCGGGCTGACCACCAGGCTGGCGGAGGTGTTGCATTTGTTTGCTTCATGGAAAGATTTTGCACCGTCCAATTATCGTCCCGCGTGGTTGCTCATGAAAGCGGAATGGGAGCGGGTTAACGAAAATGAAACGCAGGCGTCGGCGTCCTTCCGGGAATCGTTCGAATCGTCCGGGGCGAACATTTATCACAAGGCGGTTACGAGTGAACTGTGGGCGAAGTTCCTGCTCAGCCGCGACCTGAAAGACCGGCAGGCGAGAACGTTGCTGCAAACGTCCATCGAGGCTTTCAGGCAATGGGATGCCATCGCGAAGGCCAGGCAGCTGATGCAACAGTTCGAGGCGGTACTTCCCGGTGACAGCAACCGCGCTCAGGCGATCGATATCGAGACCATTCAATACGAATTGAGTGGCGACATGGAGGTGCAGTCGCTGGTGAAGAAGCTGATGGTGCTCTTGTTGCGCGTGTCTGGGTCGACCCATGTAGCCGTCGAGTTGGTCGAAGATACCGGCGACCGCATCTGGTATGATGAGTTGTCGCTTTTGCATGATCCGCATGACCGGCAGCCGGTACCCAATTCCATGTTGTTGATGGCGTTGAAGTCGCAAAACGCCGTGGTGGTGAACGAACTGAAAGCCGAGCGGGGCCTGCGGGGTGTCGACGACCTGCAAGCGAAGGGCGTGCAGTCTTTTATGATCCTTCCCGTTACCATCAGCGGACACTTGTCGATGGTGATTTACCTGGAAAATATTTTCAAAAGAAACTGGTATTTGCCTGACCGGATCAAGTCCGTCAAGATCACGGCAAACCAGGGTGCGGTGATGATCGAGAATGCGCGGATCCACGAGCATTCCGTAAAGCTCAATGAGGACATCCGCAAAGAGATGATGGAAAAAGAACGGCTGTCGTCCGTGATCGAGGCACAAAAAGATGCTCACCTTAAGGCGCTGATGCAGGCGCAGGACAATGAACGGAAACGGATCGCCCGTGACCTCCACGACAGCCTGGGCTCGTTGTTGTCCAGCGTGCGGCTGCGATTCAACGGCCTGCAGCATGAGTTCTTTCAACGCGTGCCCGAGAAGGCGCAGCGGTTTGACGACAGCCTTAAACTCCTCGACGAAGCCATCGACGAACTGCGACAGATATCACACAACATGGTGCCCGTATCCCTCAGTCGCTTCGGGCTGCAGTCGGCGCTTCAGACGTTTGTCGCCCAGGTAAACGCGGCCGGCCAGCTCGATGTCAACCTCCAGATCCTCGGCCTAGACGCCAGGCTTCCGGAGGAAATGGAGGTGCGCGTCTATCGCATCTGCCAGGAACTCGTTCAAAACGTGATTAAACACGCCAGGGCAACAACCCTCCGGATACAGATCATCCTGCACAACGACGCACTCAACATGATGGTGGAGGACAACGGTGTGGGGTTGACCAAGGAGAGCATGGCGAAAGGTTTTGGTTTCAGTACCATTCAATCCAATGTCGACCTGTTTCGCGGAACATTTGGCATCGAAAGCCAACCCGGCAAGGGCTGTCTTGTGTTGATTGACCTTCCGATCAATTTGTAGTCCCACGGAATACGGAATTCGGAATCCGAAATTCCCTACGGATAAAGCAAATACTTCTTGCGCATTTCCTTGTACTCCGTAAGTCCCGGTTCCCAGCTTGCCCGGATCTCTTCTTCGGACTTCCCTTCCATGAGTTGCTTTCGAAACGACCCGACGCCGACCAGTTTTTCGATCACACCCATCTGGTTACTCAGCTTCGAGTCGAAAAACTTTTCCTTGTAGGGATAGTTGTTGTACAACTCGATCATCCACCGGATATTGACCTTGCCCGATTTGCGGAGTTTGGAAACATCGTAGTCGCGTAAGTCCAGCCCGTAGCAGACTTCGTCCATGTGGATGGGCGTTTCGGCCATGCCTTTGATGCCCGTAGGCGTAAATTGAAACTCGTAGATCCCTTTCAGCTCGGGACTTCCCAACACGGTAAAAGGGAAAAAAGTACCCCTTCCGTGATTCAGGTACGTGCCTTCGAAGAGACACGTGGAAGGATACAGCATCACCGCCTGTTGGGTGTTCAGGTTTGGCGACGGCGGCACGGGTAAAACGTACGCCATGTCATGATCGTAGTTGGCTACCTTTACAATGTTGAGTTTGCACTTCACCTTGTTGGTGAGCCAGCCTTCCCCGTTGGCCATTTGCGCGAATTCGGCAACGGTCAATCCATGGGACATCGGCAAGGGAAACATTCCGATCCCGGATTTATACCGCATGTCCAGGATTGGACCATCGATCAGGTAGCCGTTGGGGTTGGGGCGGTCGAGGAGGATGAGCTCCTTCCCGTTGTCCGCGCAGGCTTCCATCAGCCGCGCCAGGGCGTTGATGTTCGTGTAAAATCGGACACCCACATCCTGAAGGTCATAGATCACTACGTCGACATCAGCCAGGTCTTCCCTGGTGGGCTTGTTCTTCTTTCCATAGAGGGAAATAATCCTGATCCCGGTCTGTGCGTCAACTTCATCCGCCACGTGGACGCCCGCGCTCGCGTTTCCGCGGAAGCCGTGCTCAGGTCCGAACACTTTGACGATGTTTACGCCGAGCTGCTGGAGGGTATCGACCAGATGGGTCTTTCCTACAATGGACGTCTGGTTGGCGAGGATGGCAACCCTTTTGCCTTCGAGCAGAGGAAGGTACTTGTCGATCTGTTCCGCGCCGGTTTGAATCGTCCTGGAGGAAATGTCGCCGGAAGATTCACGGGCGACCTGGCATTGGACCATGGTAAGGCTGCAGACCAAAAAAGAGGACAGCAAGTAAAAGGATTTTAAAGTCATGGATTGTGTTAGTTGTTGATGCCAAGATAAACATTCGGCGTCACCGCAACGCGTGGCGGGATGCGTTTGTGAATAAATTTTGGTGTGTCGCCTGGCACATCGGAGGATCCATCATACCTCGGAATTAACTGCGGAATATTCCCGCCCTGTGGTTTTGTTGTTGTTGGTGTATCCGCCATTTTCGCATCTTCCATTTTGTACGACCGTGTCCCGATCCCTTTCGCCCATTATCAGCGGAGTCATTTTTTCCATCCTCTGGGCTTCCGCCTCGGTGGCGGGAAAATTTGGATTGGAATCGGTTGAACCGCTCGTGCTTTTCAACATGCGTTTCTTTGGCGCGGGTATCGTGTTGCTTCTGTTCGTATACGGTTTTCAGCGCGACCGCCTTCCCGGTGGCGGGGAATGGAAACAGCTTTCCATTTTCGGTGCACTCAACACCACACTCTACCTGGGTCTCTTTGTGTTGGCGCTTGACGAAGTTACTCCCGGTATCACGACGCTTGCCGTTGCGCTCAATCCATTGTTCATTGGCATCTTTTCTTCGCTGTGGTCGAAGCGGCGGGTGTTGCCGCGCGAATGGACGGGCATCCTCACGGGGATTGGCGGCGTACTTATCGCGGCGTGGCCTCACCTGGAAACGGACTACGCGTCACCAGCGGGGCTTGTCCTTATTGGGCTCAGCCAGGTGGCGTATTCGGTCGGCGCCGTGTACTACGCCGACGTAAACTGGCGGCTCCCGCGCGCCACGGTGAACGCTTGGCAGGTGTTTATCGGCGGGGTGATGTTGTTGCCCTTCACAATCCTCATGCATGAAGAAGAAAACAACTTCGATGCGCGCCTCGTTCTATCGCTGGCGTGGCTGGTGCTGCCCGTGTCGGTGGTGGCGATACAACTCTGGCTGAAGCTCTTAAAGGACGATGCCGTACGCGCGTCGATGTGGCTGTACCTATGCCCGGTCTTCGGGTTTGCGTACGCATCCGCGCTGATGGATGAACCGCTGAGCGTGCATACCTTCGTGGGAACGGCGCTGGTGTTGGGCGCGTTGTGGTTAGGTACGGGGAGAAAATGAATTCACGGACGTGAACGAGAAGGTATCTGTTTTTTATTCTAAACTTGTGGGAACCCGGAACTGAAACTTCAAAACCCGCACCTATGCGTGCATTGATTCCACCCCCGGTTGTTTTTCTTTTGTGCGGCGCGCTGATGTGGTTTGCCGACTGGCTTTGGCCCGCGTTCGACGCCCGCCTGTCGGGCCATGGCGGGATTTTTTGGGTGGTCTTTATCTGCGGTTTGCTGGTGACGGTCAGCGGCGTCGCCACCATCCTCAAACACCGGACGGAAATTCATCCCAACAGAACGGCCTTGCCGAAAGCGACCCACCTTGTGACCGACGGCATATTCCACTACACACGCAACCCGATTTACCTCGGCATGGCGATCATGCTCATCGGCTGGATGTTCCGGCTGGAAAACTGGCTGACCCTGGCCGGTCCGATCCTGTTCGTGGGATTCATCAACAGCTTCCAAATCCAGCCGGAGGAGGAGATACTGGAAAAATTGTTCGGGGAGGAATTCAGGAGGTATAAGGCGCGGGTGAGGAGGTGGGTTTGAGGAATCGGAGGCCTTGGAAAGATCTCCAACCAGGGCCGGAAACATCCCTGACGTCCCCGGCCTGGTCGGGTCCCATTTCAAGCCAACACCGGCGTTTGCGCCCTGGCATTCACATCCTCGTACACCTTAAAATAACTTACATACGACACCGCTGCGATGGCGAGAATGATCAGCGGAAGGAAGCTCGCGAACGCAAACCCGTCGACCACGAAGTGGCTGATGCTCGCGCAAATGAAGTTGAAAGCAAATCCGGCATACGTCCATTCCTTGACCGGTCTCGGAAGGCCGGGGATCATGAGCAGAAAGGCGCCGGCTACCTTGAAGGCGATCAGCACGTAGGCGAAGTAGGCGGGATATGCCAGGTAAACCGTTCCCGCCGTGGCGGAAAGAGGGGCAAAGACCAACGCCGACAGTGGCATCATTCCTTCAAAGAGGAAGAGAAAGATCGTGGAGATCCAGAAAATGATCTTGTTCTTTTTCATGGCTTATTTCGTTAAGGTTGATAACAGGTCGTCGAGTCTTTCCAGGGTGGAGGTGAGCCCTTCCTTCATGCCCATCTGGATCACGGTTTCCAGCTCTTCCAGGGACTTGTACGTGACGATGGTTTGTACCAGGGAATTTTCGCCGTGGTCTTCGAAGGTCACGTCCCATTCCGCGCGGGGAAGTTCCGGGTTGATGTTTCCGCTGTCGTCGCAGAAAGCGTCCAGCGCGGCGTAGGTTTCAACTGGGTTGATGCGTACATAATCCATACGTCCCCAATACTCCTTTCCTTCCGGATCCACCATGGCGTAGAGCCAATGGCCGCCTTCACGGAATTCCATGGACTTGGTTTTCGTCGTAAATGGTTTTGGTGCAAACCATTGGTCAAGAAGTTCGCGCTGCGTATAGCAATCCCAAACCAACTTGCGATTGGCCGCAAATTCCCTTTTGATCGTGATGGTGTTTTTTTCCTTGTCCGCAAGGAAGTCGAACTGTAACTGGCTTTTCATTCTTCTTTCTTTTTTAAAGTGGATAATAGATGGTCAAGTTGGTTGTAGCGGTTTTCCCAGATCTTTCGGAACTGTTCCAACCAGGTATCGATTTCTTTCATCTTGTCGACTTTGATCTCATAGAAGATCTCCCGGCCTTTCTGGTTCGAGGTGATGAGTTCACATTCATTCAGTATTTGAATGTGTTTGGAGATGGTGGGGCGCGCGACGTCGAAGTTGTCCGCAATGGCGCCAGCGGTCATCGTGTGCGTTGCCAGCAACACCAGGATCGCGCGGCGTGTCGGGTCGGCAATTGCCTGGAATGGATCTCGTCTGAGTTTCATGCTTCTTTGGCTTTTGTTAATTGCGTAGCCATTTAACTACAAATATAGAAACATGAAGCTAAATGGCTACATAATTCGAGAAATATTTTTATAACCCCCTAAATTTCCTCAAAAACACGGTTTTCTTGTTCGTGCGGCTTGACGCCCGGGCAAGGGTTCGCGCGGAGCCCTAGGGCGTTCGCAGAGGAATGGTCGCGCTTTTAGCCAGGGTACCTGATGAAGGTAAGCTGGGTTTTAGTGGTATAACCGACAGACTACAGCCCCCCGCGTTCCTGTGAGCGACCATTCCCATTCGATTCTCCCCAAATTCCCGCATTTTTGTTCCATGGTCATCCACCTGATCGACGGTACCTATGAACTCTTTCGCCAATTCTACGGGCAGCGCAGTTTCAATGGCGGCAAGGACAAACGGTTCGGCGCGATGGCCGGTGTGCTGAACAGTGTGTTGCAGATGATCGAGGAAGGGGGAACGCACGTCGGCGTGGCGACTGATCACGTTATTGAATCATTTCGAAACGAACTCTGGTCGGGCTATAAGACCGGGGAGGGGATAGAGCGGGCGTTGTTCCGCCAATTCCACCCGCTCGAAGAGGCCCTACAGTCAATGGGCGTTGTGGTGTGGCCCATGACAGACCTGGAAGCTGATGATGCCCTGGCTTCCGCCGCGCACCTGGCGGCAGGCGATTCACGGGTTCAAAAGGTGTGCATCTGGACACCGGACAAGGACCTCGCCCAGTGTGTACGTGGCGACCGCGTGGTGCAGGTTCTTCGCAGGGCAGGGGTGATTCGCGGCGAGGCCGGCGTGCGTGCAAAGTTCGGCGTGAGCCCGGATCTTATTCCGGACTTCCTTGCCCTGGTTGGCGACAGCGCCGATGGATATCCCGGCATATCGGGCATTGGGCTCGTAGGCGCGGCGAGACTCTTGAACGAATATGGCCCGATCGAAAATTTTCCCGAAAAAGTGCTTGGCGCGAAACGGAAGGAGGCGTTGCTGTTCAAGCGGCTGGCCACGCTGCGCACGGACGCAAAGCTGTTCGACGACG
Organism: uncultured Roseivirgaceae bacterium; assembly: GCA_964551035.1. Lineage (GTDB taxonomy): Bacteria > Bacteroidota > Bacteroidia > Cytophagales > Cyclobacteriaceae > Chryseosolibacter. The sequence continues at coordinate 90,408 of CAZKBK010000009.1, read as the reverse complement.
CCGAGTCCCTTCGCTGGCGCGGGCCCACTGCGGCGTTCCCCGCCCTTATCGCCAACATCAAGGAGCCGCGTTTGTTGGCGCGGGCCGATGCGCTTGCCGCGAAAATAAGCTGACCCCTCTTCATTTGGCCCGCGAGCTTACGGCATGCTGACAAGCCCCGTAACCTTACCGGAATAGATGAGCGTAAGCTGGTGCATCGCCCGGGTGCAGGCCACGTAGAGAAGGCGCCGGTCCATTTCCGTATGGTAATTGTGGCTGGAGGCGAACGGCACCACCACTTCATCAAATTCAAGACCCTTGGCCAGGTGGGCCGTGGTGATGATGACCCCGCTTTTAAGTGCGGTGCTGTCTGCGGTGACCAGGTACACGCCCGGTAATTTAAGGGCATTGTACAGCGTTTTTGCCTGCCGCTGTGTTTTTGTAATGATCGCCAGCGAATGCCGTCCTGAATTTTCGAAGGCGCTGATCCGGGCGCGAAGCTCACCGAGTTCCTGAGCATGATCTTGAAAGCCTTTGATCACCGGCCCGGGTCCGTGCCGCTCCATCGGGATAATGTCCGGGTTAGGGAAGATGCGTTGGGTGAAGTTGATGATCTCGGACGTGGAACGGTAGCTCCGGAACAGTTTGATCACGTCGGCCTGCGGGAAAACGTCGTGGATGGTTTCGGCGGACGACGACCCATAGGGGTTCACCGTTTGTGTGATATCGCCCAGGATCGTCTTGTTGCAGTGGAATATCCTCGACAGGACCCGATACTGAACCGGAGTATAGTCCTGCATTTCGTCGATGAGGAGGTGTTTCACGTGGTCATGGGAAGGAACACCTTCCATCCTGATCCGGCAATAGATCAGCGGAAACACGTCGGAGAATTCCAGGACGTTGCCCGGCGCCATCCGGAACAGCCCCGGCTTTCCGATCCACGCGTAGAAATTCCTGTAGAGATCAAGAATGTTATTGAACCTGATCATGCGCGGCACCGCCTGCCAGATCAACGCTTTTTCCTGTCCCGTGAGCTTACGGTCTGTATGGGTCCTCACGAACTGCTGAATGTCTTTCACTACGGGAGCGACGCGCCGCAACAGCGGGATGCGGTAATAGGCTTTGAAGCGCTCGTGGATAAAGGGAGAAGGAACTACCGTGCGGCCTACGCGCAATTCCTGAGGTTCAAAGAAGTTGTTCTCAAGGTGGATCAGGTATTGGTTCAGGTTGCGCAGGAATGCGAAGTCGGATTTATACCGAACCCGTTCGATCAGTTGCTCGTCATGGGTTTCCTGCAGTACGGCGATCTGTTGAAACGACGTCTGAAACCGGATCTTGTTCTCGAGGAGGTCGTGCGCCAATTCATCGATACCCGTTTCCGGAATCTGCGCTTCGCCCAACTCGGGCAGCACGTTAGAAATGTAGTCGGCGAAGACCTTGTTGGGTGAGAGGATGAGGATGTCCTTTGCGGCGATGGAGTCGCGGAAGCGGTAGAGCAGGAAAGCGATCCTGTGGAGGGCGATGGACGTCTTTCCCGAGCCGGCAACGCCCTGGATGATCATGACGGGTGAGGACTCGTTCCGGATCACCGCGTTCTGGTCGCGTTGGATCGTTGCCACGATCGCTTTCATCTTGTCGTCCGACGTTTTGCTGAGCTCCCGCTGGAGGACTTCATCGTGGATGTTCACGTCGTTTTCGATCATAAACTCCATGCGCCCCTCGCGGATGTGATATTGGCGTTTCAGGTGTATGTCTCCCGTTATCCTTCCTGAGGGTGTATCGTAGCCGGCCTCACCCAATTCGTAATCGTAGAACATCGACGAAATCGGCGCGCGCCAGTCGTAAATCAGATTTTGGGAGGATTGTTCATCGAAGAACGTGTGGATGCCGATGTAGAGCGGGTTGGGTGCGCTTCCATGCGGCGCAAAATCGATCCGGCCAAAATACGGTGACCGGTGAAGTTTCATAAGTTTTCGCTTCATTGCCACCGCCGATTCTCCGGTAAATGCCATGCGGTTGATCGATTGGCCGGCGGCAACCATGTCGGCTTCATCCATACCGGACTGGTGCTCATGCATATACGCTTTGGCTTGTCGGAGCTCGGTTGAAAATTGTTTCACCTTGTCGTCGATCCGCCTGACGGCCAGCACCAGCTTTTCTTTAATTTCTTCGAGGAATTCCCGCTCGTCTTGTTCGGTTGGATTGATCATCGTAAGGCAAAACTAAAAAAAGAAAATGCTTTAGCCGTTGTCAGCATCCCATACGGCGTGGCATAATTCACGGGTGCGCCGCCTGTGGGGGATTTCTGTCCAGCGCCTTGATCTCATGCTTGTATTTCGATGGAAGGATGAGTTCTTTCAACACCCAGTCGAGTTTCAACTTCCGGCTCAATTTGTACAGGTTCAGCAAGGGATATAAGAACGAGACCTTCCGGAAGGCGAGCAGTTCCCGCACCCGTTGCGGTACCACAAGGGTTTGTGATTCGAGCAGCACGCGATAGCGTACCGCCCCCAAATGTTTGCGGTATTGGCGGAAGAGGTCATCGGTGTAATCGCTGTGCCTGAGGTTTTGCTGCAGGTGTTCTTCCCGTACGCGCTCAAAGTCTTCCAGCGTCCCGGGAAGTCCTTTCACCCCCATCCTCAATCCGACCCTGCTGAAAACCTCGAAGACTTCGTTGCGTTCCGCACGGGTCATCCTGCGTTCCAGCACCTCAAAGGATCGGATGGAGTAGTCGATGAGCAGGAAGAGGACGTCGCGGTACGCCCAGTCCGGGATCTGCGACCCGCGCTGCGCCTCCACCGTGGCATGTATCTTCGCCATGCCATCGATGGCACGCAGGGCCGCGTTTTTTTCGGAGAAGACAATCGTCCGGGCATAGGAGACCGTCGAAAAAAGTCGCCCCAACGGATCGATGGGAAGGCGGCCGGTAAAATACAGCCAGTCTACCGCTTTGTTCAAAGCAAACTCCGCCGCCGCCCCCGCGAATATTACAAGGATCGTATCGCCATTTCCCCAAATGCGGCGCACGATCGAGCTTTTATCTACAAAATAAGCCATACCCACTGAAAACAATCCTTCCCGGTTAAATGTGCATACCCCCGCCCGCATTTTTGCCTGAATGCCAGCGATCAGAAATGGAGAAGCGGACGCAGTTGGCCGTGTTCGTTGACGCGTGCCGCATGCAGGATGAGGCCTACGACAATCGCCGCGGCAAAACTCAACAGGGTGCCGATCAACACATACTCGGTGAGCTTTCGTTCGTTCCCCCGCAAATCGCCAAACCTGAAAACCGACTTTGCGCCCAACAAAAATCCAATCGCCTCCCAACTGTCGGCGAGGATGAACACGACAATCAGAAATCGTTCGATAATCCCCACATACTTTCCCGCATCCACGAGCGATCCGTTCTGGGGTGCGGCCGTATCCGGCGCCCAGTGGGAGATGAGGAGTTTAATGATAATGGATGTAGGGTTTGTCAGGAATATAAAGCCCGTGGCCAGGAGCAGCAGGCCATTCGCGTCGATGTAGGATATCCCGAGCGTTGCGGGATTCCAGAAGACGCCGATGGCCGCGATAGTGAGCAAATGCAAGCCCTGGTCGATAAAGAACCACGCGCGTTTTGTCTTCATCGTCTGGAAGTGAACTTTCACCGCGTCAATGATGCCGTGTGCAAACATCAGGGTGAGGGCCTGTGGCCAGAGGTTCAAATTCCATGTGAGGATCAAGATCAAGCCGCCGTGTAAAAGAAGGTGGACATGAAATTGCCAGGAGCGGAGTTTCTTTTGCTCCTTTTCGATTACCCAGCTGGCCGGTTGAAGAACAAAGTCACCCAGCAGGTGTGCCAACAACAGTTTAACGAGTAGGAGCATCGCCAGTCATTTGAATTGTTTTTTCCCGGTACAACGTCTCCAGTTCCATTACTTCCGCGTAACAGGCCCTTTTGATTCGCGCGCTTACGGAGGATTGCGTGATCTTCAGCTTCTTTGCGAGCTTATGTTGTGCTATTGCTCCGTGGTCGATCAGGAGCCCCATGAGTTCCGCCGAACTCCGCGACCAATTGTCCATAATGATGAGGGCCAGCCGAAAATAAAGGTTCATTTCCCTGTCGAATTCCGGCCATGCGGTGCGGATGGCAAGATTTTGCTTACTCACTTTTAACGCCTCCAGTTTTTCTCCCGAGTTGACGAAGGCTTCGCCGTTGCTTTCCGTAATCTTCGGTGCGGAGAACTCCTTCACGCCTATTCCGATCGCCATGCGCACGTCGAGGTTTTTTATGCACTTGACGGCAGCCTTGATCTTTATGGCCATCAACAGGGCGTGTTCCGGCTTGACTTCCAACTGAAAACTGTCACCGCGATAGATTTCCCACATCTTTGGGCTGCTTCCGGCGGTCGACAACACGCTCTTCAGGGCGGGAAGCCATGTCTTCGAAGCGATTTTCCGGGACTTCACCAGGTCTCCCGTTATAATGCCCGTGATATTTTTCTTTCGTTTCATTTGTTGCAGGCCAGCGACGGCCCCTCTCGGGATATTGACTAAAACATCAATATTGATAAAAACGTCGATATTTCCAAATATTGACAAAAACATCAATATCGGGAGATATTGACGGGAACGTCGATATTTTACATGTCTTGGCTAACTTCATCCTTTGGTTCACCACATCGCGATGAGGCTTCCGGCTTTGGGTATGTCTTGGAGATTTTCAGCGTCATGGTTTCGTTCAGACCGGTTCCTTTCCGGTGCTAAAGGTACATAAAAGAACTTTGAATTACAAAGTATATACCGGTTTCCACGTGGGGTGTCCGCGCCGCCGGAGGTCGGACCATGCTCCGAACGCCGGACGGTTGTCGCATTTCACCACGCACAATGTCGCATCGGGCGGTGTCGTAAGTCCGGCTCGTCGCGCATCTTTGTATGGTCAGTATGTTTTGCTGGCGATCAAAAAATTGTTGGACGCTAAATTTCGGAATTATGGAACACCTCGAGTATCAGATTGTGATTTCCGCGCCGGCGAAGCAGGTGTGGAACACCATGTTGCAGGAAGAAACCTACCGGCAATGGGCGGGGAGGAGCTGGCCGGGTTCGTTTTACGAAGGCAAGTGGGCCGAGGGCGAGAAGATCCGGTTCATCGGCCCTGACGGCAGCGGTACCCTTGCCGAGCTCGTGGAATTGAAACCCTATGAAAGCGTTTTTGCGCGGCATATCGCCGTCCTGGGAAAGGGTGGGACCGAAGACCGCACGAGCGATGTGGCGAAGGGATGGATGGGCACCACGGAAGAGTACATCCTCAGGGAAGCTTCAGGCAAGACCACCCTGACGGTGTTGATTGGCACTTCGCCGGCGTGGACGAAGATGTTCGATGAAGGATGGCCGGGTGCGCTCGAGGAATTGAAGACGCTCACCGAACGTCAACCCGCTACGACGTAACGCAGCGGTGGGTCGGTAGTTGCTACGATGTGGATTTGTCCGGGCCGGGGACCCGCGTGAGCGATTGCAGCGGCACCCCGCAGTAGGGGTGGCCTGTGGGTGGGACGAGGAGTAGAGCGGAAAGCGCGACCCCGATCGCGGTGGCATCAGCGAAGGCGATCGGGGGCACGCCCGACAATCACTATACTGCGGTCTCAACCATAACCCGGTTATCCTTCCTGCCGCCCCGCTCCGGCATCTGGCAAAGTCCGTCGGATTCAATGTCAAACGCCAGGTTCATCAGGTTGTAGATATGTTCGCGTGTAACGGCCCAGGCAATCTCTACCAACTCGCGTTCGTCAAAGTGCTTCTGCGCTTCGGCAAAGGTGCTTTGGGAGATCTTTTTGTGAAGGGTAAGTTCTTCCGCGAATAGCAGTGCGGCCCTTTCACGCGCCGTGAATAAAGGTGAAGACTTGTAGGATGAGACGTTTGCGAACTTCTCCTCGTGCTCTGAAAAATGTTTGATCACTTCCAACTTTCCAATGTCGATACAAAATCCGCACGTGTTCAATTGGGCCACATGCGTGCGCACGAGCACGGCGATGTATTTCGGCAGCCGGTATTTCTGTTCGAGCTTTTCAAGTTTTTGGGTGAACATCCCGAAGCTGGCGGGAAGTCTGGCGAAGATCACTTTTAACGGTGTCATCACTTTGCCATACTGTTTCCGGCTCAGCCAATACACTAACTTCATGATCAATCCCGAAGGCTTTTCAATAGGTGCAAGCTTTGTTTTCATATTAAGCAGTTTTTAAGTTCGCTCATATGACCGGAATCCGGGGTGTTGTGACCGTTTTTCCGTAAAAAAAATGAGAATGGAAAAGCGTATCTGTGGCAGAAACTATAAGACCTTTAATCGCCGATTTGTGACCATTTCATGAGGATATTTTTTCAGGATTTCTCACGAAATATAGATTGGTGATGCGCTGCCCGTCGGTTTCCAGGGTGCAGATCGTATCGATCCGGCCGGTGCGCTTGTCGATCAGCAGCGTGCCGGCCGAGCCGTTGACAACTGCTGGTTTCGCCTCGAATATGCCGGCCGCATCTTTCAGAATGTGTCCCAGGAAGTTGATGACCTTCTCAGGGCCGTACACCGGCACGACTGCGGCATTGACTTTACCACCGCCGTCGGAATACATGATCACGTCGCGGTGGAGTATCTCCTTCAGGCGCTTGGTATCCTGCTTTGCAGATGCCTCGAGGAAGGCGGTTAACAGGCGTTGCCTGTCCTCCGGGGATGCCTCATACCGTACACGAGGGCGTTGTAGTTTTTCCTGCGCCCGGTGCACGACCTGCCGGGCATTCTCCTCGGGCAGGTTGCACATCTCGGAGATCTCACTATAGGGATAGTCAAAGGCACGCCGAAGGATGAATGCCGCTCTTTCCACGGGATTGAGTTTCTCAAGAACGGTGAGCAGGGCGTAGGGCAACGGATCTCCGGTTTGTCTTTCGTCGGGTAAAGACATTTCCGAGACGATCGGCACGGGAAGCCAGGGTCCCTTATAGGCCTCGCGGGCTTTCTTCAGGGCCTCGAGCCGGTCGATGGACTTGTTGACAACGGTACGGCTGAGGTAAGCCTTCGGGAACTTAACCTCAGACTGTTTTGAAAACCAGGTTTCGAATGCATCCTGTACGATGTCTTCGGCTTCTTGCACCTCGCCAAGGATATTGTAGGCAATCGAAAACAAGAGCGGCCTGTGCTGGTGAATATCTTCCATGACGGCCAAAAATAACACGGCTAAACTGAAATGTGGCGAGGGACAGGTAATATGGTTGGAACGAAAAGCCGCTGGGGCCGGTGAAGAACTCGCACGATTCGGCAGCTTACATCCTTTTCGGCTCAAACAACTCCACAAAATTTCCCGATGGATCGATCAGCAGAATCTGCGAGCCCCCGGGCCCCGTTACGATCTCATTGCGAAAACTGAGGCCCTCCGCTTTCAATCTTTCGACTTCGGAAGCGAGATCCTCGACGACCAGTTCGATACGGTTCCACCCCCCGGGCACGGGCAACGCACCGTCGGGCATGGCCCTGGCGCCGGAGCTCGTTTTCCCGCTAAGGAGCAGACGAAGGTTCCCCCTGGTCACATCGGCAAAAGCGGGCGAGGCGTTTGTGCCCAGCGTAAAGCCGAGGTGTTTCGTGTAAAACGCCACGGCGGCATCCACATCGATGACGATATAGCGTACGTTGACTTGATCCGATGTAGCGGGTGCGGTCATTGAGTCGATGGTTCGGTCGTTCGCACGTGGTTGAACCGGCAGCCAAGTTGATCAGACAGCCGGTCAGTCCGATATAGCCTACATCCGCGATGGCACTAACCGGATGTCTTTCCCGAAAGGTTGTTCGTAAAACCTTGTGCCCGTTGCTTTGTACAGCGCATTGGCAACCGCGGCGAACACGGGAGGGAAGAGTGGTTCTCCCAGGCCTGTGGGGTCGTGGTCGTTTTGGGCAAAGTGGACTTCGATTGCCTTTGGTGCCTCCTTATGCCGGATCATCCGGTATTGATGGAAATTATTCTTTTCCGGCACGCCGTCCACGAAGGTCATTTCGCCAAACAATGCGTTGCCGATGCCGTCCACGATGCCGCCCTCGCCCATGTTTTCCGCGGCGTCAGGGTTGATGACGATGCCGCAGTCTACGGCGGCGACCACGTTGTTGATCACCGGGGCGTTGTTTTGTATCTCAAGGTCGAGCACTTCCGCGACGTAGGTGTTGTGACAAAAATATGCGGCCACGCCCCGATGGATGTTCGGCGGGGTCTCATCCCATTTTGATTTTTCGCGGACCAGCTTCAGTACGCCCGCGTAACGGTCGGGGTCGTAGTCGTTGTCCGTGCCCACGGGGTTGGTCTTCGCGCGTTCCAGGAGTTCGAGGCGGAACGCGATCGGGTCCTTCCCGGCCAGTTCGGCCAGTTCGTCGAGGAACGATTGCTCGGCGCCGGCGATGAAGTTGGATCGCGGTGCGCGGAAGGCGCCGATCGTGATGTTCGATTCCAGCGCCCAACCTTCAGCGAGGTAATTGTCGACGGCGCCCGCGGGAAACCGGTTGGCATGCACGGGGTGTTCAGGAACGCCGCCACCCCGCACGTGGAAGGCAATGAGGTTGTTGTCTTTGTCGAGGGCGGCACGATAGGTTGCGGTGTACGTAGGACGGTAGATGCCGTACGTCATATCATCTTCGCGGGTGTAGACCAGCTTCACCGGCGCCTGGACCTTTTGTGAGATCACGGCGGCCTCCACGAGGTGGTGGCCGTAGGCACGCTGGCCGAAGCCCCCGCCCATTCTTGCCAGCCGGATGTGGACCTTCTCTTTCGGAAGGCCAAGCCGCGCGGACAACGTCTGCCTGATGAACTCCGGCGCCTGGATCGGCCCATAGATTTCCGCTTTGTCGGCCGAGACGTCGGCAAAACAATTCACGGGCTCCATTGCGTTGTGCGCGAGGTGGGGGGCGGTGTACGTGCGCTCAAGTACTTTCGTCGCCTTCCTGAAGGCACCCTCGGGATCGCCGTCCCGGCGCAACTCCCGAGCGGGCTTTTTCGCCATCTCCGCCATTTGCGCCCGGTGTTTCGCTGTACTTTCCAGCCCGCCGGGGATCTTCACATCCTGTCTTCCGCCCCAGCCGTCGACAACAACGGTCTTGTCGGAAATTTCCTCCCATTCCACTTTCAACGCTTTTTTTGCGTTCATCACTTCCCAGGTGGTGTTGCCGACTACGGCGACAAGTTCGGTGAACGACGTGGTATCAAACGCGTTTCGGATATAGTCGTCGGAAAGGATATCGATGGTAAAGGCGTCTTTTATTCCGGGCATCGATTTCACAGCCGCGGCATCGAAGGATTTCACTTTCAGGCCAAAGGCGGGGGGGTGGACGATCATGGCGATCAGCATGCCTTCCTGCTGGTGATCGATCGTGAACAAGGGCTTGCCCGTCACGATATTCCTTCCTTCCACATTCTTCCTCGAGGTGCGGATGATCTTGAAATCACCGACGTCCTTGAGTTGCACTTCTTCGGGTACATCCAGCGTTGCGGCCAGGGAGGCCACCATTCCATAACCGTATTTCTTTCCGGTAGGCTTATGAAAAAGTATCCCGGCATCTGTTGTGATCTCGCCGGCCGGAACCTTCCAGGTCTGCGCGGCGGCGTCGACCAGCATTTTCCGTGCTGTGGCCCCCGCTGTCCTGAGGATTTTCCAACCCTGGCGGATGCCCTGGCTTCCGCCGGTGAACTGGCGTTCGAAGCGTTCGGGATAAAAATCCGCCTGCTCGACAATGACGTTCTTCCAGTCGATGTCCAGTTCATCGGCCAGGATCATGGGCAGGGAGGTTTTTACATTTGACCCGAATTCGGGGTTGGGTGCCATGAGCGTGACGACTCCATTTTCGCCGATCTTGATGTAGCTGTTGAGTTCAAACCACGCTTCGGGCATTTCGATGCCGTCGTCCGCCGCGGGCTTGCATCCCGCCAGCCAACTGAAGCTCAGCATCATGCCGCCTCCGGCCATCGCAGAAACCTTCAGGAAAGACCTTCTGTTGATCGTTGTTTTCACGGGTGTCATCGGTGGAAGCGTTTGGGTTAAACTTCGGAAGCAGCAGCCGTTTTAATGGCGGCCTTGATCCTTACATAAGTACCGCAGCGGCAGATGTTGCCGTGCATGGCGGATTCTATTTCCTCGTCCGTGGGGTTGGGGTTACTCCTTAGGAATGCAACGGCGGTCATGATCTGTCCGGTCTGGCAGTACCCGCATTGTGCGACATCGTGTTCCAACCATGCCTGCTGTACGGGATGATCGCCATGGGTGGAAAGTCCTTCGATGGTTGTGATCGGTTTATTTTCAATCTCAGCAACGGGGAGCGAGCACGAACGTACCGCATTATTGTCGAGCAGCACCGTGCAGGCGCCGCATTGGGCCATTCCACAGCCATATTTGGTACCGACCAATCCGAGGTGGTCGCGAAGCACCCAGAGGACGGGCGTCTTGGGGTCAACGTCCACGACGTGTTTCTTGCCGTTAATGTTGAGGTTGATTGTAGCCATCGGTTTCGGTGTTAGTCCGATTAAAAATACGAAATCAGACTATCCGCCGACAGTGAAAGGGGAATAAAATTGGTTCGGTTGCAGGGTTGACCTGGCCGGCTTGGCCGTGCTTTTCTGCTCATCGAGAAGATTTCCCGGAGTGCAGATCGTAAAAGAAATCCTTTGCGCACCCAGGGCCTGCGCGAAAGGTCACCGTGCGCTCTTCTCCAAGCGCGACCGGTTCACCCGCCAGCCCAGGGTAACCTCGACGCCGTTATTAACCTGTCCCTGTTGAATGTCGGACGACGCGGAGATATCATGACTAATGGAGAGCAGGTAAGAAGGGTGGGTCCACTGAAGCGACACGATGGCCGCGTTATTTAGGCTGTACCAGACACCCATTCCCAACTGGCTTTCGCCGATATTGCTGTCATCAGCGTTGATCTGATACAGGAACAGGGAGCCGAGATTCAACTGGTCGAAGTTCTTTTCGCGCAGGTACCGGAATGTTGGTATGATCTCAAGCCTGTCATGCACATACGCCCGCCAGCTTCCGTATAGCTGGTAGCTTGTCGGCTGGCGTTCTTCCCCTCCGGCCGTGAATTGGTAACCCGCCCCGTTGACGTTGAAGGCGGCAAACCCGAGCGCGAACATGCGGCTGCCGGAAGGATCCATGGCATACCATGTCGCCCCGGCGTCGATCCTGAAGGCCTGGCTAACACCGTCGGAAAAAGTTTCACCGATTCCATTGCCGGGATCGTAGGCGCCGTCCTGGTATTGCGCATCGGTTCTGATGTTGTCCAGCGCCAGGCTGGTCCGGTAATAACCGGCATGGATCCCTACGGATACATGGTGTGCCCTGCTTGCCTGGAAGTCGTAGGCGTAGCCCGCCTTCACATTCTGTTGCCTGAATATGCCCAGCATTCCTGAGCGCTCGTTGGCGATGCCCAGGGCGACACCTCCGAACCGCCTTCCGTCCTTGTAGTGTAGGGGGAACATGCCCGAAAGGGAAACTTTCTCATAACCCTGATCCCCGGCAAGGGACTGCTTGCGGTAGTGCGTCAACACCTGAAAATCATCCGTCATTCCGGATTCTGCCGGCGACGTGTAGACGGGGGTGAGGTGATACTGGCTGAAGTTGCTCGTCTGTGCGTTGGCGGTTACCAGGCCGAAGCTTGTTGCCGCGATAGTTGCGATATAGCTTATGGTCTTCATCTTTCTTGTATAAGTCGATTAGCGAATGAGGGTGATATTTCCGGTATTCTGGCCATCATAGAGGATGGGTGTCCCGTCCGTGAATGTGCCGATAACCTGCCATACGTAAGTGCCCGAAGGTTGCTGTCTACCCTGGTAACTACCATTCCAGCCCACTTCAGTGGCGGCGTCAACATCGGTGGTATGATAAACCATGTTTCCCCAGCGGTCAAAGACCCTGAGCGCGATCTCTGAGACACCGTTCGCGCGTACACGGAACGTCTCGTTATTGCCGTCGCCGTTCGGGGTGAACAGGTTGGGGATGAAGATGCGGGCATCTTCCAGATCGGTGACCCGTACCTCGAAGGTCTTTTCCAGGGTGCCACCGTCGCCGTCGTTGGTTTGTATCCGTATCTGGTAGCGGTCGGTCACCTCGGCGTCAAAGTGCGTACGGGCAAACAGTTCGTTCCCGTCGATGTAGAAGTGTTCGTTGCCCGTACTCCCGGCGCCTGCCACGAGGAGGTAGGTATGCGTATTGTGTACGTCGGGATCCAGCGTGGTCAGGGTTCCTACGCGTGTTCCCGCGGGTTGATTCTCTTCAATCCCGGCCGACGAAAGTAGCATATCCGAAGGTTGCGCATTCACATACGTCACCTCGATGACAAATGGTTCCAGCGACGAGGATGCGATGCCGTCACTTACGGTGATAATGATATCCTTGTATGCGCCGACATCATCGCGACGCGGTGTGCCGGTGAGAGCGCCGGTCGCCACATCGAAGCCTGCCCATGAAGGCTTGTTCTGAATGCTGAAGGTCAATTCGTCGGCGCCATCGGAATCGGACGCCGTGGGCACAAAACGGTAGGCTACGTCCTGGTTAACTTCCAGGATAGGTGTGCCGTTAATGACCGGCGCGGTGTTGACCCTAACGAGAAAGGTTTCGACTCCACGGTTGCCCGCCATGTCGGTGAGGGTAACCGTGATGGTTGCCGTCCCTGACGATGCGCCCGTAACGCCGATGGTCCTGTTCGTGTCCGAGCCGCCTATCGTAAGCCCGCCTGGCGGGGCAACATTCGGATTGGAGGTCTCCGCGTCGACGGTAATATGCCCCACAGACGTTGCGTTGTCGCTGACGGTGAACGAAAGCGCACCCGTGTTTCCGCCTACCGGAATGGTTTGATCCCCAATATTGGTGGCCGTCGGTGCTTCCTGGTCAATCGTCAAGTTGAAGGTTTGTGATACGCTGCCCTCGTTGCCTGCTGCGTCCGTGGATGTGGCGCTGATGACATGGGTACCCTGACTGAGTGCCGTGGGGGTAAAGGTCCATGCCCCCGTTGCGCCGTCGGCGGTAACGGACCCCAGTGCTCCGTCGCGGTCAGACGCGATGGTGACCGTGGCGGCAGCCTCCGCAAATCCCGACCATTCGGGTGTGTTATCTGAGGTAATATTGTCCGTGTCCGATGCGCCGCTGTCGCTACCGGCGTCCAGGTCGGCTGCCGACGGCGAAGTTGGTGGCGTGGTGTCGACGATAACGGTGAGCGAAGGGGAGGGGACCGAGACATTACCCGCAGCGTCGGTGGCAACAACGGTAAACCGGTGTGTTCCCTCGGCCAACGGTGTGCCTGGTGACATGATCCATCTGCCTCCGGCATCGGTGGCGACACTTCCGATGACCGTGCCGTCATGCGAGACGGTCACTGTGCTGTTGGCTTCTGCTACACCTGTGAGATCCGGTGTTGTTGTGTTCGTCAGGTTGTCGGTGTTGGAATCTCCGGTGTCGCCGGATGCAGGAAGGTCCGGCATCCCGGGCGCCGCCGGCGCCTTTGTATCTATCGCGTAGACACCAGAGTACACCACGCCTGACCCCGTGTTGCCCGCAAGGTCGGTGACGGAGGACTGATCCACGGCGACCACATTGGCAGGGTCCTCGACGTTGGAGGACGGCGTGAACGTAGCGGTCCACGTAATCCCATCTCCGCTGGCGATGGCGGAGAGCGTTCCATTCTCCACAACGACATCCTCGGCAGAGAAACCCGTTACGGTCTCGTTAAAGGTAAACGTGACGGTGGCTGACTCCGTGGATCGGAGGCCATCATCGCTGACCGCTATCGTGACCTCCGGCCTTTTTGTATCGATGGCGAAATTGACTGATGACACCACGCCTGCACCGGCAAGTCCATCGTCGTCCGTTACGCCTGCCAGGTTTACCTCAATTGTGTTTTCGGGCTCCTCGATGCCGGCACCGGGTGTGAGTGTCGCGGTCCAGGTAACGCCTCCATCCGACGAACCCAGGCCGGTAAGTGTTCCGTTTTCGACAAGAACATCGTCGTTGGTGAGCCCGGTAACCGCCCTGCTGAACGATACGGTGATGAGGGTTGATTGCCCCAGAGCGAGGCTTGTGTCATTTATCGTTAGGGTTGCCGATACCGGGGCTTTGACCGGGCCGCGCAGTGTGCTCTCCACGGCAGTGCCGGATGAGATGCCGTCAGCGGGAGTTACCTCAAAGGAGATAAAGGCGCCCTCGTCTTCCGAAACAAGCGTATAAGTCACCCCGTTAGCTCCGGATATGGAGGCTTTATCCGATCCAGAAATGTCCGTTGACCGGAACCATTTAAAGGTGGATCCCGATTCGCCGTCGTCATCCACATCTGAATACGAATACGTGCCTGTCAGCGTCTGACCTGTTGACATGATCCCGGAGAACGATACCCCGGAAGCAGTCGGCGCGGTATTCAGTTCACCTATGGTGACCGATGCGGTGATTTCACAATGGTTGGCATCTGTGATGGTGCATACATACGTACCCGCTGAAAGGGCGCTCGCGCTCGCGGACGCACCACCGTAAGGGCTCCAGCTATACACAAAGGGCGCCGTCCCGCCGGACACCGTCGCCGTTGCCGTTCCATCGGATCCGCCTCTTGTCGTTACGTCGGTCTTTGATGTGGTGGTGGCCAGTACCGCTGGCTGCGTGATGGTAAACGTCCTTGTAAGTTGGCAGGCATTTGCATCGGTGACGGTTACCGTATAAGTGCCCGCAGATAAATCCGTTGCCGTTGCGGCTGTCCCTCCTGCGGGGGACCAGCTGTAGGTGTAGGCCGCAGTGCCACCAGCGACGGAGATTGATGCTGTTCCATTAGAGCCACCGTTGCAGGAGATGTTGGTCTGCGAGGTTGTGGCAGTCAGGGCCGCTGGCTGCGTGATGGTGAATGTCCTTGTAAGTTGGCAGGCATTTGCATCGGTGACGGTTACCGTATAAGTGCCCGCAGATAAATCCGTTGCCGTTGCGGCTGTCCCTCCTGCGGGGGACCAGCTGTAGGTGTAGGCCGCAGTGCCACCAGCGACGGAGATTGATGCTGTTCCATTAGAGCCACCGTTGCAGGAGATGTTGGTCTGCGAGGTTGTGGCAGTCAGGGCCGCTGGCTGCGTGATGGTAAACGTCCTTGTAAGTTGGCAGGCATTTGCATCGGTGACGGTTACCGTATAAGTGCCCGCAGATAAATCCGTTGCCGTTGCGGCTGTCCCTCCTGCGGGGGACCAGCTGTAGGTGTAGGCCGCAGTGCCACCAGCGACGGAGATTGATGCTGTTCCATTAGAGCCACCGTTGCAGGAGATGTTGGTCTGCGAGGTTGTGGCAGTCAGGGCCGCTGGCTGCGTGATGGT
>CAZKBK010000009.1:74899-74994 GCA_964551035.1 uncultured Roseivirgaceae bacterium | reverse complement strand
GTTGGTCTGCGAGGTTGTGGCAGTCAGGGCCGCTGGCTGCGTGATGGTGAATGTCTTTGTAAGCTGGCAGGCATTTGCATCGGTAACGGTTACCG
>CAZKBK010000009.1:0-74799 GCA_964551035.1 uncultured Roseivirgaceae bacterium | reverse complement strand
ATACAGAAACGGCTGCCACGCCGTTGGATCCGCCATTGCAGGAGACGTTGCTTTGGGCGGTTGTCGCGCTCAGGGCTGTGGGCTGGGTGATGGTGAATGTCTTTGTAAGCTGGCAGGCATTTGCATCGGTAACGGTTACCGTATAACTCCCGGCTGAGAGGCCGGTTGCCGTCGCGGCCGTACCTCCCGAAGGCGACCAACTGTACGTGTAGGGTGCCGTCCCGCCGGATACAGAAACGGCTGCCACGCCGTTGGATCCGCCATTGCAGGAGACGTTGCTTTGCGCGGTTGTCGCGCTCAGGGCTGTTGGCTGGGTGATGGTGAATGTCTTTGTAAGCTGGCAGGCATTGGCGTCGGTGACGGTGACCGTGTACGTTCCTGCGGACAATCCGGTGGCGGTCGTCGTTGTTCCTCCGGAAGGCGACCAGCTGTACGTGTAGGGTGCCGTCCCGCCGGATACAGAAACGGCTGCCGCGCCGTTGGATCCGCTATTGCAGGAGACGTTGGCCTGGGCGGTAGGCGCTGACATGGCGGTCGGTTGAGTGATGGTTGCTGTAGCAGTTGCTGTATTGTCGTTGGCGTCCGTTATGGTAACAGTATAACTGCCGGCGCTAAGGCCGCTCGCCGTGGCGGCTGCGCCTCCCGACGGCGACCAGCTATACGTGTAAGGCGCCGTGCCGCCTGAACCGGATGAAACAAGAGACCCGTTAGATCCGCCGTTGCAGCTGACATTGGTTTGTGACGCGATCGTCGCTTTCAGCGCCGCGGAAACCGGTCCCTGGATACTGCTTTCAACGGCGGTCCCGCTGGCTGATCCATCACTGGGCGTCACCTTGAAGCTTATATACTTGCCCTGGTCCGCAGCTTGCAACGTATAAGTCTTTGCTGTTGCCAGGCCAATAGGCGTCTTGCCCGTTCCTGATGCATCGTCCGCACGATACCATTGGTAAACCGAACCACCTTCGGCATCTCCGTCGGCGTCAGTGAAGGTGTATGTGCCCGTGAGTGTTTCACCGACCACCGTTGTACCCGAAAATGCAACGGAGGAAACTGCGGGGGCGGTGTTTGAAGTGGCTCCCTGCAGATTTTCGACGGCCAGGTTATCGACGGCTCCCCAAAAGGCGCCATCGGAGGTGATCGTTAACGAGCTCGTGCCGGCGGGAAGACTGCTGATGTCGAGCGTTTCCGAATCTCCAGAGAAAGTAAATTGTTTGGTGGTCACTGATCCTCCTTTGTCGGAGGCTATTGTGTACCGGCAGGTTGCGCCCTGCCAGTTAAAGAGTTTAATTGATGTCGGGTGGAACGTCTCGTTCGCGTCGAACCTGAGCACCACCGCGGTCTCCACATGGTAAGCGCCAAAGGATGCGTAGTCTCCAAAAGTATACGTGGGGCCGGAAGCTCCATCGACGATCAGCGTGTGATTTTTGGCAGAACCCTCCCAAAACTGTGCATCAATGGCTGGGTCATACGTTCCATAGGAGCCGGAGTTCTTGACCTGGCTAAAATCTATTGTACCTGTGAACTGAAGTGTTCCGGTGAAATCTTTTAGCGCCAGGGAACCCGTGAGGGGAGTGGCTTCAATGTTGCCTTTCTGAACTTCGAGATCCCAGTCACCGCCGTATCGGGCATTCCCTGTCTTGTCCATCGACGCGGCAACGTCCACATGCGTATTATCCCTGATAAGATCGAGGAACCGGGTTCCCCCTTCATCTTTGGCAAGGTCGCAGCCGTACAGCAGAAGGTCTCCCCCTTCCCTGATCGCGTTGTTTACGATGGAGAATGCAGCGATACTCTGCTGAAGCACATCCTGGTTTACCGTTTCACCACCGATATGCAGCACGCCGGCGTCGGCGTGTGATACGATGTGTACGGCATCCAGGTCGCTGTAATTCTTCAGGATACCGGTCAGGGCGTCGATCCCGCCCGTTCCGGGTTTCAGCTCCACGACGTCCAGTCCCGGCTTTATTTGACCGAGGATCAGGTGCTTGTCCTGCACATCACTGTCGACGATCACCAGTTCGCGGACCGCATGGTTCTTCCTGAAGTGAAAATCGGAGCGTTCTATTGTTTCGTGGTTCTTTCCATTAGTGGAACGCGTCCGTTGTGCAATGGTGGTGGCAGTAAGCGGAGGGATACCGCTGTCTGTGAGGTATTGGTGGGAGCCGGCGTACGCTCCCTTGCGTGTCCGGTAATAGGATGCGCTGGCATTGGCGGCTGACAAAGCTCCCAAAGAGAGTGCCATGTGCAGGCATGCGGCGCCCATTCGGCTTAGGATACGATTGTTCATCGTGTGATGCTTTTGGTTCGGTTATGTATTTATGGTTTGGTCCGTGGTGCGATCACGCTCGCGGATGACCCGGACGTGTCGCTCCAGAAGGCCATCTCGCTGTATTTCTGAAAGAGGTCCGGTGGTAATATCGATCTGCGCGGTTTGAACTCTACCTTCCGCGCCACGGTATGAAGGCCTTTCACGCCCAGGTTGTGGTCAAACTCATCGCGTGAATATTCGACGTTCTCGAAATCATGGCTGAAGAGTGGCAGACCGATAAATTTGTAGACCAACTCCATAGTTTTCTGAGGATGCTGTGCCAGCAGATCGTAGTCGACCAGGAGCAGCTTGTCGGAGAACTCGCCATAAAATGCCTCCTTCAGGGCCGTCCACGCGGCGCCGACTATGCCACCATTGATCATGCTCTCACACCGGGAATACACCGTCTGGCGGTTCGAGGCGCCAAACATCCGGCTGTAATCGAACGGATTTTTCCTGTAGATCTTTTCAAAGCTGTCCATCACCCAGGCGGGATTTCTCACGCAGCAGATCACCTTGAAATCGTCAAAGAGTTCGACCAGTTGATGAAGCCGGGCATTCCACATCCTGTTGGTGTCGAAGACCACTTTGCTGTCTTTCTCATCATGATAGTAGGAATCGAAAATCGCCCTGCACATGCCCCTTCGCTTTGTGTCGTCAAAGGAGTCGTAGAATTCACTGCCCGCGCCGATCTGTTCGAGTACACCGTTAATGAGGGATCCCACCGGACTGCTCATGCCGGCGTGAAACTGAGGGTTCTGGTTCAGGATGCCCGAGAGAAGGGTTGAGCCTGACCGCGGTAAACCGGAGATGAAATGAAAGCGTGACATGTGCGTCGGTACTTAATTGCTTCGCAAGCTAAGTCATCCGCTTGTCCCGGTATTTTGATAATTCATGGTAACATTACGTTAGTCCGTCGGAGACAACGGCTCCTCGAAAAACTCCACTTCCGCCTATGGCGGCAACCCGAGCACGTACGGGACGACCGGCAAAATTGGGGTGAAATCAAAATTATTAATTCACGCCGGTCGGGCATCAGCAAAACCCCTAGTGGCGCACCCCTAGGGGTTTGCCCCGACGGGTGTGATGTAATAATGTATGCCATTATCAAGTATCGTGGCCTACAGGAATGTGTCGCATAGAGACCGCGCGGATGCGGCGCTCTATTTAGTAGCGAAAGGCGATAGACGTGATGACGAAAGTTGAGTGACGGCATGGAACCTCTGCATCGGCCGATTGTGTGTGTCAAGCACCGTGGCAAAAAGATGTTGGATACGCAAAGTCTTCACAAGGTTCATTGTGCGCAAGGATCAGTGGGTAAGCCCTTGTCCGTCGTTCAGACCCGCAAAAAAAATGAAAACATCTTGCGCAGTTAAATAACTGCATATATATTTGCAGTCAAATAGCTGCGCAAATGAAATCGAGGAGAGATGTATTCCAGGCCATTGCAGACCCCACGAGACGGGCGATTCTGACGCTGCTTGCCGTCCAGGCCCTGACGCCGGGGGCCATTGCGGACAATTTCGAATCATCGAGGCAGACCGTTTCAAAGCACATTCAGATCCTTACCGAGTGTGAGTTGCTTCGACAGGAGCAAAGCGGCCGGGAGATCTACTACCTCATCAACGCAAAGAAAATGAAGGAAGTCGCCGAGTTCATAGCGCCGTTCCGCAAAATGTGGGACGACCGGTTCAACAAACTGGAAGCCGTGATGAAGAAATACAAATCAAAAAAATAACGCCCATGGAGCGAAAAACGAAAGTCGATGCCGAAGACGGCAAGCAGGAAATTGTGATCACCCGGGAATTTGACTTGCCCGTGGACTTACTTTTCACCGCGTACACAGACCCGGACATCGTTGAACAATGGATGGGAACAAAGGTGCTCAAACTTGAAAACAAGCAACACGGGGGTTATCGGTTTGAAACCACGGATCCAACGGGAAACAGGCACCGGTTCAACGGCGTAATCCACGAGTTCGTTCCCAATGAGCGGATCACGCGGACCTTTGAAATGGAGGGCACCGCGTTCCCCGTACAACTCGAGTTCCTCGAGTTTGAGAAGGCTGCTGGCAATACCAGCAAGCTCAGGATGCACATGGTATTCCGGTCCGTCGCAGACAGGGACCAATTGCTGCAAATGCCGTTCGCGCAAGGCATCAACATGGCCCACAACCGGATACAGGAAATTCTTACCAAACTTAAATAACACCGTTTATGACAAAGCGAAACAAGATCATCTACTGGATCGCCACAATTTGGTTGGCGCTGGGAATGACATCCACGGGGATTGTCCAGGTAATGAACATGCAGGAGGAGGCAGACATGATCACGGGTCTGGGTTATCCGGTCTATTTTCTGACCATCATCGGTGTCTGGAAGCTGCTGGGCGTTGTCGCGGTACTTGTTCCAAGGTTTCCTGTGATAAAGGAATGGGCATATGCCGGTTTCTTCTTCAACATGTCGGGTGCAATCATTTCTCACCTGTTCAGTGGAAGCGCAGCCGCTGACTTTTTTGGTCCGACGCTTTTATTGGTCCTTACGGCGATTTCGTGGCATTTCAGACCTTCGGACCGCAAGGTCACGGCATCGATTCCCTCGGCTGCCGACGGAAAATTTGCGCAGGCATGAACCCCAAAGTCGATTGGTTTTTTGATAAGACCGGGAAGTGGCAGGAAGCCTTTGCGGAATTGCGTACGATCGTCCTTGGTTGTGACCTGGTGGAGGAATTGAAGTGGGGACAGCCTTGTTACACGTTTGAAAAAAAGAATATCGTGTTGATGCACGGGTTCAAAGAATACTGTGCGCTGCTCTTCTTCAAGGGAGCGTTATTAAAGGACCCCGGGAAGATCCTGATCCAGCAGACGGAGAACGTGCAGTCGGCGCGGCAGGTGCGGTTCACGAGTGTCGGTGAGGTTGTGAAGCTGAAACGTGTGCTGAAGAAGTATATTTACGAGGCCGTTGAAGTGGAGGAATCGGGGTTAAAGGTCAATTTCAAAAAGACTTCTGAATTCAAGATCCCCGAAGAATTTCAAAACAAGCTGAAAAAAATGCCAGCGTTGCGAACGGCCTTTTATGCGCTAACGCCGGGCCGTCAGCGGGCATACTTATTTCACTTCTCTTCGGCGAAGCAGGCGAAAACACGGGAGGCGAGGGTGGAGAAATATGTGAGGCAGATTTTGGACGGGAAAGGCATTGACGAATGACGAGTTACGAATGACGAATGGGAGGAGCGGGGTTGAATTGAAGGTTGAGCGTTGTGGATGGTTGCAGGGTTGATCAAGGTACGAGGAGGGAGGTACGAGGTACGATGGAAAGTGTGAGGTAATATTGTAGAGACAACACCCTGGCCGGTGGCGTCGCCCTGTAGGGGCGATGTGTTGGTAGCACAAGGCAACCTACCACCGTGGTCACGCGTGCCACAGGTAATTGATGATGCAGGCGATCATCGCTCATGGCACGCAAAGCACACGCGTGGACCGAATGACGAGTTACGAATTACGAATGAGAGGAGCGGGGTTGAGTTGAAGGCTGGGCGTTGTGGATGGTTGAAGGGTTGATCAAGGTACGAGGAGGGAGGTACGAGGTACGATGGAAAGATTCGGATAATATTGTAGAGACAACACCCTGGCCGGTGGCGTCGCCCTGTAAGGGCGATGTGTTGGTAGCACAAGGCAACCTGCCACCGTGGTCACGCGTGCCACAGGTAATTGATGATGCAGGCGATCATCGTTCATGGCACGCCATGCACACGCCTGGACCAAATTACGAGTTACGAATGACGAATTGCGAATGGATGGAGCGGGGTTGAATTGGAGAGTGAGCTTTATGGATGTTGAAGGGCGTATCGAGGTACGAGGAGGGAGGTACGAGGTACGATGGAAAGTGTGAGGTAATATTGTAGAGACAACACCCTGGCCGGTGGCGTCGCCCTGTAGGGGCGATGTGTTGGTAGCACAAGGCAACCTACCACCGTGGTCACGCGTGCCACGGATAATTGACGATGCCGGCGATCATCGCTCATGGCACGCCATGCACACGCGAGGACCGAATGACGAGTTACGAATGACGAATGACGAATGGAGGGGCTGAATTGGAGGTTGGGCGTTGTGGATGGTTGCGGGGTTGATCAAGGTACGAGGAGGGAGGTACGAGGTACGATGGAAAGTGTGAGGTAATATTGTAGAGACAACACCCTGGCCGGTGGCGTTGCCCTGTAAGGGCGATGTGTTGGTAGCACAAGGCAACCTACCACCGCGGTCACGCGTGCCACAGACAATTGACGATGCCGGCGATCATCGTTCATGGCACGCAATGCACACGCGTGGACCGAATGACGAGTTACGAATGACGAATTACGAATGAGAGGAGCGGGGTTGAGTTGAAGGTTGGGCGTTGTGGATGGTTGAAGGGTTGATCAAGGTACGAGGTACGATGGAAAGAGTCGGATAATATTGTAGAGACAATAAACTTTAATTATGGCAAAGAAAACGACATCAAAAAAAGAGCTGTCGTCGGCACAGCGTGAAGAGCTTCTGGATAAGCTAAAGACCCGTTTTGAAAAGAACAAGAACCGGCACAAGGGTGTGGCGTGGGGTGAAGTGCAGTCGAAGCTGATGGCCAGCAAGGCGAAGTTGTGGTCGCTCAACGAAATGGAAAGCACAGGCGGCGAGCCGGACGTGGTCGGTTATGACAAGAAGACGGGCGAATACGTTTTTTACGATTGTTCGCCCGAAAGCCCCAATGGCCGCAGGAGCATTTGTTACGATCACGAGGCGCTCAAGTCCCGTAAAGAGCACAAACCGAAAAACAGCGCCGTGGCGATGGCGGAGGAGATGGGGATTGCGCTGTTGACGGAGGCGCAGTATCGCGAGCTGCAGACACTTGGAAATTTCGACCTGAAGACCTCGAGTTGGATCGTGACGCCATCGGAAATCCGGCAACGCGGCGGCGCGCTTTTTTGTGACCGCCGCTACGACCACGTCTTCGTCTATCACAACGGCGCGGAATCGTACTATGCCGCCCGCGGATTTCGCGGCTCTCTGAGGGTATGAGGGGACTGTTCTCTCAAAACAGGTAAGGCCCATAAATGACCACGCCGCATATCGCTGCGGCGATGCACATAACCAGGACGGCCCCGGCGGCCAAATCCTTCACCTGGCCTATCAGGGGATCGCGTTCAGTGGTAACGCGGTCCGCCAATTTTTCGATGGCCGTGTTGAAAAGCTCCGCCGTCCATACCACACCAACCAAGGCTATTGTAATCAGCCACTCTGTCCGGCTGACGTCGAGCAGATAGTTTGCGACAAGCACGGCAATCGCGGCGATCAGGTGCAGGCTCATATTCAGTTCTTGCCGGAACGCCAGCCTTATTCCGTTGAAAGCATAACGGTAGCTGGTCAGGTGTCTCTTGATCATGGGTCAGGCGCTTAGGTTGATATCGTCCAATAACTTTGTTCTTCGTCGCACCCTATTCACTCACGTGCGCCAGGTAAACGGAAAGAAAACATGCCAGGCAGATAAAGCCGTGAAGTGTGAAGGGGGACAATGTTTGTTGTTGCGCATCGGGGGCGTGAAATGCACGGTAGGCAAGTAACCAAAACAGCAGGTAGAATGCAATATCGCCAAAGTCAAATCTGCCATTGGTGAGGTGCATGAGCTGGCAAAATTCCAGGCCTGTCGCAAAAAGAACCGGTACCAGGACGACCTGTATCTTGTGATCCCTGACCCTGACATAAAAATCTCTTGAAAGTGCCGTTGCGCAAAAAACCCACAAGCCACCGGGTAGTGAAAATATTGCTAGCTCGTTCAGCGGTATCATTTCAACGATGCCGCTTTTTATTGCCGCGTACGTGTCCATCGACAGCAGCAGAATGGCCAATTCGTTCACGACGGTCTTCTCGGAACGATAGAACAGGTAAATGAACAAAGCGATCAATAATGCGACTGCAATACTATACCTTCTTCTCATGGATCACGATTTTGAAATAGGAGAACATTCCTGCGCTGAACTCATCCAGCAACCTGAACTTTTGCAAGGTTTTCAGATGGGATAAGTGAAACACGGATTTGAGGTGGAACAGCCTGGCACTCCTTTCCAGGCCCCGGTCCACATACTTCAGCCAATTGTCGGGAGTGAAATGGTTGAGCACAAAGACTTTTCCGTTGGGTTTTAGCACCCGGTGCACTTCTTCGAGTAGCGTCTCGGGATGCTCAACCACGGCGAGGACATGCGCCAGCGCGACGTAGTCGAACGACGCGTCTGGGAACAGGAGCGCTTCTCCATTCATTTGGAACAGTTGGATGTTGTTTTTCTGATGTTTGCGCGCCCGCGCCAGCATGCGCGTGGAGGTGTCTACGCCCACGACTTCATGGGTGTTGTAGTATTTGAAGTGAGCCCCGTCGCCGACACCGATTTCGAGGAGGCGTCCGCCGGGCCATTCGTTGATTTTGCTGAAGAATTTATGTTTCTGAGGTTTCAGGAAAAAGTCAACAAAAGGATACACCCACGTGAACCGGTCGTAGAATTTTTCGG
Organism: uncultured Roseivirgaceae bacterium; assembly: GCA_964551035.1. Classification (GTDB taxonomy): domain Bacteria; phylum Bacteroidota; class Bacteroidia; order Cytophagales; family Cyclobacteriaceae; genus Chryseosolibacter. The sequence continues at coordinate 65,957 of CAZKBK010000009.1, read as the reverse complement.
AGGGGCTGGTCATGTTTCTGCGTCAGTGTTGCTTATGTTTCGTCTGGCCGAATGCGGTCTGTAAGTGGGACGACGTTCGGTGGCTTGTTCCTTTGCTTCGCCAATATATTTAAAAGTACTTTGTTATTCAAAGTAAAGTACGGAAAATCGATAGAATTTCCACAGGGCCTTCCGGGCACAGGAAGTGACAAGCCTGCCTCCCTCATCCCGCGGGATGTTAAAATCACCATTGGTTTGTTACCTTGAAACACATAAACCCTTCAACTTATGAACCGCGCGCTGCACCTGCTTTTCTTTATTGTGCTTCCAATGGCAACCTGCCATGCGCAGGACGAACCCACCTGGTTCGATTTCTGGGTGGGAGATTGGGAGGTTTCCTGGGATGAGCAGGGTGGAAAGGTGGGAAGGGGAAAGAACAGGGTCGTGAAAATCCTCGGCAACTCCGTTATCCAGGAGAACTTCGAGGTAGCGGAGGGCTCCTCGAAGGGCTATCTTGGCACCAGCATTTCCGTTTACAATCCGAGAACGAAAGTGTGGCATCAGGGCTATGTCGATAATCAGGGGGCTTACATAAATCTGATCGGCGACCGGCAGGGTGAAAGACGGATCTTTCAGACCCTGCCCGAAGAACGGGACGGCAAGACCATTGTGCGCCGCATGGTCTTTTACGACATCACGTCCGGTTCGTTTAGCTGGGACTGGGAGTCCTCTGAAGATGGAGGAGAGACCTGGAAGCTGAACTGGCGCATCCGCTACACGCGAATGAAGGGATAAGTCTGGTCAAGCGCAAAGCGGATCTCCCATTCCCATACGCCATCCCTTCCTGTGCGTCCTCCAAAGTAACAATCTTATCATAATGTTGACGGTTTATGCCGCGCGATTTCTTCTCCAGGCTGCGGTTGTAAACCGCCGGGCGATTGCACGAAATAACTTTCCACTCGCTAGGATAACTTCGACCCCTATCAACAGGCAATAGCGTCATGACATGGAAATATTAAGACAACACTGAACGGGACGCACGATGGAATGGCATATCTTGTCAAGTAAATCGATGCGGGCATGTTGGAAATAACCATTGAAGCGAGGAAGGCGTCCATTGCTCCCGGCATGGAGGTTAAGAGAATACTCCCGTTCCGGCTGCGTAGGATGGTGGGCCCATTTATTTTTATGGACCACGGCGGGCCTGTAACCTCAAAACCGGCCGTGGCGAAATCCATCGACGTATTGCCGCATCCACACATTGGATTGTCTACCGTGAGTTACCTTTTTGACGGCAAAATAACCCATCGGGATAGCCTGGGCGTTGAGCAGGTCATTCAGCCTGGGGAAGTGAACTGGATGACCGCTGGCAAGGGCATTGCCCACTCGGAACGCTTTGAAGATCCGAACCTTTGGGCGGCGGGAGGTTTTGAAATGATCCAGACGTGGGTGGCGCTACCCGAGAAAGATGAGGAATCCGACCCATCCTTTGTCAACTATAAAACCGACCAGCTTCCCGTGTTCACGGACAAAGGGGTTTGGATGCGGCTGATCGCCGGCAGCGCCTTCGGCCTCAGGAACGCGGTGCGGACGCACTCGCCCCTGTTCTATTTACACGCAGCCCTCCACCCGGGGGCAAAACTGACCTTGCCCACAGAGCATGAAGAACGCGCCGTCTATGTGGCAAAGGGAAGTCTGGAATTCGCCGGGCGACGCTATGATGCGGGCCAGATGCTTGTGTTTAAGAAAAATTCGCAACCGCAGGTGCGGGCGGTGGTGCCATCCACGGTCATGCTGCTCGGCGGTGAACCATTGGGTGACCGTTTTATCTGGTGGAACTTTGTCTCGAGCAGGGTGGAAAGAATAGAACAGGCAAAAGCCGACTGGAAGGAGGGCAGGATCATCCTGCCGCCCAACGACAGCCAGGAATTTGTTCCCCTGCCGCAAGACCAATCAAGGCCCAGCCCCCCGCCGGAGCCGCTGTCGTAGTTGACCAGCCCCCAGCACCATGTGCGTTTCGCGATCCCAGGGAACGTGTAACGATCCCGTTGTCGACTTTAAAAGCACACGCCGACCCCTCGACTGCCCTTGTCCACCTCATATACACCGCTTATCAGCGGGTCAGGGGTCTTCTTTGGCAACTTAGCCGCATCCAGCCCGTAACCCAACTGAAACACAAATCCTCCATCGCGTGAAATCATTTTACCGAACCAATTCCATGTACATTTTCAGATTTTTTACAAGCGCGGTTATTGCGCTGGCCGCCATTTTTTCGCTGAGTACCTGCAACGATGAAAGCGAGCCACCCATTGCCGGCACCGGATACGTCCGGTTTTCTTTTGAAGCCTCCGATCCGCTTCCGGAAGGAGGACTCAACGATGCGGCATTCTTTAGCTATACCATCCGGACGCCGGATGGCTGCACCCTGTCGGATAAGGTGCACCTGTACTACGACGCCGAAACCGGACTATTCATGCAGCCCCTTGAACTCCCGGGAGGCGACTATGCGTTGGCGCAATTCTTTGTGCTGAATTCGGTCGAAGAACTCATTTACGCGTCGCCGTTGAATGGTTCTTCGATGTCCGATCAGGTACAGCATCCCCTTTCAATGCCTTTTCAAATAACGGTGGGGAATACGACCGATGCCGTCGCTGAAGTGCTTCCGACCGAATGCCATACCGCGTCCGATTTTGGCTATGAGACGTTTGGGTTTGCCATGCCCGCGCGATTCTCCCTGGAGGTCAGCGCCACGCTGGCAGAGCTTGCCCACCAGGATCCCGGCAGTTACACCCTTCAGATTACGGCAAAAGGGTTATCGGGAAACGTGGAGTGGTCCGATGAGGTGACCCTTCCGGCGCAGGGCAACGTGTGTATTCCCGCCTACCACGCCCGGTACACATTTACGGCCGTCAAGGATGGATACATTTCCCACGAGCAACATTTTCTCAAGGATGAACTGACCGGCTCAACGTCCCTCAGTTTCGAGTTCATCCCGGAGTCGCTGGAGGGTTTCACGGCATTCCATCTTAATCACGATGTGACCGTATATCTGCCGGATGAGGAGAACCGGTGCAGGCTCTATGCGCGCGTGGACATCCCGGAAGGTTATCGCGTACTTTACGGGTATGTTGATAAAAGCGCGACCACCGAAGGCGGGTTTCCGCTGGGTCTCAAAATCGTTGAATTATTCCTGGAGGAACCGATCCATACCTCCATGGGAAAAAATGTCAACCTCTTCGGGAACAAGCCGTTTGCGTCGGCAACCGATTTTTGTTCGACGATCGATCTCACCCAGGGAAGCATCACGTATACGTTGGACGAAGTGGCCATCAGCTCGTTCGTAGCGCTGTCAATTGTCGACATGACGACTGAAGACGCTGACGACGTATTCCTCAATGTTTACCAGTTGTGGGAATAATCACAAACTGTTGACCATGTTCCGCGCGCCCCACCGGGAGGTCATACTTCTCCGGTGCGACGAAGACAACAACCTTTCGCTACGCAGTGAACGGTCCCCGAAGTATCGGGGCCATGCCTTGTGCCTTCTTGCCTCCCAATGCCCCGGTCTGGCAGTCCAGGCTGCCATGACATTCTTTGTGCCTTTGTGGCCCAATTCTCGCTCCCAGGCACCGTCAATGTCAAAAAAGTGGATAAATTGAAATCGTTATGGCGAACGTATCATCAAGTATTAAGCAGGAGCCCTACAAGATCGAGATCAAGTCGCCCACGGGCAACGTGGTCATGGCGGATGAGCCGGTCGACAAGGGCGGCAAGGATTCAGGGTTTTCACCGAAGGAGTTGCTCGCTGCTGCACTGGCGGCCTGTACCAGCGCTACGGTCCGCATGTACGCCGACCGCAAGCAATGGGCCCTCGATGAAGTAAAAATTGATATCGATCTTGAGCGGGATGACGACGCCAACAAGACCGTCATCAATCGGACGATCCAATTTATTGGCAACCTGGACGCGGATCAACGCAAGAGGTTGCTTGCGGTGGCCAATGCATGTCCGGTTCATAAGATCCTGACCAATCCGATTGAGATAAATACTTCGGCAGTCCCATAGCCTGAGCAAGCCATCCGGCGATCGCCTGACGAGATTTTTCTTTTTCGATGAGCGCCGATTCTTTTCATCCCCCACGACCCATTCCAGACGGGGTGCTGCGCCGCTGGCCCAAGCCTCCCTATCAACCATAGGGTGGGACCTGGCTGGTACTCCGCCGCCCCAGAAGTTTCATTCCCCATGTTTGCAATGTGCTTGCCGATGCCGGAGGGCATCCGGGACGGCAATTCTTTAGAATTGATCTAAATAGCTTGCGGGAATAGTCCGAACTGCTTAAGCTTGCACTTTATTTAGACCAAATCTAAATATAAAAATTAGCCGAATTGAAGGTCTCCCCGTCCGACAAAACGTTCTAAATGAGAAAGTTATTAACGTTAGCCTTTATCGCCATCGCCGGCGTTTGCGCCGGGCAGCATGAAATGCGCATCGTCACTGCCGGCAGCGCCATCACGGAAACGGTTTGTGCGCTGGGCGATTGTGACAAACTCGTTGGCACCGACCGCACCAGTCTTTACCCGGCGGAAGTTCAGGATCTTCCTTCCATTGGCTACAGGAGTGGAATCAATGCAGAGGGCATTCTCAGTCTAAGGCCCACGCTGGTTATCGCCGAAAAGGATTACGTCGATCAGGTTGTCCTGGAGCAGTTGTCCGGGACCTCGGTAGAGGTGCTCGTGATCGACCGCACACTGAACTTTGAGGGCACGAAGGCGCTCATCCGGCAGATAGCTACTCCGTTGAATCGTCGAAAGGAGGGAGACTCCCTTATCGCCAACATTGAACAAGCGCTTGCCGATGTACGCGGGCTGCTCGAGGGCAAGACCATCGCGCCCACCGTGGCCTGCATCTACAACCGCGGCACAGCCACTGTCAGCGCGGGAGGAAAGAACAGCTTCGCGGAAATACTCGCCTACGCTGGCGCGCAAAATGCCTTCATCGGGATCACGGCCTACAAGCCGTTGAATGCCGAGGCGCTCATCAGCGCCAACCCCGATTATGTGCTCATGGTCTCGACCGGGTTTGAAAGCCTCGGTGGCATAGCCGGCGCGTTAAAGCTTCCCGGCATGTCGCTCACTACCGCGGGGAAGAAGAAACAAATCATTGCCATGGAGAGTTTGAAGCTCACCAATTTCGGGCCCCGTTTTGGCGAAGCGGTAAAAGAGCTGGCGGTGCAGCTCCATCCCGAGTTGGCGGATAAAATAGCAGGCAGGTAAAATGTTGGCGCTCGCGTTACCCGTACGAAGCTACCGAAACGCACTGATCCTACTCGGCATGGGGGGCCTGCTGGTATTGACCGCCGTAGTCTCGCTCACGGTCGGGGCCGTTCACATACCCATTCCGGATGCCATTGTCATCGTGCTTAAGCAGATCGGCATGTTCAGTGGCGCCGCCGTCGACGAAACACACGCGGCGGTGTTGACGACGATACGCGCGCCCCGTGTAGTCATGACGTTGTTAATCGGTTCGGCGTTGGGAATCGGCGGAGCATCCCTTCAGGGATTATTCCGGAACCCGTTGGTCGAGCCCAGCCTGATCGGCGTCTCCGGCGGTGCAGCCGCGGCGGTCGTTCTGGCAATCGTTTTTGGAGCGACCTTGCTTTCGTCCCTGCCACTATGGATTTCAAATTCTTTTATCTCCCTGTTCGCGTTCGCGGGAGGCAGCATTGCCACCTTTCTCGTCCTTCGTTTGAGCATGAGCGCCGGCCGCACCCACATCGCCATGCTGGTGCTGATCGGCGTGGCGGTCAATGCCCTTACCGGGGCGCTAATCGGCCTGGCCATTTTTTACGCGGACGAAAACCAGCTCAGCACCTTCATGTTCTGGACGCTGGGGGATCTGGGCGGAGCCACCTGGGAGAAGCTTAGCCTTTCCGCACCCGTACTGCTATTGTCGACTTGTGCCTTGCTGCTGTTTGCCCGGCCCCTGAATGCGTTGTCGTTGGGCGAATCCGACGCCTACCACCTGGGTGTAAACGTCGAGCGCGTCAAGCGGGTGATGGTCCTCCTTTCTGCGCTTGCCGTGGGCGTAAGCGTCTCCCTGGCAGGGATCATTGGTTTCATCGGCCTTATCGTTCCCCACGTGATCCGGACGATGTTCCACGCCGACAACAGCCTGGTGCTTCCGGCTTCGGCGCTGGGCGGCGCGCTTCTGCTGCTGATCGCCGACCTGATCGCGCGCACCATGGTGAGCCCGGCGGAAATGCCCATCGGCGTGGTCACGGCCCTTATTGGTGCGCCGTTTTTTATCGCCCTGTTGCTGAAGGCTAAACAAAAGCATGAGATCTGATGTACGAAGCCGTCGACATATCGCATAGCGTCGGAACGAAACAGATCATTCGAAAGATCAACCTCGCGGTCAAACCGGGACAGCTCACCGCGGTGGTCGGCCCGAATGGGGCAGGTAAAAGCTCGCTCCTGAAAATCATGAGCAACGAGCAAAGGGTCTATTCAGGCGCCGTCCGTATAAATGGCAAACCCGCCGGCAAGTACAACGCCCGTGAACTGTCGCGTATCCGGGCCGTGATGGCGCAGCAGTCAGGCCTCCAGTTTGCTTTCACCGCCAGGGAAGTGATCGCCCTTTCCCGGCAGGCGCATCACACCACGCGGGCAGAGAACCTCAATATCATCGATGAAGTAATCGAGGTAACCGGGACGGGTCTCTTTGCCGACCGGAATTACCTGACCCTTTCGGGTGGCGAAAAGCAGCGTGTCCAGCTTGCCCGGGTGTTGGCGCAGGTGTGGGAAGAAACCGTCTTCCCGCGGTACATCCTCCTCGACGAACCGACTTCAAGCATGGACATCGCACAACAACAGTCCATGTTCCGCATCGTGAAGCACATCCGTTCAAGGAATATTGGCGTACTCGCGATCGTTCACGATCTGAATCTCGCCGCACAATTTTCGGACAGTATCTGCATGATGAACAACGGGGAACTGGTGGGCTCGGGTCCGGCCATCGATGTATTTACGAAAGACAACATAGAAAAGACGTTTTGTTGTAAGGTGAGCATTCATCACGATCCCTGCAGCCGGTGTCCGTTCATCATACCCGAAGAAACGTCACATCCTTTGACTCAAATTGCCATTACCAAATAACATGGATATGAATACTACCCTGGATACCCCTTCGACGCTAAAGCAGGCGTGGCTCGACGTTCAGAAAGCCAAACCCGGCATCCGCATACGTGACGCGGCTGCGGAGATCGGCTGCAGCGAAGCGGAATTGCTGGCCACGACCGTAAACGAATACACGGTGCGCCTGGATGGCGATTGGACGAAGCTTTTGGCCCGCCTGCCCGAGTTGGGCCGCGTGATGGCGCTCACCCGAAATGACAGTTGCGTTCTGGAGCACAAGGGACCCTTTCAGAAGATCGACATCATGGGCGGGCTCCCCAACGCCATGGCTACAGTGATTGGCCCCATTGAATCGAGGGTATTTTTCCGTCCGTGGAAGTTTGGCTTCGCCGTGAAGCAGCAGACTCCCCGTGGTCTGCAGCAAAGCCTCCAGTTCTTTGATGCTTCCGGCACGGCCATCACCAAGGTATACCTGCAGGGCGCGCAGGAGCATAAAGCCGGAAGCGACCAGGACGCTTTTGACCGCATTGTGCACGATTTTACCTCGGACGATCAGTCTGCCCAGGTCAAAGTAAGTCCGATCGCGGACCCTACAACAAAAGCGATAGATCAGGTCGATCGCGACGCCCTGCTGACCGACTGGGCGGCGATGAAGGATACCCATGATTTCTTCGGAATGATCAGGAAGCACGACGTCAATCGCCTCGATGCCGTGCGCATTGCCAGCGGGACGTTCACCTACGAAATTCAAAAGAGCGCGTTGCGTGTGCTTTTGGATACCGCCGCCGCGCAAAAGCTTCCCATCATGATCTTCGCCGGAAATCGCGGCAATATCCAGATCCATCAAGGCAAAGTGCAGACCATCCGGATCATGGAAGCGTGGCTGAATGTGCTCGACCCGGACTTCAACATGCACTTGCGGGAGGATCACGTCGACACGGTATGGGTGGTGAAAAAGCCGACCACCGATGGCGTTGTCACCGCCGTTGAAGCGTTTGACCGTGACAAGAACATGATCGTTCAGTTCTTCGGCCTCCGTAAACCCGGCATCAGCGAACGCGAGCCCTGGCGAAAACTTGTCGAGGAACTTCCGGCAATCTGATATGAAGGTCATCCTGGCTTTAATCCTCCTTCTTACGTCGCTGTTTACGGCGGCGCAGGATTCTTTGAAACTTTACGAGCTCAGAGAGGTGGTCGTGACCGGAGAGGTGGAGCCACAGTCGGTACGGGCGTCGGTGTACAACGTGCGCACCATTCCGATGGAACGGTTGCAATCCCGGGGAGCGACGAGGCTACAGGATGCGTTGAATACTGAATTAAATATCCGGTTCGCGCAGGATCCGGCACTCGGCGGTTCCAACCTGACCATGATGGGGCTGCCCGGTCAAAACGTGAAAGTGCTCGTCGACGGCGTTCCCGTGATCGGGAAACAGGGCACCGGCAACGAGGTCAACCTCAACCAGTTCAACGTAAACGCCGTCGAGCGGATCGAGATTGTCGAGGGACCCATGGCGGTCATCTACGGCGCCGATGCGCTGGCCGGTGTGATCAACATCATCACAAAAAAATCGGTCGAGGAGAAATTCGCGGTATCGGCGACTCTCCAGGAAGAGACGGCAGGAAATGAGTATGGACTGTCGAAGGGACTCCACAATCAGCGCGTCAGCCTCGCTTCCGCGGTCAACGCTTTTTACTTCCGGGGAAGTCTCAGTCACAACGCGTTTCGCGGATGGACAGGCGATTCCACGGGGCGCGAGAAAACATGGCACCCCAAGGCGCAGTGGATGGCCAGCGCTGTCGCGGGATACCAACAGAACGGATGGCATGCCTATTACCGGGCTGACTACCTGCACGAGAAGATCTACAACCCCGCGCAATTCGCCGGCAACGAGGCAATCGACAAGAATTACATCACGCAGCGGTTGATGCACCAGGTTCAGTTGACGACGAGTCTTTCGGAAAAGGTCAGCTTTAACAGCGCGTTAAGCTACACCGGCTTCAGGAACAGAACCCAAAGCGTTGCCGTCGACAGGCAAACGGGCAGGGAAACGTTGGCCAACAGTGCGTTGCAGAACACGGATGAATTCACAGGCATGACCATTCGGGGAGCGCTGCAATACCGAATCTCCGATGCCGTGAGCATTCAGCCCGGCTACGACATCAACCTGGAATCGGGAAGCGGGTCCCGGTTGAAGGAGGGGACGAATGGCATTCAGGATTATGCGGGGTTTCTCTCGGCTGACCTCAAGTTGGGGGCCTTGAGCTTGCGACCCGGCGTTCGCGTCATCAGAAATTCCGTGTATGAAGCGCCTCCCGTTATTCCTTCCCTGAACACAAAGATCACGATCAATGACCGCCATGATGTCCGAGTTTCATACGGACGCGGGTTCAGGGCGCCGTCGATAAGGGAACTATTTTTCAACTTCTTCGATGCCAGCCACTCCATTGAAGGCAATCCGGATCTTGAAGCCGAACGCTCTCACACCGTTAACGCATCGTGGAATGCGCGGCTGGTGGAAACCGACAACAACCTTCGCTTGAACGGCGTCATTTCGGCGTTCTACAATGATGTCGATAATATGATCGGCTACGGCGTGCGCCCCGGCAGCAATGTGACCACCTACGTCAACATAAACGAATTCCGCTCCAAAGGTCTGACGTTGAACACCGTGCTCAGCAACGGCAACACCGACTTTCGCGCGGGCCTGGGTTGTACCGGGCGGTATAATTCGCTCACCGAGGCGAACGGAACGCTTCCGGCATTTACGTGGTCGCCGGAAATCACCACGTCGGTGACGCATCAGGTCGATGAAACATTTAGCGTATCGCTGTTTTATAAGTACACGGGAAAGACACCTGCGTACGAACTTGATCCCGCCGGAGAAGACATCGTGTTGGTGGAGACCGATGGCTATCACTGGGCCGACCTGACGGCGCAGAAATCGTTAGGGAAACACCTGGAACTTTCCGCCGGGATCAGAAATCTCTTCAATGTCACGCAGGTCTACAATTCCGCGTCAGGGGCATCCACGCACACCGGCTCGGGCTCCAGCAGACCCGTCGGCTATGGACGCTCGTTCTTTGTGACCCTTAACGTTCGATTCACAAAATCTTAACATGTTCCTCATAAAATCCATGCTTACCATGAAATCCAAAACTTCTCCATTTAAACCCTGGTCGATTTTTTTTGCGTTCGCTGCCTTCGTGATGCTGGCAGGCTGCGATGAAGATCCGCCACTGCCCGACAACCTGGTACAGTTTGAATCTGGAGAACTCGGCTTTGCTTCGGATGAACAAACCCTGACGGTCAACATCCCTTTTTCGCGGGAAGCGTCCACGGATACGGAGATTAGCCTTACGGCGGAATTGGTTGGAGTCAGCTACGAGACGGAGTTCACGACCAGCCCGGCCATGGATGGAAATTCGCTCGTGATTCCGGTGCCGAAGGGAGCAACGCAGGTTTCATTTGACATCAACAAGGAGGAGGATGTCCTGCTCGATGGAGACGAAACGATCGCATTTACATTGGCAACGGTGGGCAATGACCTCGTGCCGGGGGAAAGAAGTGCGCTCGTGGTGAGTTTTTCTGAAATACTTGCCGACGAGGGGACGATGGATCCGAATGTCGGAGGCCAGGAACAACCGAACAAGGTGTTTATCGACCTTAGCGCGAACCGTCAGACTTCCGTCCATCGGAGTGACTGGGACCTTGGCTTCTATATGGCAGCGGGTGAATTTCGCGTGATTCTTAATTCGGCTTCGTCGATGATGGCCAGGGCGCTTGACAAGAATGATCTTAACGCCGTTACCGCGGAGGATACGACAGGGTGGGGGCAACAGCTTTCCACGGATGCGGTATTTGCCGCGATCACCTCCGGCCCGCCGCCGGCATGGGTGTCGGAGGCGACGTCCTGGATCGACGATCCCGCCGGAGACCTGTCCGCCACGGCCATTGCGGAAATCGCGGCAGCGGCGTCCGACAACAACGTGTTCATCGTGAACCGCGGAGCGCACCCGGACGGCACACCACGGGGCTGGAAGAAGGTCCGTATAATCAGAAACGGCGACAACTACACCTTGCAGCATGCAGATATCGACGCCACCAGTTTCACATCCATCGATATTACGAGGGACGAAGAATTCCTCTTCAACTACGTGAAATTTGAAACCGGTGTGGTTGAAATTGAGCCGAAAAAGGAAAAGTGGGATATCGCCTTCACCGTGTTTACGAATACCACCGCCTTTGGTCCTGGCCTCACGGTGCCCTACGTCTTTAACGATGTGGTGATCCAGAATCGCTTCGATACTGAAACGGCGGAACTCCTTACCGCGACCGCCGGCACGTACGAAGACTTTGATGAGGCCGACCTGGCGGGGGTCACCTTTGGCACCAGTCAGATCAATATCGGTTCCAGTTGGAGGTCCGGCGGGGGCCCGGGATCGGGACCTGCTCTCAAGGAAGACCGCTTTTACGTGATCAAAGATTCCGCAGGAAACATTTACAAGCTGAAGTTCACGGCGCTGACGCAAAATGGTGAACGCGGAAGGCCGCAGTTCCAGTTTGCGCTGGTCAGCCAGGGCGTTTAACAAGGAAGTTTGATTGACGGGGTCGCTGGTGAAGCGGCCCCTCCTTTTTAGGGTCGCCGATGCGTGCGACTAGAATTTTTGTTTTGACACGATGGAGCACGCAAACAGAATTTCCCTGCCAATCTGGTGGACCCGTTCCATGTATTTGGCAGGCGCTTGAGGGGTGTTATCAAAATCTTTGGGATCGTCGTAAGGCAACGCGATCCTTGCCGCACTGCCGGCGATGATGGGGCAATTTTGATCCGCATGCGAACAGGTCATGATGGCTGCGAAATCCTTTCCGGGGTTCGAAGGGTGATCGTACGCCTTCGAAAAGACCGAAAGGGTGGGAGCCGCTGTCGAGAACCGGACTTCATAGATCGGATTCGGCCCCTGGCTTTTCATGGAGATGCCGAACCCTGCCGCCTGCATTGCCGTGACCGCTGCGGAGTTGAAAGCGGTGGCTTCCGTCCCGCCGGAATAGGTCCGGACGTTATCTAATCCGTAGTAAAGCGCGGCGGCTTGGGCCCATATCTGGGCGATGTGGCTTCTCCTCGAATTGTGGGTACAAATAAAATTCAATAATGCAGGTTGACCTGAACTTATTCTTGATTCGATAAAGCGGGCCAATTGCCGGATCACTGCCTTGCGTTCAGGGGGAATTTGGTCGAAATGACCGGCCAGCACATTGACGGTCTTTTGCAGCGTCGGTAACAGGGCATCTGGTGCGGGAGTTGACATGATGTTTGGGATTTGTTACTTCGACGACGAGTTCACGAAGGGGTCGTGATCATTGGGTGCGGAAGGAAAGCAGGACCATTATATCCTAAAGCAAACAGCATCGACTCCCATCTCGTTGTAACGCAATATTACGATGGAAAGGGTGCATGACAATGACCTCATTGGTGAAATAAATTGGTCGTGCCAGGCGATCTCTGACGCGAGGCGCCACCTCAGACGAACTTTTCCCTGAACTGCAGGTTGTACATACCATACAATAGACTAAGTACACTGAGCACCATCAGGTAAAGCCTGTTTTTGTAGATGATCGTGAGCCAGACGAATTCGCTCATCTCGCGGGGTTCCGAGAATGGATTGAGGAAGACGTTGTAGACACTGTACTCCAGGGGATCGGCGAAGACAAAAAAGATGAATGCGACAACCACGAGCACGATGGCGGTGCCGTTGCCATTTTTAATAAGCGTCGACAGCATAAACGCCAGTGAAGAGAGGAACGTGATCGGGAAGAGCACTTGTCCAAGCATGGGCATGATATTGAACCGGTAGAGGGTCAGGTTGGCAATGTGGGCGAGCACCCACAAGATCACCGCGGCAATACCGATGGTGAGGACGAAACGCACGAGCCACACCTTGTACCGGTAGTTGGGTATTCCAAAAATAGTTTCGAGCATCCTGGCATCATCGTCGTTCTGGATGCCATAGGCCATTGGATAAAAAATGAGCAACAGCCCCGGGAATACCAGGAAGCCATAAATGACCGCCTCGTCGAAATCGGGGTCGTCGAAAATAGCTACGGTGATGATGAACCCAAAGAACAGGAATGCCGCCACCACGAAGTAGACAAACTTGTTCCCAAAGATGACCTTTACATTGTAGGTCGTAAGCCTATACAACAGCAGCAGAGAGCTCTTCATGTTTTTTTCTGGATTTACTTTGCATCAGCCACAGGTAAGCGTCTTCCAGGTTGGCGCGCACCTGGACGGCGTTCAGCCTGGGCAGCGTGTCCGACAAGCACTTTACGCGTACCAGGTCGCCTTCCCGCATATGGTGAACGATCAGGTAGTTGTCTTTCTCAGCTTCAAATTCATCGGGTGTTACATGAAATTCCCACACCTTTTCGCTGGCCAGTTCGGCCATGGTGGCAGGGCTGCCCATGTATTCAATATTGCCGGAGATGAGTACCGCCAGCTTGTTACAGCTGCTGGCGATGTCTTCGATGATGTGTGTGGAGAACACGACGATCCGTTCCCGGCTGAGTTCCACCAGGAGGTTGCGGAATCGGATACGCTCCAATGGATCGAGGCCCGCCGTAGGTTCGTCCACCACCAGTATCTTCGGTAGATGCAGCAAGATCTGCGCAATGCCAATGCGCTGCTTCATGCCGCCGGAGAAGGAACCGATCTTTTTGTGCTGGTGCTCATCCATATGGACCGCCTTTAAAACATATTGTACCCTATCCTGCCTTTCGTCCTTGTTGGTGATCTTTCTCAGGATGGCCTGGTAGTCCAGGAATTCATAAGGCGTCATGTTCTCGTAAGTGCCAAAGGCCTGGGGCAGGTATCCGATAAGGCCTTGCAGTTCTTCCCGGCGTAAGGTTGTATCATGACCATTGATCCAGATCTTGCCGTAGCTTTGGTCCAGGATGCCACAAAGGATCCGCATGAGCGTGGTCTTGCCGGCGCCGTTGGGCCCCAGGAGTCCGAACATCCCCTGCTCAATGGTGAGGCTCACGCCCTTCAGGGCCTTGAAGGGTGCTTTCCTGGGTTTTACAAACGGGATCGAAAGCAGAATCCTAAGATACAGCTTCCGGATCCTCTTAAAACGGCCCGTGATCGCATCGACATCCACCGGTGTCTCGCTGAGCCGCTGCGACGCGCGTACAAGCAACAGGCCCGCAAACCAAAGCACGATCAGAATGACGCCCAGCGCTTTGATTTGGATATCGGTGTAAAGGTAGATGGCGCTTAGCGTTGGGAATCCCCAGTACAGCAAGGCTTGGACAGCCGTCACGAGCTTTTGTTTGCCGCGCACAAGTTTGGCGAAGTCGGCGAACAGGGACAGCAGGAGCGCGTGCAAAGCGATCATGAAGAACAATTGCCAGAATGCTTTGTCGAGGAAGAAGTAGACAAAGTAGGCCAGGAAGGCGCCCAACGCGCCCTGCCAGACGAGCTCCTGGAGAAGCGCCTTCATCGTTACGGGCGCTTCGCCGCGCGCGTCGAAGAGGCGCCTGTTTCCTTTCCACTCCCTGATCCATCGCTTGTCCCTGCCGTATACTTTGGTGAGGTTCCGGATTTCAATGTGCATCGCCTCATCCGGGGCCACCATCCTGGCATTCGCCTGCCGCAACGACGACATGATGAAGTGGGTGCCGCCCGGGATGAGGATGATGGCGGCGATGTAGGCGATCATTTGCCAGACCAGTCCTTCCACCTCCGTGGAAATGAACGCGCCGACCATGATCATGAGCCCGATCTGTGTTGCCTTGACTGCGGGCCTCAGGTTCCGGAACCAATGCAGGACACTTTCCAGACCGGCGCTCATGGTCGGAATATAGAACAGGGTAAGTATCGTGGCGAACGCGAGGCCGCCCATCACGGTTACCGCGAAGGGTTGCCCTATGCTGACGACGTACTCCGCTTCCCCGAGTGCGAGCGGCAGCATGGCGATGATGGTTGTGATCGACGTAATCAGAATGGGCCGGATCCGGGAGATGCCGCTCATCATGAGCGCGCGGTACCGGGTGTAACCTTGCCGCCGCAGGATGCGGGAATAGTCGATCAGGATGATGCCATTGTTCACCACCACGCCGAGCAGGATCAAGAACCCGATCAATGTGTTGGCGCTGAGTATGGAATTGCCCGTCAGGACAAGGCTCAGGAATGAACCTATGGCCGCAAGGGGAATGCAAAAGATGATTACAAAGGGCAAGTACAGGGATTCGAATACGGCGGCCAGGATCATCAATATGATCACGATGGCGGCGAAGATGAAAAAGTAGAAATCATCATAGAGGCCTTCATCGTGGATGACCTCCACCACCATTCCCGATGGTATGTTTACACCGCTCACAATCTGGTCGATCTCCAGGCGGGAAGCTTCGAGCAACGATTCGGATTTCAATACCTCATCGATGAAGCTATAGGTAATTTCAATTCGCTTCTCCTGGTTCTGGCGGGTGATGGTGCTTTCGCCGGATGAATAGATCGCTGTGCCGATGTCGGAGAGTGCGTGGGTCGCGCCCGTTGTGCTGGTGACGGGCATCTCACGGAGGTCGCTCATTTCCTTCGCCCTGGTATCGATCCGCTTTTGCGTGCGGATGGTGATTTCGTATTCCTCGCCGCCGCTGATGAACGTGGCGCCGGAGGTGAAAGCGGGCTGAAAGTCATTGAGCGCAACGGCTACGTTTTGGAGCGTGATGTGATTTTCGCTCATTCGCTGCTGGTCGAATACAAGATGCGCCTCGGGACGTTCCGGGCTGATGTTTACCGTACTTTGGGAAACGGCCTGCAGGCCGCCAACGATGGTGTTGATGTCTTGCGCAATGGTCTGCATCAATTCAAAGTCCTCACCCTTGATCACGATGCGCTCGGAGGCTGTGCCGATTCCGAGCATACGTTGGAAATCGTTCTGGGCAGCGTTGCCGGCGCCGCTTTGTCCGCCGCCTTGTGCCGGTGGTTTATCCAGTGAAATATCCAGGTCCTGGAAATCGTCGGAGATGCCGGAAAGTTGATTGCGTACATCCACCACCGATATCGTGTCCAGGTCTTTGAATCCCTCGACAAGTTTGACGGTGAGTACCGCTTCACCTTCCGAGACCTGGCTTATGACTTTTTCAATCACGGGTATTTTCATCACCTTTTCTTCGACCGCCCGGGTCCTGATGTCTGTTGCTTCAAGCGTCGCGCCCTGTGGAAGGGTGACAAACAGATTCATCTCGGTGGTCTCCACTTCCTCCACACTGGCCAGGCTCACAACAAGGCCCAGGCCGATGCTGACAAAAAACAACACCAATCCGCCGGTAACGGTAAACATCGGCCTCCGGAAACACGACTTCAGAAAAACCATGTACATCTGGATGGTCCGCTGGCGGATGGAAGCATTTTTGATCAAGGGCGCCTGGTGGTCATTCCTGCCGATGGCGGCATACGCCAGCATCGGAATCAACACGAGGGCCACCACGAGCGACACGAGCAAGGTTGCAATGATCGAAACGCCGATATGGGTTCCGATGAGGGTGATCAGGAAGTTGGAGGAGAAGATAAAAGGAAGGAATACGGTTACGGTTGTGAGCGTCGCGGCAATCACCGAACGCATCACCTCTTTCGTCCCGGTGACGACTGCCTCTTCGGCTTTTTTCTTGTCCACCAGGTGACGATAAATATTTTCGATCACGACAACACTGTTATCTACCAGCATGCCGATGGCCAGTGCCATGCCGATCAGGGTGAGGCTGTTGATCGAGATGTCGTAGGCGTAAAAGAAGTTGAAAGCGGCGTAAACGGAAACCGGGATGGACAGGGCGATGCTTAAAATGACCTTTACGCGCCGGAGGAAGATCCACAGCACAAATACGGCCAACAGTCCTCCGGTCACGGCCAGGTTTTTGATCTGGTCGATATTCTTTGACATGGTCTCGGCCTGGTTGCTTTGGACCACGATCCTGACATCGAGTGGGGCGAGGTCTTCGTTGATGGCATCGATCGACGCCAGCGTCCTTTCCGACAATGCGATCAGGTTGGCTTGTGGGTCTTTCGAGAGTCGGATGGAGACGGCGTCTTTTCCATTGACCCGGCTCAGGGTGGTTTGCTCCTTGACGCCGAAGAACACGTCGGCAACATCACTCAGGCGCAGCGGTCCTTTGTCCGATACCACGAGGCTTTGAATGTTCTTGATGTCCTTCAGTTCGGCGGTTACGTTCACGAATACTTTCCGCCCATCCATTTCTACCTGGCCAGCAAAAGCGCTTTTGTTCGAGTTTTGCGACAGGACGTTGCTAATGGTATTCGGCGTTATGCCATTGGCCTCGCAAACGGCGTCATGCATGATGATCTCGACGGTTTTTTGGCGACCACCAAACACTTCGGCGCCGCCAATACCATCGATCTCGGTCAACCGGTCGGTGATATACTGGTCGGTGACATTCCGCACGCGGTCCACGCCACCGCTGCCGAGGACCTGTAGATCCATGAAGGCGTTGGTGAACTCCTCCGTGTCGATCTTGATAATGTTGACCAGGAATTCGGGCGCCAGGCTTGACTTAATGGCGCCCACTTTCTGTTCAAGCTTGAGGTAAGCGTATTTGATGTTCACCCCTTGCTGGAAGGATATGAAGATCATGCCCTGCTGGCTATCCGCATTCGCGGTGATCTCGGCGACTCCTTCAAGCGTGCTGATGGCGCCCTCCAACGGTACGATTGCCTGACGTTCCATGTACTTCGGATCGACTTCCGTCGTCGGGCTTACATGAACGATCAGGATCGGCAGTTCCACATTGGGGAACAACTCCACGGGAAGCTTGTTGTAGGAGATGTAGCCCATCACCGTCAGGCCGATGAACAACATCGATACGAGGACCTTCCTTCTAATGATGGTATGTAACAGACTGTTCTTAGCCATGTTGAACTTCGATTTTCACTTTTCGCCTACCCCTCAACCATTCAACAATATTTTCAATGCTCTCGTAGTAGCAGGGAATGATGATCAGCGTCAGTAGGGTAGACGTGGTCAATCCTCCGATCACGGCAATGGCGATGGGCGTTCTTAATGCGGCGCTTTCTCCGAATCCCAAAGTCAACGGAAGGAGGCCCAGGATGGTCGTCAGGGTGGTCATCAATATGGGTCGCAACCGGCGCTGGCCGGCGTCAAGTATGGCTTCTTTGACAGCCATTCCGCTCATCCTGTTTTGCGTGATGCAATCGACGAGGATGATCGAGTTGTTCACGGCAATTCCCCCGAGGAGAATGATTCCGATGAATCCCATCATGTTTAAGGGCATCCCAAGGACGAAGAATGCGAGTATCGCACCAACGGTGGCGAATGGTATCGTCAACAAGATCGTAAAAGGATGGAGGAGCGATTCGAACTGTGACGCAAGGACCATGTACACCAATACAACCGAGAGTACCAGCGCGAAACTCAGGTTCTTAAGAGACTCCTTGCGCCGCAACTCCTGGCCGGCTACCCGTATTTTATACTGGGGTGGCACCGATAGCGTCATCAGGGATGCTTCCACGGACTTGATCACTTTGTCATACGGGATGTCCGGGTTCACCCGCGCGCCGATGGAGACTGTCCTTGTTTGATTCTTGCGGTAAATGGAATTGCTGGCGTGCTCCACGGTCACACTTGCGATCTCACTTAATGGAAATTCACGCTCGCCACTCTTTATACGCAGGTTCTCCAGTCCCGCCAGCGAAAGTTCCGGAACCTTTATGCTTATGGTTTGCATCTCTCCATCGCGTTCGATGGCGCCGGCATCCTTGCCCTCCAGGCGGTCTTTAACCTGAACGATCACGTCGTCAATGGAGAGGTTCAGCAATCCCGCCCTGTACTTGTCAACATCGACTTTTACTTGCGGCACTCCTTCTTCAAGATCGGACACGGGTTCATAGACGTGTTCATTGGCAGCCAGGGCGAGCATAACTGAATCGGAAAGCGGCTTGAGGCTTTCGAACTCAGGACCGCTTATTTCGATGATCAGCGGCATTTCCTCGCTGCCTTTTACGGCATAGAGGTAACTCTCGTCATTGGAGAACGTAGCCTCAATGCCGGGCAACGCTTCAAAGTATGCGGATAGCCTCGACGTAGCCGCGGCCATGTCCAATTCGACATCTTCCCTGAAAATGAGCTTGATGTTAGCCGTGTTTTCATGGAAAGCGTTGTCATTGCTGATACCGGACTGGGTTTGCTGTGCACCAATATGCGAATAGGTTTTCTCCAGCTGCCCGTCGAAAAGCTGCATGAGCTGGCTTTCGATTTGGCCCACCGCTGCTGAAGTTCTCAAAAGCGCCGTGCCGTTGTTCATCGTCAGGTCAACAGAGATGGCGCGTGTGCCGGCTTGCGGCAAATACTCGCTGCCGACTACAGGCAAAAGCAAATAGGCCCCCAACATCATTACCAGAGACGCTGCGATGAAGACAGCCTTATGGTTCAGGACCTTTTCCAGGAGGGAACGGTACGCTTG
The DNA here is from genome assembly GCA_964551035.1 of uncultured Roseivirgaceae bacterium. Taxonomy (GTDB): domain Bacteria; phylum Bacteroidota; class Bacteroidia; order Cytophagales; family Cyclobacteriaceae; genus Chryseosolibacter. The sequence goes on along the minus strand of CAZKBK010000009.1, from coordinate 46,355 downwards.
AAACCTTACCGGCGTTTCCTTGCGTACAGCTTTATCCTTTCGAAAGAATTGGACGAAGAGCATGGGGATCACCAGGATGGCCACAACCAGGGAAGCCATCTGTGAAAAGGCGACCGTCCACGCCTGGTCTTTAAAAAGTTCTCCGGATGGACCTTGTAAGTAGACGATGGGAAGGAATACAACGATCGTGGTCAGCGTCGAGGCCGTGATGGCGCCGCTTACTTCGCTTGTGCCCACTACGGCAGCGTCCACGACGCTCAGTCCCTCTTCGCGTCTGCGGAAAATATTCTCTACCACCACGATGGCGATGTCGACGAGCATTCCAGCACTCAAGGCCAGTCCGCCCAGCGTCATCACATTCAGCGTGAGCCCGTTGAAATACATCAGGTTGAAGGTCGCGATGACGGAAATCGGAATAATGATGCTGACGATCAGGGTCGATCCTATTCTCCGCAGGAAAAGGAACAGGACGATCATCGCGAAAAGTGCGCCGTACAGACCCGCTTCTTTCACTTCATCAATGGCGCCCTGAATAAACCTGCCCTGATTCTGAATGACGACAACCTCATAGCCGGGAACCGTTTTCCGCTGCTCCTCCAGGGCCGTCATCAGTTCATCGACTGCATTGACGGTATTGTAGTTCGTTTCTTTGTAGATCGACATTCCCACGCTTCGTTGCTGGTTCACCCTGACAATGGTGCTGGCTTCTTTGTTCAATACCCGTATCGTTGCAACTTCACGAAGGAGGATGGGTACCTGATCCGATACCGACACCTGACTATTGGCAGCCGGCGCAATTTCTCCGGTCAGGGATACGGATCCCGGGTTGGAGGTGGTATTTGCGCGGGTGGTGTAGCCAACCACCAGTTCTTCCATGTCGTCGGGGGTGTTGATGATTCCCAATCCTTTGATGACATACTTACGTCCCAGGTCTTCTATAAAGCCGCCGGAGACACTTCGGTTGTAACTCTGGATCTTTGTTACCAGGTCGTTCACCGTAAGGCCGAACGAGGCCAGCAGGTCGGGGTCCGTTTCCACCACCACCTCTTTCTCCTGCTCGCCGGACAGGCGCACTTCGGCGATGCCCGGCAGTTTGATGAATTCGTTTCTGAAGTTGTTCTCCGCTATCCTTCGCAGCGCGTCCGTGTCATTGGATGCCGGATTATAGATTCCCAAGGTCATGATCGGCGCGGCATTGGGATCGAATTGCGAGATGACGAATTCATCGACCTCTTCGTTCATTGAAAATGCCGAGAGCGATTTCTGAAGATCCAGGAACGCTTCGTCCATATCCTTGCCCCAGTCGTACTGCACCGTGACGCGGCCATAACCCGTCTGACTCATGGAACTCACTTCGACGGCGCCGTTTTGCCTGATGGCAATGGACTCGATGGATTCAATGAATTGCTTTTCTACTTCCGACGGAGGCTTGATGCCGACTTTTAGCTCCACGAACAACGTGGGGTTCTTCAGTTCCGGCACCAGCTCGATGCCCAGCTTCCCGAACGATATCGAACCCAGCAGGATAACAGCCAACACCAACATCAGGATCGAAACAGGGTAGGAGACCGCTAACGAGACTATCTTTTTCACGCGATTTTTGAGTTTGTTTGAAACGCTTATTGAATGATGCTGACTTTGGATTTGTTCCTCAGTGTCTCGAATCCGGAAACAACCAGCCGGTCGTTGACCTTCAGCCCGCCGACGACCTCTATCACATCCATGTTTTCAAGTCCGGTGGTGATCTTCTTTTCCGTGGCAATTCCATTTTCCACGGTGAAAACGACTTTGCCGTCCTGCCGGGAGATGACCGTCTCCTTAGGGACCACGATCGTGCTGTCGTGCTTTTCCGAAAGGATGAATGCCTTGATAAACATTCCCGGACGCAACAGCCGTTCTTCATTGTTGATTTGAAGCACGCTCTTGAAGGTCCTGGTATCGGGATTGATAACCGGGGAGATCTGGCTGATCTTCCCATATACTGTATCCCGCGTCACGTTATAGCTGGAGACCTGCACGACCTGGTCGACCGTCACTTCATGCAAATGCTTTTCGGGAAGCATGACGTCCATCAGCAGCTTGTCGTATTGCATCACCTTGACCAGTTCCTGACCCTGGTCGATCCTTACACCGTCGGTGCGATAGGGGAGTTCGACGATAACGCCATCAAAAGGAGCCTTCACGGCCAGCTTAGCCATTTGTATTTCGGCATTCTCATAGGCGTACTTTGCCGATACATATTCGATGGACGCGTTTTTCAATTCGGTCTGCGTGACGCCACCCTTGTCATACAGCGACTTTTGTTTTCGGAGGTTGTCCTCCGCCAGTTCAAGGTTAAGCTTCTTGCCTTCCACCTGGAGGCTATTCTCGAACTCGCGGTCTTCGAGCCGGATCAACACCTGGCCGGCTTTCACGACGTCGCCGAGGGCGAATGGTCTTCCGGTAGCCGGGTTTCGCTGGAGCCTGTAGATGCCGCCCAGTTCGAACTTCAACAGACCTTCCTTCGAAGAATACACCGTCCCCGTTGTCTCGATAAACCGGGAAATGCTCTGCGGCTTGATACTGACAACCGATACAGGGATCTTTATTTCTGTCTTAATGCTGGAGTCTTCGGGACTGCACGAGGAGAAGGCGATCATGGCTAGCAGTGGAAGGATCCCGTATTTCAGTTTTTTCATATTGATATGTTTTTGCAATTGGAAGATTAGTTGTATGGAATGATGAGTGGTTGTTGATGCTCAAAATCATAGAGGGAGAGGATCTTAAGGTTCAGCAATTCAACTTTGTAGTTGATCAGGGCATCCGCCAGCGTGCTTTTCTTTTCGGAAAGCTGGCTTTGAAACTGGTTGAGGTCGATGCTGGTAAGGTCTCCGTTTTTGTAGCGTTCGAGGTTGATGTCATACGTCAATTCGGCGTTTTTGACATTCTGCTCGGCGATCCGTATTTGGTTTTCAAGGTTCTGGAGGTTTCTATAGACTTTCCTGATATTGATGACGATCTCATTCTTCTCCACTTCCAGGTCTACCTGCCTGATCTGGAGGCTTGCGTTGGCGGCGTCCATCCTCGCCCTGTTTTCGCCCCAGTCGAAAATGGGTATGTTAAAGGATATCGCCACGCGCGGATTCACGGCCGGCACCTCATAGATGTCCGGTGCGCGTTCGTTGTCTCCAAAAATGCCCAATGACAACGAGACCGCGCCTTTGAATTCGTTCAACGCCTTGGTGCGGATCAGTTCGAACTGGGAACGTTCAATGTCGATCGCGCGCTGCCGTAGTTCCATTCGGTTCTCGAGGGCAAAAACAATCGCCTTGTTGAGGTCCACCTCCTGGGTAACAAAGTCGACATTCACTTCGACGGCGAGTGCTTCCGTCAGCGGGATTCCGAGTAGCAGCTTGAAATCATCGGCGGCATTCTCAAGCAGCACCTGATTGTTTTCCAATGTCGACCTGGAGGTGGCAAGGTTTAATTCGGCCTGGTAAAGTTCTTCCTTTGCCAGGAGGTCGGCATCCACTTTGTTTTTGGTGATTTCATAGCTGATCTTTTGGTTTTCGTATTCGTCCCTGGCAATCTCCAGGTTGTTTTGACTTTGATACACGGCATAGAACGATTGGGTGACGTTTTGTTCGAGGCTCAGCAATTGCAGCGCGTTGCTGATCCTGGCATTCTCGAGGTTCAGCTCCAATTCCCGGAGCTGGATCTTCGTTCGGTTGTAGGTGAAGATGGGCTGGTCCAGTTGCAAATACAGGTTGTTGCTGTAGGTTTGCGTCCTGACATCCTGGAACTCTGAATAGTTGTCCCTGTAGCCGAGCCGGTTCACCAGCGAGATGGTCCCATCGGTAGCCACAATGGGCTGACTGACCGATAAGTTAGCGAATGAGTTATAGTCTTCGTTGGTGTTCCAGGTAGAAAAGAGGTCGTTGAAATTGCGGTTTCGGTTGTAGTCGAATGGCGTGATATCCAGGGCGAATCTCGATTTCAGGGAGGCGCGTTGCGCATCGAGGCTTCGCTGATTACCGTATAGATTCAATTTCGATTTCTTAATGCTGGGACTGCTGGCCTGCGCGATCCGGATCGCCTCGCTCAAATTCAGCGTGCGCTGCGCCATGGTCCCTGACGTGATCAGACTGCAGCCTATCAGAACAAGGAGTGCTGCCATCCAATTGCTGGGAGCCTGCCCGGATGTTGCGTTGATTGTTTTACGAAAACTCATATGCATCGTTGGGATTCTTATTTTGAACTTGTGGAATTTTTATCGGGTTGTTGTTTCGTGAAGACGTTCATGTTATGCCATATCTCGTTACCGACATTTCGCCCTACAGGGCGATCGCACCTCGTACCTCGTAATTCGTACTTCGTAATTCGTACCTCCTCATTCGTACCTCCTACTGCCTGACCCATTTGACCGCATCCGCATACACCGTTCGTAGCTCGCATTCGTCGGTCAGCGAAACGCTGCTACCATTTTTAGCGAAATAGTATGAGCCGAGGTAATTCCAGCCCGGCTCCGCGTTGGAAATGTTGTAGCGGATATCGTCAGTGCCGTCGGCATTGTTGACTACATAGTGATAGGTGAACTGCCTGCTGTCGCCATCGCCGCCCCGAAATTCATTCTGGTTCTTGCCCATCATGTAGACATAAAGGTCATAGAAGCCGTCTTGTGGCAATTCAGGAGCCCATGTCGCGATCTTTTCACCGTTTCCCGATCGGGTGAAATGCGCCGAGCGTATTACGCGGCCATGGAAGCCGGAACCGGTTGTCGCCAGCCACCGGGAGTAGGAACTTGACCAGTTGCCGTAATACTTTTGATCGGTCGCATTGCGGCTGTCCAGCCAGGCCTTCAAGATGGTGGGCTTGATGGGGCTGAAGGTGCTGAATCCGGGATCCTCGTTGTCGACGATGACCTCGTACGGGTTGTTATCCCGTTCGTTGGCGATGACGCGCTCGCCGTCAAACAAAAGACCGCCATCATGGCTCGACAGGGCGCCAACCGACATGACGATCGAGGAGGGTATGTTCCTGGAGATTATGGTGTTGATGGTGATCGTGTTTGGCTTTTCGTCCAGGACAAAACCAATAAGCCTGGTCTCGCCCTGTTTGATCACCGCCAGCCTCCCCGGCGCCTCCTGGGCAACCTCCTCATTCACCTTTACGGCATAGTAGTCTTCATCCGCGGCCCTTTCTCCCGTGTTGAACCTGACTTCGATCACGCCGTCACTGTCGCCGGAATTTCTTGCTTTGACAAGCACCTGATAACGCTTCCGGTCGCGGTCCATTACTTCATATTGCTGAACGTCGAGGATCTCGAAGGCCGGTTGGGATGTTTCAGCGTAGACTTCCCGAATAATGGGGTCGATATCGAGGTGGAATCGGGATCGGATCGCCTCCCGGAAATGACGGTAGCCATTGAGCTCGTGTTGATGGTTGTTCACCCAGTCATACAGAAACGTCTTAAAGTTGCTTTCGCCCAGCATGTGGCCCAGGTATGCGAAGAGGTATTGGCTTTTCAGCGACACCGACTTGCTGATCTTGCTGAACTCCGTCCCGGTGAGGATCTCTTTCATGGAAGACGTTCGCATGAGGTTGTTGCACTCTTCCGTAAAAGAGATGCCGTTGATATTTCTTGAATAGTCATTCAGCGTTTGCTTGTCGTTTCTCAGGTAGGTCGCGATGCTGCGGTTCAGCAAAGGCCAATCCTCGCTGACGATACCCGAGTTGAAATCGTAATAGTTGGGGAAGAGGGAATAATCCGCCCGATCGGCATCGCTGCCGTCCCATACCCACGTTGAGCCGATCTGTTTAGTAAACACTTTTCTTATGAGGTCGTTGAAAACGTTCGCCTGCTTTTGTTTGTCCGTCAACACCTGGTTCGTACGGGCAGCCTGACGGTTCATGTCACGGAGCTGCCTTCTGAAGTCGAACTGCCTGATGTGGCTGCCTTCCTCTGGCCAAAAGACCGTTTCAGGTTGTAAGTACGCCTGGTGGCTATCATAAATCTTGTCGTAAGCGGTGAAGTGAATGGGGACCTCCACGAACTGCAGCCTGTTGAACGGGTAGGCGAGCTTTTGCGCATCTTCGTATTCATTGGCAACATCCCTGATGAGATAACCCAGGGTGTCGGCGAGTTGGTCGAGATGCCGGACGAAGAAATCATTTTCAGGACGATGAAAAACCGCATAGTCAACGCCGTCAACGGTTATCTCTTTTTTCGCATAGTCGCCGATCACGAGCGAAATTTGCGGCAGGGGATATTCCGGTCGGAACTGATGCACGCCGTCATTGATCACGACCTCGCCCTGGGAGATCGGTGTCTTACCCGCTGGCGCGTGTACAGTCAATCGAAAATCCACAAAGCTGTGCCGGGTCCTGCGGGCCGAAGTGCGGTTGAAGCCCACCTGGGTATCGGGGTACCACAGCACGTCTTTGGTAAGCAGTACATAATCCGGTTCCAGGAATGCATACTTCTTTTTCAGTGAAAACATGATCAGTTCGTTAGAAGACTCGTAACGCTTCTGATCTACGTCCAAATGGGCGGCTGACTCCCTGATGGGACCGCGATATTTCATCCTGACGGTTAGTTCGCCGCCGGCAGGTAAGCTCACGCCGTCGTCGATAGCCACGATCTGCAAGTCCCGGTTGATCTTCACCGGCGCGTCGTTAACCAACATTTCGTCAACCGTTAAGCCCGGGTTCAGGGTAAAGTAGATCGTATCCAATGTCCGGTTGGTATTATTCCTCACCCGCATCTCAGAAGTGCTGGCGATCTGGTCACCCAACCACGTTACATCAATCACGTGCGACACGATATCGATGTTGGGCACGTTTGCCCAGGTGGCGTTCACGGCAACCATCTCCTCGCGCAACGTAATCGGGCGCTGACGCATGTCCCAAAGCCTGACCATGATGAATGCGGCAACCGCCAACAGCGCGACACCCACGAACGCGGTGGCCTTGTGCGCCACCTTGTGGCCCGCCAGGCGATCGAGGAGAAACGCGGTGATAAAGAGTAGTGCAATGCCGGTGAGCAAGTAAAAGCCCCGTTGCCATAGGGCAAATCCGATATCCACGAAACCGGTGATCTCCGAGGCAAGCATCGACAGGCGGAATGCCATGAAGTCGAGGATATTGGAGAACTGGTCGAAGTAGTAGATCAGTTGAACGCCGGCAATACCCACGAGCAGTACAATGGAAATGGGCTGATTCCGGATGACCGTAACGAGAAGGAATGAAATTCCCGTGGTAAACACGATCGCCGGGACTGTCGTGAGTAACGGGTAGATCAGAAAAGCCAGCGGCGTGACGGTGGCGGAAGGATTCGTCAGGCCGATGATCAAGGGAATGCAAAGCAGCACCAGGTTCAAAAGGAAGAAGAGGGTGAACAGCGCCAGCGCTTTTCCAAAGACGTAGTCGAGGTTGGTGATCGGCCTTACGAAGAAGACTTCATTGGTGTCAAGCTTTTTGTCTTTCTTGATCATGCCGGTCGCCAGGAATATGACCGCGGCGGCTTGCGGGATACTGATCATGAGCAGGCTGGCGTAGGGGAGTATCCATCCGTTGGCGAGCACGTGCCATTGGGGCGTGTCGAGCTCGGAAAAAACCGCCAGGTTGAAAATGCCGACGAAGCCCACGCCGAGCAGGGCGATGATCCTGAAAAACCAGTTTCTCCAAAGCACCCTGGCCTCGAACGACATAATAGTCAGGATATTTTTGAAGGACATCATACCAGTGTCACCCCAAATTCATTCTCCATAAAATACACATACGCGTGTTCCAGGTTTGGATTGGCCGGCCTGGCGGCAGGGTGGGGCTGGTCATCGGCGATGAGTTGCACTTCCCATTTGCCGTCGGCAGGGATGGTGGAAACCACCGAATGCCTGGTCTTTAAGACGTTGAATGCGTCGTCGTCCAGCACGACCTGCCAGACGTGGCCGCGTACCCGCTCGATCATACCCTCAGGGGAGCCTTTAAAAGCCACCGCGCCCTTGTTGAGCATGGCCATGTTGTGGCATGTGCTGCTGATGTCGCCAACGATATGGGTTGAGAGTATGATGGTGACGTCCTTTTGGCTGAGGTCGGAAAGGATGTTCCGGAAGCGGATGCGTTCTTCAGGGTCAAGGCCCGTGGTAGGTTCGTCGATGACGAGCAGCCTCGGTTCGCCGATGAGCGCTTGCGCAATGCCAAGCCTCCGCTTCATCCCACCGGAGAGTTTGTTCGCCATCCGCTCGCGGACGTCGAGCAGGCCTACCTGATCCAGCAGCCTGTCAACCCGCGCCAACCGGTCCTTTCTCTTCAGCGATGTCGACAGTTGCGCGGCATAGTCCAGAAATTCCCAGGTCTTCAGCTTTGAGAAAAATGTAAAGTCCTGGGGAAGGTATCCGATCGTTTTCCTGATCTCATGCCGGTGCGTATTGATGTCCATCCCATCCATGAGGATGGTGCCGGAGGTGGCTTTTTGCACCGTGACCAATATTCTCATAAAGCTCGACTTGCCCGCGCCGTTGGGGCCAAGCAATCCAAACATGCCGCTGCCGATCTGCAAGTCCACATCCCTGATGGCCGCATGCCCATTGGGGTAGATCTTGGTGAGCCCGGTTATCTCAATATTCATAGTGTGGTGAAATTTGTCGCCTTCCGCTTCGTCGGCAATGTATTTAAAAGTGCTTTTAATTGCAAAGTAACACCAAGGTTTTTGCGGGCGCGGGGGAGGGGTACCTGAAGTCTTTCATGATAGGATTGATGGACGGTCGCCATGGCATGCAGTTGCTACTAAGTAGGTTTCGGGGTTTGTTTTGTTACAGGACAACAAATGGTTTTTAGCGGTACAGGCTAAGCGCGCTGCTCTCGTCCGTTTTGAATTGGATCTCACGGACATCGTCCAGGCCCAGGAAAGCGTTGTTTTTCATTGAACCTTTCAGCACGGTAACGGTGGAATGGACCATCACCTGGGAATCGTCGACCGACAGCACCAGCGTGTCCAGCCCATGGGCGGAATAGTCCAGATACGATTCGGCTGAGGCTTCCAGGTGAATCGTTCCTATCGTGTTTCCAGACATGTAGATCCGTCCGGCATTTTGTGAAAGGTCCAGGCGATCCTGAGCCAGGCCCTCGATCGTAGCAGCGGCGGCGTTTACGGTTACGCCCTTTAAGCGCTTCGATACGAAAACCGAGATCCTGAGGGACCTGATGTCTTCATCGTGAAGGTCTGACAAGCTGAGCGTGTCGCCTGAAATGTCATAGTTCAATCTTTGCAGAAGGTCCCCCGAACGGCTGCGCACTTCCAGGCGAGGGGCCTCCGACCCGATAATGTTGATGTGGTGATCCAGGTCTTGTAAAACAAGGTACGTGACCCCGGAAATATCCACGGTTTCCGCGACGCTGTTGGCATCGTCGATAACGGTGAGCGTTCCCCTGAACCTGACCTCCGCGAAAACCGCGGTGAGATAGAGGAACACGAACCCGAAGAACCCGATCAGTATTTTATTGCTTAGCTTCATGTTGTTCAGTTCAGTGTTTCCAAGTGTTTTTTCAATTCATCGGCGGTAATACCCAGCAATGCCGCCTGCCTGAGAAATTCCGGCAATACCCTGTTGAAGAACGCTTCCTTCTTCCCTTTGAGGATTATGCCCTGGGCTTCCGGACTTACGAAGTATCCGATCCCTCTCTGATTTTCGATGATGTTCATAGCTTGTAGTTCACTATAGGTTCGCATGACGGTATTGGGATTCACGCCCATTTCCGCCGCCAGTTCCCGCACGGATGGTATCTTCTCACCGGCCGGGAATTCGCCATTCACTACCTTTTCGGTAATGGTGTCCGCGATCTGCAGAAAAATGCTTTTGCCATTCTCAAACTGCATATTACACCTCCCGCTCTTTTAACTTCCTGAATGCCACGAAGAGCATGATGATTATCGTTGTTATAACGGCGAAAATCGCAAACTGAAAAGCGCGCTGATCAGTCATCGGAAGCAGGTACATCTGTTCGGGCGCAACGTACCGTCCCAGGCCGAGGTGTTCGAGTACGATGTAGCCGTATCCGAAATAGAACGCGACGATCACCGCTACGGCAAAAAGCGATTTTACCAGCGGCTGTTTGCCGAACATGGCCGCGCCGGTGAAGGCAAGCACGAAGGCCAGCATCACCCCGGCTGTTGTCACGGTATAGACCAGAAATCTGTATTTGTCCGCCACTTCGATCTTCACCAAATACTGAAGATTAATGGGGTGAAACGTTTCACTGGCGAAGATGGCGAAGAAGTAGCCCTGCAAGTGGAACGTTGCCCAGTACAAAAGGGGCAGTATCAGAATGACGATGACGATCCGGCTGATAAACTCAAATAAAAACTTCTCCGTCACCGACGCCGGGACCATCAGGTAACTTATTGTGCTTTCCTTGGACCGCAATGCAGGGAAGGAGTGACCGGCATAAATAATTCCGAAGACCGAAACGAAGCCGATCAGGAAACCCTGAAAGTTTTCCACGTCGTGAGGTCGAAAGCCCTCGCCAATTTGAACGAAAGAGAGGACAATGAAGATCACGCCGACATAAGCCACCGACGACAGTAACAAAAGCTGCGTATTGTGGATGAAATGTTGCCGGAAGAGCAGTAGAAACCGTTTCCCGCTAAAAATATTATTTAACATATTCTTTCATTTTTTCGGAACCGTTGGAAATAGCGTTGAACAACAACTCGATGTCGACGGAAGAGCTGCCTTCCGTTCGTGGCGTGATCACCTTGTAGCCACCCGGTACCAGTTCATGGTACAGAACGTTTTCGCCATCGGCAGAAGCCGCGGTGGCAAAGTGGAGTTTAGACGAAATGTCGAAGATGTCCTTTTGCATGATGAACCTGCCTTTCTCCAGCATGACCACCCTGTCGATAAGGTTCTCGACATCGCGAACCTGGTGCGTGGAGATGATGACGAGCTGATCTTCGTCGAGCGAGCCCGCCATCACCTTCCTGAAAATGGATTTTGAGGGTATATCCAGACCGTTGGTGGGCTCATCCAAAACCAAAAGCCTGCACCTGGTCGACAGGGCAAACGAGATCAGGAACTTCTTTTTCTGTCCATAGGAAAGCTGGTTCAGACGCTTGTCCTCCGGCAACTCGAAGTCATCGATCAGCCGCCGGAGCAGCGGCTCATCAAACCGGGGATAGAATCCGGAATTCGCTTTTACATATTTATTGATCGAAACGGATGGCTGGTGAAATTCCTCCGGCAGAAAATAGATGTCCCGAAGCAGGGAAGGTTGCCGCGCCGCCGGTTCATGGTCCATCAGGCGTACAATGCCGCCGCTGGGGCGGAGCAGCCCGATCATGAGCTTCAACAGGGTTGTTTTGCCCGCACCGTTCTTTCCCAAAAGCCCCACGATGCGGCCGGAATGAAGGTCGCAATCCAGGTTCTGGAACAACGGCGGCTGTTTTTTGGAATAGGCGAATTTTAAGTTCTTGATAATTAACATCTTAACTGATTTACTGTATTACTTAACTAATACAGTGCAATAGTGGGGATTAGATTTGAGATTTCCAAAGGGTGCTGACGGTTCGGGGAAATATTTTTTTTAAAAAAGAGGGGATAACAGCGGCAAGCCCACTCTTGCCCGCGCGGCGGGAGTTGGGTTTAACGTCAAAAGGAGTCACGCGGGGCTATCCCGGAATCACCGTCTTTCCTAATTCCTGCCAATCGAATCCGGTCTCGATCCGGTTGTGCCGCAGGGCGGGAGTCTGTGTGGTGATGAGCACCGTGGTGGTGCCAAGTGTCGCGCGATGATGCTGCGGAATCCGGTGTTTGATGGACTTTACGGTTTGGAATCGTGTTCCGGGAAACTGCGATTGCACGGACGCTTTTAACTGGTTGATGTCGCTCATGCCGTACATGAGCACCAGGCGGGGCCGGTGCGCGGCGATTTGCGAAAGGATACTTCCCACGCGCCGGGCGTAGGCATGTTCCTCGTATGCGGTGCGGCTCTTGAGAAAAGGCGACCGGGGCAGGTCGAGCCAACTGTAGTACCAGGCATGGGCGTGAGGACTGGGAAGCGGATACAACCGGATCAAGGCCTCCCGCTTTGCCGATCCGGATGCGAACGTGCTTTTTTGATAGGTGAGCAGGTCGGGAAGGTCTTCATTGCGGAAGCCGTGACCGAAAGCGATGAGGTTCTTCCAGATGCCGTGCAGGATTGCGTTCTCGCCGAACCGATAATCGTGGAGTGTGTCGAACTTTGCCGATCGGGGACCCTCCGCCCTGAAACGAACATGACGGTAGAGCGCGCGTATGTCGCAGAGTGTGGGTTGCGTGGAATCGGGATGCGCGTTGTTGAAAAAGTCTAGCCTTTCAGCCACTTCCTCAGGCAGGTCACCGCCAGCCTCTTCGTAGGCGATGAACCAGATGGCGGCGTCCCACGAGCCGTAGCCGTAAAAGTGGTCCATCCAGTGGTCGAGAGATTGCTGGTTGATCAGCATGGGGTTGCGAGTTGCGAGTTTGGAGTTTTTAGTTTGGAGTTGACGGCGAGCCCGGCTTCAATATAGTCCCCAAAAACGCCAAACGCCAAACTTCAAACTGACCGCCCGACCCCTCAATTAAGTTTTTACATTGCCTTCACGTTTTAAGACCCGCCTTCCGCCTCGAAACAACTTGCGCGCCTGCATCAGCGACATGACCACAAACACGCATCCAAAAATAAGATGCAGCAGACGTTCGTTCATGGATAGAACGGAGGATAGGAACTGACCACTCGCGATAAATATTGCGCTGGCCAACAACGATCCCAATGCAACGCCGGTCAGATAACCCAATTGACCATTTCTACTGAAGTCGAATATTCTCTTTTCCGATAATATTGTTGCCCAGCCGATCCAAAACGGAATTTGTACCGGGTTGATGGCCATAAGCAGAAAGCCAAGAACAAATGGAGACAGGTCGCCGCTGATGACGTCGCTATGGCGCTGGACTGAGCCCTTCGCTGACGCAAGGAGTGACAGGGTTGCCATGACGACTAAGATTGCCAGCACGATCCATTGAAGGATCCTTACGATCAACGCAAACCTGAACATTTGTTTCACCAGCGCCGAGGAGACTTTCGCATAAATGACTTCGGCAACCATAATACCCAGGACGAACCAGCACGCCGCCCTATAGTCACCGCCGAGGGCAAGCCGGATGGTGACCATATTGGTCATCCCCGGAGGCAACGAAGCTAAAAAACTGATCAGGAATCCGGTAGCGGAAAGGCATATCCCGGGCCTGGCCGACGATCGCCATTGCGGTAGGAAACCGATCATTCCCCCTCAATGGTATAGCCGATGGGCTTGAACGCAAAATTATTGGATTTTTCCGCCGAGCATGCGGTCATTCCCACCAGGAGATCCATCGTTGCTTCGATCACGACATAATCACCCGCCTTGCTCTTCGGCGGCAGGACGTTTATCCTTCCTGTTTGTCCATCAACATCGACGTGCATGAAAATGTTGAAGCATACGGGAATGTTGTCACCCCTAATTCCGTAGGGGGCAAGCGCGGCCAAAAGATTTCCGAAGCAACCGCGGTGGGGGTGCTCGTGGCCATAGATGATCCGGAACGTGTCTTCGCTGCACGGCGTCAGCAAAAAGTCGTGTCGGCCCACGGTATCTTCTTCCATCCGGAACATCACGTTGCTGCGGTTTGAGTAGAAGCTATGACCACGGGTGAGAAAAATGGTATCGGCATAGTCGATTGTTCGACCTGAGGAAAGGTATTCGGCGGTGTCGCTGAGGTTATAGCAAACAAAATCGCTGACCTGCTCGCCCTGCAGGTCTTCTACCCTGAGGTGCTGTCCTTTTTTGAGTACAAAGGCAACGCCACTACGAGCCGGAATGATGTTTGGCGTCCTCATGCTTGGCGATGAAGGGGCATGTCCAGGTGTTGTCATATCGGCGGCCGCTATATTGAAGTACTTCCGATGATTCTCCGAAATCTGCCAGCATCGGATTTACCGAGCCGGAGAATATCTTGTCTCTCTTTCTCACCGCCTCTTTCATGGCGGAATATTTGTCAGACGCCCGAAGGGCTTCGAATTGTTCATGGGGATTGAACACCAGTGCAGGGAACCTGAAACGCCTTGCCTTCCGGCTGCTGTTGGCATGAAGGCCGATAATATAGAACGCTTCTCCTTTGATGCTGAAACTGAAATCCGGTGACATCGCCTCTTTGCCCACACGTGGATCCCAGTCATGCGCTGAAGCATCGAGGTCTGAAATAGACTGGAGCCTTTTCCACAACAGGTCGTCGAAGGTTTTCTCGGAACAATTTTCCGGTCCTTTGAAAATGATCACCGCACTGTGGTATCGTTCCCGGGCATCCCGGTAACGGTCCACAAACCGGTATAAAAAGTCGAGGATCTCCGCGTCGTCTTTCGGGCAAGCCAGGTGTCCAACCACGAGGGTCTCAATTTGGTCCTTCGACAACGCCGCCTTGGCAGCGATGCAGGGAAAAGCGCTGACCCTGATGAAATCCAGGTATTCTTCAATGATGGAACGGGTTTCGTGATCGTTCATGGCAATCGGTCTCTATCCATTTGAAGTTCCACCGTTCCGCAAAGTGGTGGGGCTGACAGGTCGTTTGTAAACACAGAATCCCTTGCGGGCTTAAACTCAAATCCGGCGTCAAGTTCCCGGAGCCGGCCAAGAAGCGCCGCCGCCTTCCGGGCAAACCGGAACCCATCCTGGTGTCTCCACCGCGCAACGCCGTGGCGATGGTTGTAGTCGGAGATCCTGTACAACCGGTTCCAATGTTCTACCAGGATCTTGCAAGCGGTGAAAAGGCTATTGCCATTATGATAAACATGGTGGGGCTCGGCACCGCAACCATTGTACTCCAGTATGGAGAAGTTTTTACCTCGCTTCAAATCGTCGATGGACGCGCACTTTATGTCGTAGCGGCCGTAGAAAAACGTCTTTGTGTAATGGCTCAGGTTGTCAAATACCCTCAGTAGTTGCCCGTCTTTTTCATGCTCCAGGCTCACCAGCCTGCCGCCACGGCTCAGGTTCAGTGCATGAGACAGTTGAAAGCGCGCTCCTTCGGGAATGATGGTATTTAGTTTCCCTTGATGTTTCGAGAACATTTCCTTCAGCCTGAACCTGACCCGTGGATATTTCAGCAAGAGCATTCTCAAACTGCTTTTGCCGTCACCGACAACCTCCAGGTGTTCTTTCTTGATGAACCCGGTGATATGGCCACAGGCTTCGTTCGGATACCGGTAATAAAAGACACTGACCTCCAAAGGATAGGTGATCAAGTCCTGGACAATGTAGTCTACCGGCATTACCGAGTGATATTGCCGGAGTTGTTCAATTGCCTCGACCTTTCTGAACATCAGGCCCATCATTCCGACGTCCGGTTTGACAACTAGTGGAAACGAGAAATGATTACTTTCAACAAGGGAAAGCACTTCAGGAAACGACATCCCGGGAGAAATAAAGATACTTTTGGGATACGTCGATGGGGGTAACTGCTTATAGATCTCCTGTTTGGTTTCTCCCGTAAAACCTCCGAAGGTAATGCCGGGATTGGAAGGTGTAAAGAACCAAAATGACCGCGCTTTCAAACAAAACCATAGCCAGGCCGGAGCGATCAGCAGGTATTTTGCAAGCCAATGCCAGTCTTCCCAATGGGTTATATAGCGTATACCTTTGCTGATCATGGATTTAACCCAAGTCGCGATTAAAAAACAATGCCCGAGAGAACGTCCGGTTTGTGAGCGAAAGGCCGCGCTGAGCAATGTTTTCTACAGCACTCAGGTCGGAACGACGTTGGGTCAGCAAAAATGTGCGCCGGTGGCATTTCTTTTTTGCCCTGCGGAAAGGCAAATAAGATTCGATGTTATGAAATACGGTGTGTGTCCACTCTTTGTCCTGCTGCTGTCGGCACATGGGACGGTTGCCCAACATTTATACGCTACAGAAAAAGGCGTGATTTCTTTTTTTGCTGAAGCGCCCGTGGCCGATGTGGATGCGCGAAATGAAAACGTCGGAGTGGAATTGAACACTTCAACGCATGAACTGACATTCAACGTGAAAATGGCCGACTTCGTCTTTAGCAATCGCAAGATGGGCAGGGATGCCGATAAAAAGTACCTGGAGAGAGAAAGGTTTCCCGCCGCCAGTTTTAAGGGAAAAATTCAGGCAAATATTGATTACGACAAATCGGGCAAATATCCGGCGACCGTAACGGGCACGCTGAAGGTCCATGGAAAAGGGAAGGAGATCACCGAGACGGGGACAATCTCTGTTCAGGATAATAAGATCACGTTACAATCGGTCTTCAATGTGGCGCTCATGGACTTTGGAATAGAGACACCGCAAATACTCGGAAAGGAAATGACAGCCGGTAAAGTGCGGGTCGAGGTAAATGCGACGTTATCACCGCAAACGGGCCTTGCCAGGGAGAAGTAACAGGTCTGGGGAAAGTATCGTATGGTCTTCGCATCTTTATCATATCCCCGCGACCGGGGCTTTGAATCCGACCGGTAAATGCCTTATCTTTTCCTATTAAATCCCACACGACATGAAAAAGGTAAAGGACTACCTCGTCGAGCTGTCGCTCATCGTCCTTGGCGTATTGATCGCTATTTCCGTTGACGATTACCGAGAAAGGTCCAAGACGGACGCCATGATTCAGTCCTATCTAAAGGTCATGAAGCGCGACTTGCAGGAGAACCTTAAAATTCTGGACGAGGAGATCTTCTATGACTCGGTGGCGATAGACCGCCTCATCCTGCTCCGGGACAAGCTCATGTCCGCAAATTATACGGGCATCGATACGCTGACCGTGTACTTTTTTGAGCACTCTTCATTTAATGTGAATGACACCGGCTTCAGGATGATCGTACAATCGGGCAATTCCCACAGTATCGAGCCAAACAAGCTTGCCCAACTGAACGACCTCTTCGGTGCTCAAATGACGAACCTTTCGTTCTTTCAATCCGCCGACGCGTCGGCGCAACAGCTTGCCGGCGCTTTCATGGTGAAGCATCACACGCGCGTGGAAGCGCTGCTGAAACAACAGGGCGCCGGGTTCGTAACCGAACTTTTGAACCTGACGGTGGGCCGACTCATCACGATGACGGGAGAGTGGCAGGAAAAGAAGAAGTTTAGAGAGAAGGCGCTGGCCATCATGCGATGGTGACGCCTTCTTTTTCCACATGCCGAACGGCCACCCTTCGACAGGGTCAATAGATGTTGTTGACCATGAACGATACCGTTGCCGTGTCACCCGGTACGCCCCGCCCTTTCTTTTTCGGGTAGGCGATCGCTGTAAGTACGTAGGAACCGTTCTGCAGATCTGCCGTACCTTCCGGGAAAAGGGTGAACGGATAGCGGTTATCCGTATAGGTAGTTCCGTTGAGGTTGAAAACGACGGATCGCGTAAGGCGGTCATCATCGGTTTCCACGACTATGTTGGCATGTGAAAGATCAATCGTTTGGCCGTCAAAAAGGAAGTCGTAAGACTCACCACCATCAGGCGGAAGGAGTAGAAAATTCCCCAGGGCCGGGACCGTTGACACCACATCCACCGTGTCGAAGTTGATGACGAACCCAAATGTGTCCCCCACCTTGTATTCGAAGACATAGCGATACGTTTCTCCCGGGATCACGCGATCATCCACGAACGTGTGCGAGCCGCCGTTGGCCACTGAAAATGCATGAAGGATGGTTCCATTTTGTTGATAGGAAACGCCTTCCCGGATCACGTCGCCCCTGATCGAATCGCCCGACAGGTTTTCAAAGCTGAGCTTTACCGTGCCGTTATCCAACGACTCGTAATGGTAGGGGACAAGCGTGCTTTCCGTGGACTGAGTGGTCCCGGTCTCTGTGTTGCGAATAGCCGAAGGGTTCTCCCGGTCGGCAGGAGCGATGGATGGATCGGAACAGTTTACCAGCGCGACCGCCAGGGCCGCCAGCGTGGATGCAGCGATTACTCTTTTCATTGGATTTCGAAGTTTCGCACCGGGGCGAAAAAAGGAATGCCATAAGGGTGCACAAAAATGAGCGTCCACGGGCAATTCCGCACGCTTTCATAGGGCTGGCGCGTACAGGCACCAGGTTGTCCCGCAACGGTCTCCCGATACCCTTTGAAAAGGTGCGATACCATTGCGATACCATAAAGATTTTCAGGTGCTTATGGAACTCTATGGCAAGCAAAACTAGAGGATTGATATCGCGGGGTATCCCGAATGATTCAGGGCAAAATTTAAGCCGTTCACTTCACGCAAGTGACCGGTCGCGACGGCCTGCGGACAGTCTCCTGCAAATATT
Organism: uncultured Roseivirgaceae bacterium; assembly: GCA_964551035.1. Lineage (GTDB taxonomy): Bacteria > Bacteroidota > Bacteroidia > Cytophagales > Cyclobacteriaceae > Chryseosolibacter. The sequence goes on along the minus strand of CAZKBK010000009.1, from coordinate 28,069 downwards.
TACGCGCTTAGCGTACCTTCATTTGTTTTTGCAGGTATCATCATCTACAAACCACCAGCCATCAGGTTATGTTAAAAAACTATTTCTCCGTTGCCTGGCGCAACATCCGCCAAAGCCCCCTGTACGCCTTCATCAACATATTCAGCCTTGCGATCGGATTGGCGTGCTGCATGGTGATCTTTCTCTTTATCAGGGACGAAAAAAGCTTCGATGCGTTTCACACCAGGAAGGAGAACCTCTATCGCCTGAACGAAGTACAGAACTTCCCCGGAACAAACCTCCAGAAGGTGGCCCTTTCCATGCCCGGAATGGGGCCGTTTATACTAAAGGAGTTCCCCGAGGTCGTGAACTACGCGCGATTTATGTGTCGGCCTAAACAGCTCGTCGTGAAGGACGACAAGCGCTTCCTGCTCCCCTTCGTTGCCACGGTCGACAGCACCTTCCTCGACATGTTCGACTTTGAAGTGATCGACGGTGACAAAGCGACGGCCCTCGACGACCCCAACACGATGATGGTCACGGAAGCCACCGCCCTGAAATTCTTCAACAGTATTGACGAAGCGATGGGGAATACGCTCACTTTCAACGGCAGGGAATACAAGGTGACGGGCATCCTGGAGGATGTACCGGAGAATTCACACATGAAGTTCGATGCGCTCGTCTCCATGACCACCATCACAAGCGAAAACCCGCAGTTCAACGACCGCTGGGGTTCAAACTTCCTCAACACCTACCTGGAGCTTCACCCGAATGCAGACATCAGCGCCCTGGAGGGCAAGTTCCCCGCGTTCCTGAGGCGTCACATGGATGATCCGGACATCAACAAATACTACGTCCTGTGGCTGCAGCAACTCGACCAGGTGCACCTGGCTTCCACCGACGTCGAACACGACTACAACAACTACCGGAAATTCAACGGCGCCTACCTCGATGTCTTTACGATCGTTGGCGTTTTCATCCTGCTGATCGCCGGGGTAAACTTCATGAACCTGACCACGGCCCGAGCTTCCCATCGTTGGAAAGAGATCGGCGTCCGCAAAACGGTGGGGGCGAAGAAACTCCAGCTTTTCGTTCAGTTCATTTTCGAATCGACGCTCCTGGCATTCATGTCGTTGATATTTGCTGCGGTGATCAATTTCGCGGCATTACCCCTGGTCAACCAGGCCATCGGCCGCCAACTTACGCTCGGACCGCTGTTCAATGAACCACTGAGCCTTGGCTACCTCCTGGCGGTGACGCTCGGGCTGGGGCTCGTGACCGGGCTTTATCCATCTTTTTACATGACTTCTTTCAACATGGCACGTGTGCTGAAAGGAGGAGGAAAAGGAGTCGGCGGACGTTCGGTCTTCAGGAGTGGCCTGGTGATCGTGCAGTTCGGGTTGGCGCTGGCGATGATCGTGAGTACGCTCGTGGTGCTCCAGCAACTGTCGTTCATGCAAAACAAGGACCTCGGCTTCAACAAAGACCAGATCATGTTGGTCGACATGAACCAGGAGGCGAACGAAAAGTTTGAGATGCTGCGCACGGAACTGAAACGAAGCCCGCTCATCTACGGCGTCACGGCCAGTGGCCAGCGCCTGGGAGAGAACTTTCATCAAACGGGCTTCAAGGTCAAGTCCGATACCGGCGTATTCCGGATCACGCCCTCGAACGTAAATGTCGATTATGAATACCTCTCCGTCTATGGCATCGCCCTGACGGAGGGAAGGGGATTTTCGAAGGATATTCCGACGGACAAGGACTTCGCCTTTATCATCAACGAATCCTTTGCCGAAGAACTGGGCCTGAAGGAAACGGTTGGCACACAGGCTGGCATGGGCTGGTATCACGACGACACCCTGGGCACCATCATCGGCGTAGCCAAAGACTTCAATTTCAATTCCCTGCACTACAAGATCAACACGCTTCAGATGTCGGTGCACCCCGAATGGGGCTACAGTGAGATGAGCGTGAAGATCGACGGCGCCCACGCCGAAGAGGCCATCGCCTTCATCCGCGATACGTGGAATCGGTACATCACCTACCCGTTCGACTATTCCTTCCTCGACGAGCACTTTGAACGGCTTTACCGGTCTGACCGGCAAATGGGATCGGTGGTGACGATCATGGCGGGCCTGGCGATCCTCATTTCCTGCATGGGATTGTTTGGCCTTGCCGCTATCACCACGGAAAGGAAAACAAAGGAGATCGGCATCCGCAAGGTACTCGGCGCCTCCGAACGGCAGATCACCGTGCTGTTGTCGGCGAATTTTACTTTGCTCATCGCCATATCCTTCGTGATATCGAGTCCCGTCACGTACTGGCTGCTCACAAAATGGCTCGAGAACTTCGCGTACAGGGTTGACGTTAACCTGCTGGTATTTGTGCTGGGCGCCGTGATCGCACTAGGCATTGCGTTGGCGACCATCAGCTACCACACGGTCCGGTCGGCGCGGGCGAATCCCGTGAAGGCGCTGCGGTACGAGTGACAGTTTCACAGGTAGGGACGGGTATCCTGCTTGGGGATGCCGGCGGATTTTGACCTAGCCACCGGGTTGGGTTTTGGGAAAGCGCGGAGAGCAGGGTGATCAGGATGGGCAACGCGCCCTTTTTGTGGCTTGGGGTTGTCGTTAACGTGACGAGACATTGCGCCACAACGGCCAAGGCTCCCCTGATCCACGCAGCGCGCTGCGCTACGCTCTCGGCTGTAACATTCCCGACAGTTTTTTTTGGTTTGGCGGACGGGCACCTTTTCATACCTTTGGGCAAAATCCCGTCCTGTGAAAAGAACCTGTATCAAGACCCTTCTGCTCAGCCCCGTCATTATTTTTTTCGTTTCTCAAATTCCCGCCAGCGTTTCCGCGCAAGAGGCCGGGAATCTGGACGAGACCTTTAACCCGACTGATTTGGGTGACGGCCTGGGCGATGGCTTCAATAACCATGTTTACGGAATCGTTCCGCTGCCGGAGGGTAAGCACCTGATCTTCGGGAATTTTTCCACATTTCAGGGGAAGAACACCGGCGCTGTCGTGGCCCTGAACGAAGATGGGACCAGAGACCCGACTTTCGCCAACGGATTTACCGGATCGGACGGACCGGACGCCGCGGTAGTGCAGGCCGACGGCAAAATAATTGTGGGCGGATTCTTCAATACCTACGGCGGAACCTCCATCAAGAACATGGCCCGGCTGAATACCGACGGCACCCTTGATCCCAGTTTTGACCCGGGCCAGAGCGCCGACAACTACATCCGCGCGATCGCCGTTCAGGGCGATGGCAAGATCATCATCGCTGGCGATTTCGAAACGTTTAATGAAGTTCCGGTGAAGTATCTGGTTAGACTAAATGCGGATGGCTCCCTCGATGAAACGTTCACGCCCGGAACAGGGCCAAATGCCCGGCTTACAGGCGTCGCCGTACAGGACGATGGAAAGATCCTGATCGGTGGATACTTCACGAGTTATGACGGGACTGCCGCAGGACGCTTGGCGAGGTTGAACACCGACGGCACCATCGATGAAACGTTTGACCCCGGTTCCGGTGCAGCGCAGCCGGTCGACATCATTAAGGTACTGAACGACGGAAAAATCCTGATCGGAGGCTCTTTTAACAACTTCAATGGAGCCGCGCACGGAAGAATTCTGCGCCTCAACGAAGATGGAAGCATTGACAACACATTCGCGGCCGGAACGGGCTTCAACAGCTTTGTGCGTGCTATCACCGTCCAGGCAGACAACAAGATCCTGGTGGGCGGGACCTTCACCGATTATAATGGAACGGCGCTGTCCGGCATAGCCAGGTTGAATGCCGATGGCTCAATCGACATTGCATTTGACACCGGTACGGGCATCTCGGGACCGAATAAAACTGTGCAATGCATAGGGGTTGATGCCAGTGAACGGATACTGATCGGCGGAAACTTCACAAGTTACAATGGAAGAAGCGCAAGATCTTTGATACGCCTCCTCCCGGGCGGCGGCGCGGACGAGAGCGTTTTGCAGGGATACGGCGCCAGCGGCACCGTCTACGACGCAAAGCTGTTGCCCGACGGAAAGATCATCATCGCCGGAGGTTTTTTCGGATACAACGGTGTAGCGCGTAACGGGATTGCGCGCCTGAATGCCGACGGCTCAATTGATGAGACCTTCGATCCCGGTGACGGTACAGGACAGGTCCGGTCGATAGCCATCCAACCCGATGGAAAAATCGTCGTTGCCGGGACCTTTCAAACTTACAACAATACGTCTCGCAACCGAATTGCGCGCATCCACGCCGATGGCTCGCTGGACACATCGTTCGATCCCGGGACCGGCCTCAATGGCAGTGCCTATTGCCTCGCGCTGCAGGAGGACGGTAAGATACTTGTGGCCGGGGCGTTTCAATCGTTCAACGGTGTCGCCCGAAAGCGCATCGCCAGGCTCAATGCAGACGGGAGCCTTGACGCAACTTTTGACCCTGGCACCGGGACGGACGGAGCCGTCCATACCATGGCAGTTCAGGATGACGGCAGGGTGCTGATAGGGGGGAGTTTCTCCACCTACAACGACGTATCCAGGGCGCGGCTGGCAAGACTGGATGCTAACGGCGCACTCGACGAGACGTTCGACGTCGGCCTAGGAACCGACAACTTCATTGAAGAGATTAAGGTGCTGCCCGACCAGTGGATACTCATTGGCGGTTCGTTCACGACCTATGATGGATCAACGGCGAACAGGATGGCCCGGCTTCATTCCGATGGTTCGATCGACCCCGAATTTTCAGTCGGCACCGGTGTCAACGGTACGATCGAAGCCATCACGATTCACCAGGACGGAAAAATTTTCGTCGGCGGAAATTTTACCATGCTGAATGGCAGAAGTGCCTGGAATGTGGCCCGGTTGTATTCCGACGGTACGCATGACTTCGCGTTCAATACCCACATTGGACCAAACCGGCATGTTTATGCTATCGCGATTCAGTCGGATGACAAGGTCGTAATCGTAGGGGAATTCATTCAGTACAGAAATGTCGGCCGGAACCGTGTGACGCGGGTCCACGGTGGAAAGGGGACACCCGTCATCACATGGCCGTCGCTCAACAATATCAACTATGGTACACCGCTGAGCAGCACACAGTTGAAAGCCACGACCACAGTCCCGGGAACATTCACCTATGACCCTCCGGCCGGAACGATCCTGAACGTTGGTGACAACCAGGTTCTGTCCGTCGACTTTGAACCTGCCGACCCTGGCTCATGGATTTCGGCCCGCGCGGAAGCGTTGATTAACGTGCTGCCCGCGTCGCAGACCATTGCGTTTGACCCGCTCCCGGACCGGGTGATTGGCGACGAGGATTTTGAAATAAGCGCGACCGCTTCCTCCGGATTGCTTGTGACTTTCGAAAGTTCGAATACGGATGTAGTCACGGTCAATGGTAACATCGTCACGATCGTCGGCACGGGACTGGTGAGTATCAAGGCCAGCCAGGCCGGAAATTCAAACTACCTGGCTGCGCCCAATGTCGACCGGGCATTTCGCGTCAAGGACACACAGACGATTACCCTTGACGACATTGCTCCAAAAACCTTTGGAGATGCAGATTTCACGCTTCCCCTCACAGCCTCGTCCGGCCTTGGGATCGTGTATTCCAGCAGCAATACCAACGTGGCCACGGTTACCCTTAACAACGTGACCCTTGTGGGCGCAGGTGAAACGATCATTACCGCTACGCAACCGGGTAACGCGTTCTGGGCAGAAGCTTCCCCGGTTGAAAAAACGCTCACGGTATCCAAAGCAGATCAGGTGATCAATTTCGGTCCACTGGAAGTAAAGAGAATCGATGATGATCCTTTCGTACTGACGGCATCATCATCGTCCGGTCTTCCGGTCGCGTACACCAGCAGCAATACTTCCGTGGCGATCGTGTCCGGCGACGCCGTGTCGATTGTGGGCCCGGGCACGACGGTGATCACGGCGTCGGAGCCAGGCAACTCGAATTACAAGCCCGCCGCCGCGGTCGAACAAACACTGACGGTTAAAAAGTTGACGCAGGTCATAGACTTTGCACCTTTGCCGACAGATAAGATCTACGGCGATGCCCCTTTCATGCTGGACGCCACCACGACTTCGGGCCTGAGCCTGACTTTTGAGAGTTCCAATACCAGTGTAGCCACGATTTCAGGCAACACGGTAACGATCGTCGGCGCCGGCGAAACGGAAATAACTGCGCGGCAAACCGGAAACGGAACTTTTGAGCCGACGAGCGCAGCGCAGATCCTGGCGGTGGGTCGCGCTACACAATACATTGACTTCAGCAACTTCGAAGATGTGGTCTACGGTGCCGGAGCGTTCCAACTTTCTGCAACCTCGAGTTCCGGGTTGCCTGTTTCGTTTTCTAGCAGTGATCCACTCGTGGCAACGGTGGAGGGCGATATGGTGACGATCACCGGGGCAGGGACGGCGGTCATCTCGGCCATGCAGACCGGGAGCATAAACTATGAAGATGCCGTCGAACAACAAGGGCTGAGTGTATTCAAGGCCAGCCAGTCTATCAGCTTCGGCGAATTTGAGATCATGACCTATGGTCAGGATGATGTGGAACTTACCGCCACAGCGTCTTCCGGCCTTCCCGTCACCTACGAGAGCAGCAATCCTGCCGTTGCCACCATTGCGGGGAACATGCTTTCCATCCACAAAGCAGGATTTGCCACCATTACCGCTGCGCAGCCGGGAGACGCAAACTTTGATGCCGCCAGTGAAAGTGCCCGCCAGCTCATCGTGGAGAAGGCAGGCCAAACGATAACATTTAGCCCCTTGCCCGAAAAGTTGACGACAGATGTTCCGTTCCAGCTATCGGCAACTTCCAGTTCCGGACTTCCGGTGGGGTTCTTTTCGACCGATGTGCAGGTCGCCTTTGTGGTCGATAATACGGTTACGCTTGTCGGTGCCGGTGTTACGCAGATCATGGCCGTTCAAAATGGCAATGAGAATTTTTTTGAAGCCCCGGCCGTGTTCGTCGATCTCGTGGTCAGGGATCCGCAGACGATCACCTTCGAGGCGCTGGCAGACAAGGCGTTCGGAGATGAACCCTTTTCCCTTAATGCCACGGCATCTTCGGCGCTTCCCGTGGTCTATGCGAGCAGCAACCCGCTGGTGGCTACGGTGGCCGACAACCTGGTAACCATTGTCGGCGTTGGCACCACCACGATCACGGCCACCCAGGAGGGGGACGCACGCTACGCAGCCGCGCCGTCAGTAAGCCGAACGCTTGACGTACACAGGGCAAGCCAGGAAATCACTTTTGAAGCTCCCGCGCCGGTGACTACCCTTGATGAACCGTTTACCCTGGAGGTCACGGCAACCTCCGGCCTTGAAGTTTCGCTGACCAGCAGTGATCCGGCGGTGGCCGAGGTGATTGGGACCAGGGTGACGATCATGGGCCCGGGCATCACGACCCTCACCGCGGAACAAAATGGTAATGATTTCTATGAGCCCGCAACGCCGGTATCGCACGAACTGGTGGTAGATCTTGTGACCAGCGCCGAATCGTCCGCATCACAAAGGATGAAAATATATCCCAACCCAACCGATGGCGCCTTGTGGATTGAATTCATCCGCGGAACAAATATGCCGACGGATATAACGGTCTACAACACGTTGAATGGGATCGTATGGACGACGGCGTACCGCGGGACCGAAGACCACCTGACACTTGACCTTTCCGACCTTCCAAAAGGAATTTATGTCATCGAAGTGAAGAACCAGTCGCACCGCTCCGTTCAGCGGCTAGTTAGAAAGTAGTGTTGTGATAAGTTCAACTTTTGGGAGCGGGCCAATCGCCTGACATTCACCCGACAGGGATCGAATTATCTGCCCCCGGTTCTACCGATGCATCAACATTCGCACCGAGAAGGTGATCCATCCTATCTGGAAGAATTCCAACTTTTGAAATTTTTCGCTCCGGTCATTGCCGTTTGAATCGCACGCACTATTTTTGTGTCCGCATTTCACCGCTATTGCGACCATCTTAAAAAGAGGAAGCTATGCTGGTACTGAGTTCCCATATCGCCCCTAAGCAGCGCCGGTAGCAAACTACCGGAACGTCCCTGCTTTGTCTTTTTCAAAAATCATTATTTAACAACACAAACAAGTCACGCACAGGCTTTGGGTGTGATATGACTGCGCCGCCTTTTCAGGCAGCGTGGTCTCTGCACGGCCAAAACGCGGCTACAAGCCGTGGTGCTGAATTATGGGCAAACAGAAACTGAATATCAAGGACCTTTCAGCGATCAGCTTCCCGTCGGAAGTGGCGAAAAGCCTGTCGCTGAATATTATGAACAGGCATTACAAACACCTGCCGAATGAAGAAAAATTGAGTTTGATCACCAGGGTGCTGGCGACGCCCGAAGCGTATGTTGACGACGACAAGTTGAGGCTGCTGGCATACAAGCTGGTGGCAAAGTCAACTAAGGCGCCACACGCATTTCGGCAACGACGGGGGCCTGGAGGAAAAACAACAGCATGCCGTGCTGGACCATGCAGACTTCAACCGGACGGATCTCCTGCGCAGGCTGCACGGCAAGGCCGTCAGGCAACTCGGGAGCTCGGGGTCGGGAAACCACTTCGTGGAGCTTGGCCGCATCGAGGTTTTTCCGCAAAATGAACTGGGCCTCGCGGCAGGGATGTACACGGCGATACTTTCGCACTCCGGGTCGCGGGGCCTTGGTGCCAATGTGGCGAAGCACTACACCGACATCGCGATGGCGAAGTGCAAACTTCCCACGGAGGCGAAACACCTCGCGTGGCTAGACCTCGACAGCGAAGCGGGACAGGAGTACTGGCTGGCGATGAACCTCGCGGGCGCGTACGCCCGGGCGTGTCATGACGTGATACATGCGAATATCTGCGAGGCGCTGGGCGCCGAGGTGCTGGCAACGGTGGAGAACCATCACAACTTCGCATGGAAGGAGACGTTGCATGACGGCAACGCGTACATCGTCCATCGCAAGGGTGCGACGCCGGCGGGAGCGGGGGTGGCGGGCATCATCCCCGGAAACATGGTCGCGCCCGGTTACGTGGTACGCGGTATGGGAAATGAATCGTCCCTCAACTCCGCGGCGCACGGGGCGGGAAGAAGGATGTCGCGGCAGAAAGCGAAACACGCGATCACAATGTCCAGCCTGAAAAAAGTGGTACAAAGTGAACGCGTGACACTCATCGGCGGTAGCGCCGAAGAGGCACCCCTGGCGTACAAGGACATCGAACTGGTCATGAAGAGCCAGACGACGTTGGTAACGGTAGAAGGTAAATTCTATCCGCGTGTAGTGCGGATGGCAAAAGATTAAATCCGGCGATTCCTGGATGAGCATATGCCGGACCGGCGGTCACCGACCACCGCACTCATGAAACCCTCGAACTCCGGGGGTTTCTTTTTTGTGTTCGGAGGTTGCGCTTTATCTTTGCTACCCATGAAGAAGACGCTGCTCATACTCGGAGGTATCGGGTTGCTGTGCGCGCTGCTCGTTGGCCGTCTCTTTTGGAAACAGCGTGATCACCTGGAAACAGAACGCGAATGGTTTGCCAAAGCCATCCGCTATGAGTTTTCGGCCCGCGTGGACAGTGTGCGCATGCTCAACAAGCATACCGGCCGCCTCTGGTGTCGGGTGACCTCAGGAAACCCGCAGCAGCACCGGGAAGACAGCCTGAAACGCCACTTCAAGCAACACGACATGCTGTACCTGATCATCAGGCAGTCTGCCGACACCATCACGTTCCTCGTTCCTTATGCCCACCTGGTTTCAGTGGGGGATAGCGTCGGCGTGAGCTCGGAAAACAATACCATTCAATTCTTCAGAAGCGACACGACCGTCGTTGCCGACCCCTTGAGTGAAACACTCACGGGCTATGGGCGGCCGTTCTTTCTCAAGTAAAAGGAACGCGCTACCGGTATCCCGGCCGTTACGCCTTAACGCGCATCGGCGCTCCGGCGTCTCCTGGCCATTTCTCTCCATACGGCATAAACCGAAAGCGCGGTGATCATCAGGGCCATAATGAAATTGGGGTGGACCGAGGTAAAGACCTGTGGAAATCCAGGGGGAGGCGTAACGCCATCAGGCCACGTGCCCGTCCCCGGCATGAGCAGGGCGGGGAAGAACATGGTCCAGAAAAGCATCGGCGCCAGCCCCGAAAACAGCAATGCGAGCGAGGAATCCTTCTCGCGGTAGTTTCCCCACAGGAGATACAATGCCAGCGTGTTCGCGAGCATCGCGCTGAGATATTGAATCGCCCAGTGAAAACGGGCGTGGGGAGGCCACAGCGGATCGGTCATGTGCGTGGCGTTGAGGTCCATCACGGAGGGTACAGCTATCGTAAAGACCGCCGTGATGGTGAGCATAATTCTTGATGGTCTGTTCATGGCTATCGGTTTCAGGGTTTGAAAAGAAACAGGAAGGCGGATCTCCACATATAAAACAAAAACGCGATCGCGCCGGCCACCGGCAACACGCGAACGATGCCGGGGAGATCCAGAAAGAGGTGGAAGCAGACGATGTTCACCAGCACGGGTGAGAAGAGTAGCAACGCGGCGGGAACAAACCGGTTGGTCAACAGGGCAACGGCGAGGAAAAGTTGTGTGGCGGCAACCGTAGGCATAATGTAACCCACCTTGTAAAAGAGGCTGAACGCCTCACCGGCAATGCCACCAAAGTGGGGCTCCGGCAGAAAATGGAACACGTTGTTCAATCCAAAAAAGAGCATCGCGATACCAAACAAGTATCGGATTGCATGGTAAGTCCTGGTTTGCATGTCAGTCATGTTTTAATTACACGACAAAGGTGAAACCCCGCGCCGCCGATATCATTCACCCAGGTGAATATCGAAGGCGGGCAAGTCGCGGACATGCGGGTGGCGATCCAACGATCTTTCTAAACTAAACGACATCAGATCGCAAATCGCTAACTTTGACCCCATGGCTTTTGAAAAGGTAGGCTCGTTCCTGAAATCAGTTTCTCCGTTTACCGAAGAAGAGATCAACGACTTCGTACGCGTGGGTAAAGAGGTCGCACTCACCAGGGGCGACTTCCTTGTTTCGGCAGGACAGGTTTGCAGGTCTTTTTACTTTATACGGCAGGGGACGTTCAGTTTCCTTATCGCGAACCAGGACGGCGAGCACGTGAAGGACTTTTCCGGCAGCGAAAAATTCATCACGTCCTATTCGAGCTTCATTACGCAGACACCGTCGAGGATATCCATCCGTGCTGAAGAAAACGCCGACGTCATCCAGTGGAGCTACGACCACTATCAGCAGCGCCTGGGTTCGTCGGACCATTGGAAGCAGTTTGCCCTGGCGATGGCCAACTATCTCTACGTGCGCAAGGAGCGCCGGGAGATCAGCCTGCTGACGGAGACCGCCGAAGAACGATACCTCAATTTGTTGAAGGAGCTTCCCGACGTTATCCAGCACGTGCCGCAATACCTGGTCGCGTCCTATCTGGGCATCCAGCCGCAGTCACTTTCAAGGATCAGGGCCAGGATGGCCGGAAGGGAAAAGTAGTACCGCCCCGGTAAGATTTTCAAGCCTGAACCTACCCACACCGGAAGGTTTCCTCATCAATGTGTGTCCCGGAAACCGTGGAACCAAGGGATGATGAAACCTTTCGACGCCCTTCTTTTGTTTATTGAATGAACGAATTTCCGATCCAGGTGCTTTCCGACCCGGGTCGGCTATAATGATAAGGAGTCATTCAAAATTTTATGGAAAGGAAATTAACCACAGTCTATGCACCGCAAGCTCATCCTGGATTTCTGGGCAAGGGACACACCGCGCGCCCGGTGATCGCGGTGGACTTCAACGAAAGCGACCCGTTCATCATGCTCATGGATGACCGGCTGGAAAAAACGGATGACACACCCGTAGGAGGGCCGCACCCGCACGCGGGCTTTGAGACCGTCACGCTTGTTCTCGACGGCGAGATCGGGGAAGGGGAGCACGCCCTGAGGTCCGGCGACCTCGAGATGATGACCGCGGGAAGCGGTATCGTGCACACCGAGACGATCTCGAAGCCGGCCAGGATGCACATTCTCCAGCTTTGGCTGAACCTGCCGAAGCATCAAAGAAAGACACAGCCAAGGGTTCAGCGTCTCAACGCTGAGAATGTTCCTTCAAGGATTGGCGACGGAATAGAATTGAACGTCTACAGCGGAATATTCGCCGGCCTCGCGTCACCCCTGAAGAATCATACTCCTTTGATCATCGGCAAACTGAAAATGGATCCATTCGCAAGCCTTGACGCGCACCTTCCCGGTCACTTCAGCGCCTTTGTATACATGCTGGATGGCGACGCCACGATCGGGTCCGGCAACAAGTTGCTGACTGCCGACCACGTTGGCTGGCTCAGTCGCGGCGATGTTGGGGATGAAAGCGGGCTGAAGATCACCGCGGGGCAGGAGGGTGCCCGGCTTGTGGTCTACGCCGCGGAACCCCAGCACCATGAAATCGTCTCCCACGGACCGTTTATCGCGGACACCATGGAAGACATCCGGCAGCTCTACGCGGATTACCGCTCAGGCCGGATGGGACATATCCATGACGTGGGCGAGGAGCAACATTTTGTGTATTGAGGGAGTACGGCGTGTACGTGTTACGTGTATATTGTGCCTGGCGGCTTAATGGCGCGCCCGGTACAATTTTTTCACGTGGGACTGAAACAACGCAGCCATGAACGACATTAGAATCGGGCAGATGTTCGCCGACGAGATCGATTCCGAGGTCAGGGCCACCCGCCGGTGCCTTGAAAGGATTCCCGACAGCCTTTATAAGTACAAACCACACGAGAAGTCCATGGAACTCGGCTATCTCGCGCTGCTGGTGGCGGACATTCCGCGGTGGATCACCGATATGGTGGAAGGATCCGAAATCGATCTCGCCACATACAGCCGCTTTGAGCTCAGCACAACGGCAGCGCTGGTGAAGTACTTTGACGAAAATGTAGACGGAGCGAAACGCGTGCTGGAGAAAGCCCTTAATGAGGACCTTGACCACGTCTTCGAGCTGAAAGTGTCGGGCAACGTCGTCATGTCGTCCACGAAGAAAGAAAGCGTTCAGCAAACGATCAATCACTGGATCCATCACCGCGGCCAACTCACCGTCTACATGCGGTTGAACGATATTCCCGTGCCGTCGATATACGGTCCATCCGCCGATGAGCGGATGTTTTGAGGTGGAGGAGTACCTGCGTGTTCATGCGCTTTGTGTCCAGGTGTTTACGTAGAACCGCCTCGTGGTCGGGGCGTCACGTAAGCACCCTGAACCAACGAACCCCGGAACCAAGCACCCCTTGAACCCGGCCCGGATGCGACACATCCACGACGTTGCCGGACAGCAACAGTGATCACTTGAGATGAATTCCATCCATATTGTCCAGCTTCGCTTTTACACCCCAGCCTCCGAAGTCGTCGGAGAGCACAAACCACAATTCATTTTCCCCTTTCCTGAGTGGCAGTACCAGGGAATCAAAATATCCGACAGTGCCGAGATAACGGTAGTCCCGTGAGCGGAAGTTATCGTGCCCGGGGTAGAGCACGGCTTCGACGCCGATCGTGTCCCACGGGTCGATTGTAAAAGGAACCTCAACGGGGTGTGCCGCCGCCGTCCATCGAGGTCGTGGATAAGCAAGCGACGATCTACCTGAACGGCCAGCGCGTGTACGGCATGCGGTTCAAGAACGATTTCGGGAAGGTTGTGGGGATTGTGTACAATTTTGCGGGAACCGGCATGGTGGACGACGTGCGATTAATGAATGGCGAAGGCGTGTTGGTGTTGGATGAAGGATTTTAGGTGGGCAGGAGTATCTGGCGCGCGTTTAGGTGCTAATTCCGCGTGGTCACGTCACGGGAGATTGCCTGGCAGAATTATATTTTGACAGTTGCCAACCAGGCGAATACCTTCTACATTAGTGTGCAGATTCCTAAGAGACTGCCAATGCGGTGACAGTCAAGGAGGGACCGTTTGGGCCATCGGGAAATCATTTGAAATACGCGCGTCGTTGGCAACCCGTCGCAGGTTATGGCAGCGTTCATGAATATTGCAGATAGATCTTCCGGTAGGGCAAATCTGAAAATGCACGAACTATGACAACCAGAGCCTTCTCAAATTTGGCAGTTTGCCTTCTTCTTTGCCTTTGCGCCTGTGAGGATTGGTTCGAGTGGAAGCGAGATCCACCGGAACCCGAGGACGCGCTGTACGGTACCGGATGGAATAGCGAGGAGAACTTTTCGGAAACCATTCCGGTAGCGATAAATTACGGAAACTACCAGTCGGCAAGTGGATTGCCGGCATCGATTGATTTAACAGACCAGTTTCCGCCGATTGGTCAACAGGGGCAACTGGGAACGTGCGTCGCCTGGGCAGTGGGATATAACACGAAGAGCTACCTTGACGGCCTTGCCAGAAACCTTTCCCAATCGCAACTTCTTGCTCCCACCAATCAATATTCGCCGACTGATCTCTTTTTTTCCATAGATCCGTCCAGGAGGTCGTGCAATGGGGGGACATTTTTTGATGACGCCTTTAATGTGTTGATCAACAGGGGCGTGAACACGCTTGCCAACGTACCTTATGATGAACAATGCCGCACCAACTCACCCGGCAGTGCTTCGTCCGCTTCGGCCAACCGGATAAAGAACTTTCGAAGAATTCAAGGTTCTGTGGATGAGATCAAGGAGTATTTGGCGCAGGGAATTCCTGTTGTAATCGGCGCCATGGTCAACAGGCAATTCCAGCAATGGACGGGTGGGGGAGTCTTGAACCACCTGACCTATACAGGTGACGAAGGAGGGCATGCGATGGTCATCGCGGGATATGATGATTCAAGGGCGGCATTCCGTATCGTGAATTCATGGGGCAGCGGATGGGGCGATGGCGGCTACGCCTGGGTGGGCTATGATTTTTTGGTGAACACTTTTTGTGTGCAGGGCGGGCAGAAATCGCTGTTCGTCGCGTTCAATGATAACACTACGCCCGTCGATCCAACGCCGACCACTGGCGGCGCCGACCTCACCGCCGTGGTGATGTCGGACTTCACCATGTTCCCATATTCATCACCCTACAGAAATGCACGCAGGACGTTTTTTGACGTGAAGAATGTCGGCACGGAAACGATTCCCGCTTCCGCCAACTGGAATATTTACTACCTGTGGGTGGATGCCTTCAATGCCAATAACTATGGGACAATCTTTCGCGGCGAGTTTACGACGGCCATTCCTCAAAACACCTATCAAAACATCAACGCCAACTATTCCAGAATAAACTTCGATCTTGGCCCCGGGGCTTCGCTCGCCCAAACGATATGGGGACTTCAGCAAATCACCTGGGACTATTTCATGCCCGGACTTACCGGAAGCTACTATCTGGTGATGTATGTGGACAAAGGGGCCGGCAATGAATCGAATCAAACCAACAATGTCTTTTATGTCACGCAGTCTCCAAAGTTCTTCTCCACCGGCTACTCAACAAGGGGCCGTGTGAATGGCGTTTCTGAAAACAAGTATCACTTTGATGAGTTATTGTCGTTCAGCCACACCCTTACCGAGCGTGACCTCGACAAGGAGACCCTGGCCCGCCACAGGGAGCTTTCAAACGACGAGTTCTCGAACGCCTACACTTCGGAGGAGATTGTTTCCTTTCTACAGTATAAAATACAGAACGGCGGGCTTTAGAGACGCCGGACAAAGTATCTCGTGTTGGCGCCTGATGGATTAATTCAGGTAGTTTTCCACATTTTCATATTTTTACCATAACATCAGGTTGTCCCGCGGCGGGAACCACACTTCAATTGCCTTGATTTGTGACCAGGAACGCACGTTGACCTACGCGTCGCTGAGCACCTATCTCGACGGGGCAGGGATCTTGAAAATCAACCTGAACACCAATGACTGGAAACAGGCTGGCGATCGGGTGAAATACCTCGAGAAGTATAATCCCGAAATATTGACGGGCGATCCGTTTGCTTTTCTTTCTCTGCTCGACCTTAAACCGGCGTTGTCTCCAAAAGCGCTGGTGTCTTCCGCAATGAAGCTCACCAGGGGGGTTCGCGGGAAGCTTGAGCGCTATTTCAAATGCCCGGTGTTGGACATCTATTCATTGACGGAATGTAGGATGGTTGCGGTCGCCGAAAATGAGCGTCGGTATCGCGCCATCAGACCGGATCTCCATCTTGAGGTTTTTCACAAAGACGAGGATACGCTACTGAAGCCCGGAGAGCGCGGTGAGCTGGTGATCACCGGTGGAAATAATCCGTTCTTACCACTCATTCGCTACCGCACCGGAGATTTTTGTTCGCTCGTGGTCGAGGATGGAATGCCGTACATCGTGGATCTCGAAGCACGGCACCCGGTTTTCTTTTGCAATGAAAACAAGGCGTTTGTCAACTCTGTCGACATTTCCAACGCCATGACGGAGTTCCCACTTGCCGGCTTTAACGTACACCAGCGTGCGGATAAAAGCGTGCAGTTCACAGGCTGGAGCACGGACTCGAATTTGAAACCCGCGATCCTTCAAAGCCTGCGGAAGATATTCGGTACCGGGCTTTCTGTTGAGATCACCATCACGGCGCCCGATAGCAGGGGGAGCAAGCCGGTGTCGTATTCAAGTGATGTGGAGGGTGGGGGATTCTGAGCATGATGACGATAACGGGCGTGGCCGGCATACAAAACCCCGAAGACGCCGTTGCAAACGTCCAGAAGCGTACAGATAGTGTCTGATTATGAAATGCCCGTGTTGCAAAAGGCGGCGCATGGACGTGTTTTTCAATGGTACGGATGTTGTGCTGAACGATTCACCACACGATGACGCCAACAACGGACTGTCCTTACTGCTCCCTCGCCGACAAGCGTGGCCAGCTCTACTGCTCGCTCCATCAAACGGAGATGGCGACGTTGCGCAGCGGGATCTTTTTTATCCACGGCAGACGATTTGAACAATGCGACGATCACCTTACCCGGCTATCGCTGAACTTCAATCTCGACGAAAGTCAGGCTTACACAGTTGGCATGCGGAAACATCATGTCTCGCCACGTCAGTATCTGCTGATCGATGAAGGCCAGTCTTTCCGCACGGCTTGCAATAGCGACCATCCGGGTCGCATGTTGACGGTTGCCTATCAGGTAGGCCTTGCTCAGCGAATGTATTACGCCCTTTGTACATCACACGACACGTCGCTGGACACCCCTGAGGGCCATGCGGAGCTGCACCTTTTCGATCAGACACAGCCGATGACCCCGCAGGTCACGTCCATCGCATCACGCCTCGCGGTCGATAATCACCAGCTCAACGACGTCGACTTTCATGAAATCCTTGAAGACCTGTTGGAAGTCGTGCTGATGGGCCAGCAGGGGGTACAGCGTCGAATGGCATCGATTGACAAGGTGAAGCGCAGTACCAGACAGGAGATCTACCGGCGTCTTCAATGGACCATCGAATACATCGATGCCAACTTTACCCGCAAGGTGACGGTTGAGGAACTGGCCGGGGAGGCTTGTCTCTCCCCATTTCATTTTAAACGACTTTTTCGGCAGGTTTTTCAGCAGCCACCGTATCAGTACATTAAAATGAAACGAATTCAACGGGCAAAGGAGCTGCTCGCGCGTGGCTACGCCGTGCACGAGGTGTGCAACCTGGTCGGCTGGGAAGACGCGTCCTCGTTTATTCGATTGTTCAAGAAAGTACATTCAATTACCCCGGGGAAATTCAAGACTGCCGTTGCAAGCGGGGAGCGCTGAGCGCGGATGCCACGCGGGTCGGGTTTGGCGTGGTCGTAGCCCGCGTCACGAGAACCGCATCCTTCCCATGCAGCTTGCTCGCCGGTGGCCTCATCATCGCGGGCGAACGGCATGACACCGGGTGCTTTCACCCTAAGTGAAGTCTATTTTCCAAACCAATCCTGAATAAGCACCGTTGGCATATTGTTGGAAACGCTATTTCCTTCAACTTGCAGCGGGCCTGAAAACGAAGACCTGGACCAGCTATGGCCCGGGTTTGTCAAATTTGAAAGAAAACGAAAACCAATTATGATTTTGTCATCTGTCAAAAGGAGTATTTGTCTCATCGCCGTTGTCCTTTCCCTGGAAGGTGTGGCGCAGCCACGGGAAGATGTTAATGTCGCCATCTTCCTGTACGATGGCATGGAGCTGTTGGATTTTGCCGGTCCGACGGAGGTTTTTGCCTCCGCGGGATTCCACACCTATTCGGTCACACGCGATGGCGGGCCGGTGGAATGCAACAGGACCGGCGAGATCCTCAACAAGATTACACCCGACTATTCGATGACGGCGGCACCCACGCCCGACATCGTGGTTTTTCCGGGAGGAGGGACGCGGAAGATTTCCACTGACACCGTGGTCCTTGAATGGGTAAAGAAACAGGCAAAGGAGGGGACTTTCATGATGTCGGTTTGTACCGGTGCGGCTGTCCTGGCAAACACCGGGCTGCTGGATGGGATGAATGTGACGACCTGGTATGGATTCATCCCTGGACTCCAGGCCAGCCATCCGGAGTTGAAGGTACTGGATAGTACCCGGTACGTCGACAATGGCGTCTTCCTCACCACCGCAGGCGTGTCAGCCGGCATTGACGGCGCGCTCCACCTGGTATCGCGGATAAAGGGACTGGATGTCGCAAAGTCCGTAGCGGAATATATGGAGTACGATAAGTGGGATCCAACACAGGGGCGGGTGGACCGGCCCAACGCGCTCATCGAAAGAATGCGAAATGAAAAATGGTCGCAAGACGAGATGTTGAAGGCGATGGCAGCGGCGAAGTCTCCGCCGTTTGAAGGGGAACTGAAGAACCTGGCATCTGACCTTGGCGACCTTGGCCGAATTGAGGATGCTGCCTTCGTCCTGGAACTGTGCATCAAGCATTACGGCGGCACCCATTCGAGTTATGATGCGCTCGCACGCCTCTACACGAAACTGGGCCGCGCTGTTCCGGCAGGTGAGGAGGCCTATGTTGAAATGGTAAAACAGGAAAACTATGAGATGGCCTGGAAGCAACTCGATGAGGACCGGAAAAAGTTTCCCGGCTGGATCACCGTCCGGCACGGCGGACAACTAACGCGCCTGGCGGTTGACGACTTCAACGCCGGAAACTACGCCAGGGCACTCAAGGCTTTGGAGCTCGTTGCCCACGCCGACCCGGGTTATGGATCATATTATTATGTTGGGGAAGTACAGAGAAAAATGGGCAATAATGAAGCTGCGCTGGAGGCCTTCCGGAAGAGTCTTGCGCACAGACCTGGCGATGAAGCGGTGATAAGAATTATTGGGGAGTTGGAGGAGAAGTTGGGATCGGGAGGTTAGCGGGAGTGGTAGGTACGGATAAAAAGGGTTTGGAGTGTAGGGATTGCGTTTTTCCTATTTAACATAATCTTAATTATAAAGCTTACCGAAACACTCAACTGGCTGACCTGCAGTTATATAAGTTGACGTTATATTCTGCCGGAGCAATCTGCTTAATGCCTGTGCTATACCTGTCTAATGCCTATCTAATGCGTGTCTAATGCCTATCCAACCTTGCTTTTGATGTTTTCGTTTGATTTTGGGACGGGTTCTGAAAACGGGACGATCGTGGAATTCGTGGGCAAATGTGAGCAAGTTCCGGCTATTGCAGCCAATAGTGGGAACTTAGACATTGCCACTGCCCGGGTGCCCACACGTATTCGGAGATCATGACGGTCGATGCCGCCGGGATTGTGGAGGTTTCGTTGACGGTCAACTTGCCGCTGGAGACGATTCCCGACACCGCGTCGGTGGCGGAAGATGCTGACGAAATTTTTCGACCTCTGCCCTGTTCATCTAACAGTTTCGTAAATTGGTTTAATTGATGCAGCAAAATCGATATGAATGACCTCATTAAATTAGCTCTCGATCAGCGAAGAATAAAAAGTATTCTTAATCTCATATTCGTGGCCAGCATAGCTTCGAAAATATTTGAATTGGCTTTCTTTGAGTACACCCTACTGGACATAACCAATATAAAATCAATCTACTTTTTCTTTATCGACGGTCATTTCATAATCCCATTTATTCTATTCTATCTCGTGTGGACTGTGACAATTGGACTTAGAATGTTATTGTTTCAAGTACCTAATTTTTTGATCACGAATAAGATTGGAAACTCACTCACTTCCGCCATTGTCGCTTATTACAAGGGTGAAACGATTTTAAATAACCCCCAGGTCAAAACACCTACCTCCAAGTCCCTTCAGCAGATGATGAAGTCATTCGAAATTGATGAGATTGCTGAGAAAAACTTGATTCGCAAAAGAATACAATCGCAAGAAAGGCTCGAGTCTAGTTTCACGTTGATATTCCGAGCTCTGATAGCCATTACAATGTATTTTATTGACCTAAGTTATTTCACTTGGCTTCTTTATGTAATTTGTGTTACAGCAATATTGCTTATGTGGATAGTGCAAATTGTCAACTACCAGCTTGCTGAAGTTGCACCTGATGTAATTAAACGCAGTGCACTCGAACCCGCTGAAACAGAATGAGAGCATAATGACACATTGTGCGTTTCGATAGCTTGTTCTTTTTGTCTTGATACAAAAGATACAAAAAGAACCAAAAAAATCAAGAACCAAAAAATGCTTCCTCCCTCCTGCCCCAGCGCACCCGCGCTTTTGGTTCGGGCCAGCGCGCTCTACGGATTACTTATTCAGAAAGCGTGGCCTGTTTGGGTCAGTTAATACGGGATTCAGCTTGATCAGTTCTTTTGCAAAGCGAAAATCATTTTCCGCGCTGTAGACTTGGCGATTGCACTGTGTTACCATTAAGAAGTTATAATGTTTTTTTACTTCTTCCGGGTCACTAAGTTCGGATACACTCCTATTCTCAGCATGTTGTTGTAGGCCGTCCTGAAATAAAATACTCACGCCATACTTGGGAGTAATAGGGAAAAAAAGTTCATCGCGCTTCTGATCTTTGTGCCAATACCTGACAATTGGATGGTCAGATGTATAGAAATTGCACTCAGTTTTATTCCTCCAGAAAATCCAATATCGGTCACACCAGTCTTCTACAACCTTCAAGACATCCTCATGAAGGAGGAGATACGCTTGTTGAAATTGAATGTCGTTTTTTAATTCTTGACCAGCCTTCTTTGCAATTTCGGCTATGTGTCTCCGTGTTTCGGGTGTCCTTCTCTCTTGCGTAGTAATGAAATCTGCCAATTGTCTGTAGTCATCCCTTGTTAGGGAACTAAGGTTATTGGTGTCCAGAGTTGCAATTAGTTTTCTAAAAAACTCAGCCGCTTTTCCTTCTGAGTTTGCGAGTGCGTGCTCAATGCCCTGCTCCATTCCAATGAATTCTTCGAGCGGTTCATAGTCATAAAACAACCTATCATGGGCTATGTTGACCGTAGTAGTAACAAATTGTTTTTGCTCAACAATGTCGAATGCATAGATATTACTCTGTGCATCGATAAAGTATTTGAGGTAAAACTGTGGGACAAAATGTTGCTTGTTTACTTTGCTCATATTTTATTCAATATACTTAAACATAACACAAAGTTACGGGCTTGCGGAATAGAAAGATGCAAGGGTACGCTCCGCCTGCACGTAAAAAAATCTCCACCCAGCCCCCACTCCGAAGAAATTTCAACTAATCACTCACCCGACTTTGCCCGCCGAAGCCTTGGCGTAGGCGGGGTAGTATTTTTTTACGGCAGCCCTTGCGCCTTTCTATCCGATCCCGTGGGCGAGTGTCATGTTTAAATATATCCTTCGTGTCAATGTTGGCGGCTGGTGGCTGCTGCTTGGCGTTTGGCGTTCAGGTTCTCCGTTTGCGTTTCGTGTATGTCGTTCAAGCCCACGTGAGTATTTGCTCAGGTTCTTCTGGCTTGAGTGTTCTATTTCAGAGCTCCCTTTTTAGGGGGCTTTTTTTAAGTGTCTGGAGAAAGAAAGGTCAAAGACCCAGTGGCGCTTCCTTGCTAGCAAGGAAGGAATTTTAACATTCCTTTACACAATCGGAAAGGATGACTATAGTTCGTATAGATAGATTTATGTAATATCGACAATAATTAATTTATGAGATATTGTTATGATAGTATAATTAATTGTAATTCAATATAATACATAATTATTATCCATTACTGTAGCTCTATTAGCATTATTCTAGTTCTATCTACTTCACTGGAAACTATGCGAAGCATGACTTTTGCCAAGGTCGCGCCATATTTTCATTGGAAGAATTCCAGGCTAAATTGCTATAATACATCAAAAGGACGATAATTTGGACGTTTTGTCTCTGGTAATCTTCACGTGACTAAAAAGAATTTTAACATTCCTTTACAAAATAAGAAAGGGTGACTTGCAAATAATAGAATAGTTTTATAATATTTGCAAATAAATTAACCATCAATGGAAAACGTTCAAGACAAAATACTGCAAGACATTGAAATTTTGTCCTTTTTCAAGGATGAAATAGAAAAGGTAGCGACTTTTTCGAAGGAGGAAAAGTTAATGCTCCTAAACTGCTATGCTACTGGGTTATTTTCTAATAGTGGCAGAACAGGCCCTACTTCTGAACAGTCAGTGAATGGCTCTAAAAACTCGGGAGCAACTTTTAAAGGAAGTCAATCCAAGACCTTTGCTGAGTTAGTTCGGCTTACAAAAGTAAAACAGCACCCGGACATCGTGATGCTTGCTGTCTATCACTTAATGATCTCACAACAGGCTGAATCAGCAACTGCAACTGACATAGAGCAACAATATTCGACCGCCATGTTGAAGCCATCTACTAATACAAGTGCAATGATAAACCTAAATCGGAAGAAGGGTTATCTGATGGAAGGTAATAAGAAGGACGGGAAAATGGCTTTTAAAATTACTATGACTGGCGTGGATTATGTTGAAAGCATGATCGCGAACGCTCAATAAGGTACAATACAATGGAAAAAAGAAAGGAAATATTAAGTAAGCTCTTAATAAGTGAGGAGGAGACTTTAGGAGAGCTTCAAGAATTAGTTGCAATGGCCACAAGTTTTATCCGTATTGAAGAAAAATCTGGAGAAGTTTTTTTCACATCGCCCAAAGAGCTGACTAATAAAGACAAGGTTGCCTTTTTATTGATCGGGAAGTATTTTTCTAACCAACTAGAAATAAGTTCAGACAACTCGTGTGCTACAGGTGTGCTGAGCAAGAAACTAAATATTCCATCTACCACCCTATCAAAACCTCTTGGACAATTAGTGGATGAAGGAATAATTAGAAGAACCGAAGACGGTAAGTACACAATTGTTTACTATAAAGTAAAAGCCTTTTTACAATCTAAATCTGGAAGACATGGATAAGGAAGAATTTGAAAAAATACTCAAAGATCATGAGCAGAGGATAGCCGGCCTTGAAAAGATGTTATTTGTCTCTGATAGCAGCGATCTTTCTATATCACCTTTGAAGAAGATTTCCATGAAGGAATTTTTAATTGAAAAGGCACCAAAGAGTGATGTTCAAAAAACATTGTGCATTGGATACTTTTTAGAAAAATACGGTGGTCATATTTCCTTTAACCTCAATGATATTGAGGAAGGATTTAGACAAGCTAAGGAGCCGGTTCCTGGCAACATCAATGATAAGGTCAACAAAAACATTCGGCAGGGACTCATTATGGACGCGAAAGAAAAAAAGGACAGTAAAAAAGCTTGGTCATTGACTAGAACAGGTGAAACGCAAGTTGAGAACAATTTTGGAAAATAAAAGAAACTGCTATGGCAATGGATGAAGATTACTCAGAAAAATTTCAAGAAGCGGAAAAGGCAGTTTCTTCCATCAAGGATGAGAAACTTAAGTCGATCGCTTTTGAGCGCCTTATCAATCACATACTTTCAAATGAAGCAACCAAAACTAACGGAAAGAAGGTCAAAAATGTGAAAGAGAAAGCTGGAGAGGGAGCAAAGAAAAAAATTGAGGGGCCAAAGGCTTGGTTGATAGAGTTAGTTGACGAGAATTTTTTTCATGCCCCGAAGTCGTCAAATGATATAAGGGAAGAGCTTGAAGCAAGGGGTCATCACCTTAATGCAACTGATTTGACCTTCCCCTTGCAAAAGCTTTGTCATGAGAAAAGACTGAGAAGAAAAAAGATCACTCGTGATAGCAAGGAAGTTTTACATTGGGTTAATTGGTAAATATGGACCAGCTATTAGAAATATTAGATGAAGCTGAGGAAATTGCAAAAAAGGCTAAGCGTCATAGCCATACTTTAGCAGGCTCAGGTTTCTATGCCACAAAGTTTTCAAAGGCTCATGCTGATGCAGTTCTTGCTATCGAACAGTTAGCACAAAAATTTAAAAGGTCTGATGATCAAAGACTGAAGGAAGCAATAGGTAAAATAACGGACGATGTAGTATCCTATTTTGCTAGCAATAACGGTAATGGTGGTGTCGAACGAACAAAGTCGAAGAAATCAATTGCCTTTCTTTTCAAGACAGTGATAATTCCAGCAACTGAAATTAATAAGGCTTCCCATACTCCATCAGACGATTTGTTTCCTTTAGATATAATTCAAGGAACAAGAGGTTACCTTGAAAAGGTTGCAGAACAAGCATGTGGAGCTTATGACAAAGGTTGGTACGATGCGGCAGCGGTAATGGTAAGAAGACTTCTGGAGGTTCTAATTATAGAATCATTTGAAGCTCACCAATTGACAGCAAAAATTCAAAAGCCAGATAGCAACTTTTTCTATTTACAGGATCTAGTCAACTTAACCCTTAACGAAGCATCTTGGACTCTTGGTCGAAACGTAAAGAAAGCCTTGCCGAATTTGAAGGACATCGGTAATCAATCAGCACATGGACGTAGATACACTGCAAGAAAGAGTGATCTTGAGGATATCAAGAGAGACCTGCGCCTCACAATAGAGGAGTTAGTTATCCTAAGTAAATTGAAGTAATCTCAATACGTAAGCTTCCCCTGAGTAGCTACACTCGAATATCGTAATAATCATTGTAAACCCCTTGTTGGAATGTGGGATACTCGGCGTCGGCTTGTGCGGCTGTGAGTTTTCCATATTTCAACAGGAACGCCCGTGGCGTGATGTTCTGCAGGCTGTTATGCGGCCGAACA
This sequence comes from uncultured Roseivirgaceae bacterium, assembly GCA_964551035.1. Lineage (GTDB taxonomy): Bacteria > Bacteroidota > Bacteroidia > Cytophagales > Cyclobacteriaceae > Chryseosolibacter. The sequence continues at coordinate 2,997 of CAZKBK010000009.1, read as the reverse complement.
TTGTTGTACTTCCAGATAAATCGTTCGGTTTCAAATCTGACCTGTCGCAGATCTTCGAACAGGTAAGCGCCGAGTACCTCATCACGATAAGTTCTGTTGAATCGCTCGATGTAAGCGTTTTGATTCGGCTTGGCTGGTTGAATGAACTTCAGCTCGACACCGTTGCCCTTACACCACTCCGCAAGTGCCAGGAACTCTGGACCATTGTCGACACGTATCATCCTTGGCTTGCCACGCCATTCAAACAATTGGGTCAATTCTCTGGCTACACGCGGTGAGCTGATCGAGGTATCGACTACAATGTTGACTATCTCGCGATTGAAGTCATCCAGGATGTTCAGTGTCCGGAATGATCTGCCATTGATAAGCCGGTCGTACATAAAGTCCATGGACCAGACGCTATTCGGAAGTTCTGGCTGAAACAGGGATTCTCGGGTTCGTGATGGTAGACGTTTCTTCGGTTTCCTGCGTATGTTCAAATTTAGCTGCGTGTAGATGCGATAGACACGTTTGTGATTCCAGGGCATTGCCTGGCCCCGGATGTAGTGATACATTTTCCAGAAACCCCACCTGCGGTGACTTTCGGCCAGTTCCGTTAGCTTGTCCTGGATGGATGCATCTTCCGGATCGGTCTTAGCCCTGTAATAATAAACCGATGAACTAAGTTTCATGAGCTTACACGCCTGTCGAAGACTTACCCGGCGCTCTTGCAGGTAAGCCACTGCTTGTCGTTTCTCGTCAGGCGTTAAAGCTTTTTTTCAATAAGGTCCTTAAGGGCGTCTCGTTGAATACTAACGTCCGCATACATCCTCTTAAGCTTGTTATTCTCTTCCTCAAGCTCCTTGATCCGCTTGAGCTGACTGGCCTCCAGGCCGCCATACTTACTTTTCCAGTTGTAAAGTGTTGCAGCACTAATGCCATGCTCACGACAAAGATCAGCGGCTGTTGTGCCGCCGTCGTACTGTTTTAAGATCGAGACGATCTGTGTTTCGGTGAATCGACTTTTCTTCATGGTTCCCTAAAGTTAAGAAATTCCTAATTTTGAATTCTTCGCTTTTTAGGGAAGCTTACGTATTGGCAGAATGCGCGCCTTTCTCGAAATGCGGCGCCTGGGAGAGATGGATTCGTTTGAAAACTACGTTACGCTCGGCAGTGATTTCTTCACAGCGCTTCTGCTGTCCGTGTACGCCTTTCTCGTCCTGCGCGATGTGTACAAGCTACGGCGGCGAGGCGAGTTGACTGGCCATGTGGAAGCGGATACCCCTATTAGCTGGCTTACAGGAAGCGAACACGTACCCGTGACGGTGAGACGCCGTTCCGTTTGCCGTAATCCCGTTGCCCCTTTTGCACAAATTCAACCCAGCCCCTAACTTAACACCCACAAATTCTCACGAGATGAAAATCAAACTCACACTAACGGGCGTGCTGCTGACCGCATGCCTTGTCGCATTTGGACAGGAACGGCAATCTCCCAAGCCTAAAGAACACAACGCCGATGCTCCGGAAAAAGGCCTGACCAAAATAACGATTATGTACCCTTTTTCCGACGGAGCAACCTTCGATATGGACTATTACGAAACGAAACACATGCCCATGGTAGCGGGCTTCCTGGGTTCAAACCTGGTAAAATACACCATCGAAAAAGGCGTGGCCAGCGGCATCCCGAACCAACCCTTGCCGTATGTGGCCATTGGGGCGTTTTATGTAAAAAGCCTGGCTGATTACCAGCAGGCGATTGCTCCGAACAGGGACAAGATCAGGGCCGACATCGCGAACTATACGAATGTTACTCCGGTGATTCTGGTGAGTGAGGTGGTAAGGTGACTCCCCTGGAAGGCCTCAACCGCTCAGCAGCAGCCGGCGCTGTCAATTAACCCACACCTGGACCGTACACGGGTTGTTTCCGTCTCCGTTGCATTGCGCGCGCACAGTACCTCTGCCGGTGTCTCCAACAGGCAGGATCACGATATACCCATCACCTGTACTGATGACGTCGGGAGGAACGCCGTTGACGATAGGCGTCGCCGTCACGATCGTATGGTCGTTGTTTCCGCCGCAAGTACTGGTGAACTTCACCTTCACGATTGTTGGCCGTGTGTTGAACGCGGCGTAAACGGTGGTTGGCTCACCGCAGGTGAGTGGGATAAACCCGTTCACCATATGAAATGTGCCATTGCCGGGCGGCGTAGACTTGGTGCTGAGCGTGTACTGGCACTCACCATTCGGCGCCTCTCCCACACATCGAATCCGCGCCTGCCCGTAGACCGTGCCGGCCTGGATGGTCATGCTTGAAGAGTCCCCTACCTCGAGGGTCTCCAGCGGAGGCTCCGAGCCACCGCTGTGCATCAGTTCCACTACCGTTTTGCAGCTTCCCGGGTTTGCAACGGTGAGAAATTTTCCGGCGACAGGAACATTCCTTGACTGGCCACACTGCAACTGAAACGAATCGGTCACACGGTAATCGGTTTCTTCCTCCACGTCCTCCCCTTCAGGCTGATCTTCACCGTCCTTGCAGTCGCTGAACGTTAAACCCGTTCCGACCAGGAACGCCAGGGCCAGGCCCCTCGCGCCGTGCACAAGGAAATTGTTTATGTTCATGGCTATCGTGTTATACTATCCGGGCATTAAGGCCAGCCTCGCTTCTTTACGGGGCGCGCCCCTCCTGTCCTTTAGAAGAACCAGGTGGAAGATATTCCCGGCACCTTTCAAAAAATACCAGAAAACGGCCATTGAAAAGCCTGCTCGAAAATTAATCTGATCGTTAGCCTCGTTTCTACCCGAAAACTCCAGATTTAACTTAGCCTTTTCGGCCATTTCCTCTAAAATCTCCCTGACCGCGACAATTCTGCCGGAGCAATCTGCTTAATGTGCCTGTGCTATGCCTGTCTAATGCCTATCTAATGCGTGTCTAATGCCTATCCAACCTTGCCTTTGATGTTTTTGTTTGATTTTGGGACGGGTTCTGAAAATGGGACGATTGTGGGATTCGTGGGCAAA
>CAZKBK010000008.1:0-128945 GCA_964551035.1 uncultured Roseivirgaceae bacterium | reverse complement strand
GGTCGACAATTTGCATGTCGCTGGCATCAAAGCCCAGGTCGGTGAACGCAGCGCGGAGTTCGTCCGTGATGGGCTGAGGCATATCAGGCATGACGGCCTGATCGGAACAAGACTGGGCGATCCCGAAGATCGCGATGATCGCCATGGCGATCGTTAATTTTGTAACTTGTCTCATAATGTTTAGATTAATTGAGTGCTTGAAATAAATGAATTCATTCCATATTCGCCGAATGAATTCGGCATTATATATTTTTTAATGATAGGATGATTTCATTCCGGTTGAAACACGCTTCCACAACGCTATGGTTATTGGCGTTTGTTTTTGTGAAAAATATTCCACTGTTTGGCCAGGGCATTGCGTTCGAGGACCCATACGTCCAGGCAATTGTGAAGGAGGATGAGACACCACGGGAACGCTACACGGCCCGAAACTTCTATGTAATCCAACTTACGGATACCATAAATCGGAATTTCGTGCATTCAATAGGAATTGAAGTCGTGCGGGTACTGAGGGACGATGTTCTGGTGGTCAAAATACCCGCAAAAAATGTCGCGGCGCTTAATAAAATCGTGCCATGCTTCGAGGCGCGGGACGAGTGGAAGCTAAATCGTTCTCTCTTGTTTAAACACGATTCGCTCCAAGGACCGTTTATCGTAAAGGTTTCGTCAAAAGATGGCGTGAACAGGGTGCGCGAAGCATGGCAAAACCGCAGGCTGCAGGTATTGTCACCGCAGCTCTTTCTGATGTACGGGTCTCTTGGCGATGTGCGTCGTAAGCTCTTGCCGCTGCACGACGTGATATACATCGGCGTCGAATCGTTGGATGCGAAAAGCGAGGCGCGTGTGCTGGATCTGTATCTAGGGCCGAATGCGGTGAACACCGTACACGCAACCTATGGCGCCCTCGATGGAAATGGCGTTACGTTGTCGATCAAGGAGCGAAGCTTTGATGTCGATGACATCGACTTGATGAACCGGACTGTGGCTTCGCCGATTGCCAGTGCGGAAGTCGATGTGCACGCAACGGAAATGGCGACGATCGCCGCCGGGGCGGGTATTTCGTTCATCAATGGGAGGGGCGTTGCTCCGTCCGCACGGCTGACGTCCTCCGACTTTGCCAATCTCTTGCCCGATGACCAAGGTGTACTCGACGACCTCAATGTGTCTGTTCAAAATCATTCGTACGGAACGGCGATCGAAAGCTACTATGGGGCTACGGCCGGGGCGTACGATGAAGTGGCGAGCGGGGTGTTGCACGTTTTTTCTTCCGGAAACGCCGGCATGGAAACACCGCAGGACGGGCGGTATGCCGGAATCAGCGGTGTGGCCAACCTCACAGGAAATTTCAAGATGGCCAAAAATATTCTCACCGTCGGATCGGTCGATACGTTGGGAAGACCACAACCATTTTCGTCCCGGGGCCCCGCTTATGACGGCAGGATCAAACCCGAGTTGGTTGCATACAGCGCGCAGGGTTCGTCGAATTCCGCGGCGCTGGTGTCGGGCGTCGCCGTAATGCTTCAGGATGCCTATGCGGACCTTCAAGGCATACGTGCGCCCCCTGCCTTGATCAAGGCCATCCTCATCAACAGCGCCATGGACGCGGGACCGCCGGGAATCGATTTTTCTACCGGATACGGCAACGTGGATGCGATGCAGGCGGTGCAGGACCTGACAGAAGGACGATACTTTGCAGGAAGTGTGGACAACACCGGAACGATCGCGTTCACGCTTGAAATCCCGGATGACGCGCGCAAGCTTAAAGTAACGCTTGTGTGGAATGACCCGGCGGCCGCGCCAGGTTCTGATCTGGCACTCGTTAACGATCTCGACCTTGTCTTGAACAATGGACAGTCCTGGTTGTCATGGGTTGTCGACAGCGCGCCCGGTGCTGACCTGCTGAGCCGGCCCGCCGAACGCGCGTCTGACCACCTCAACAATGTTGAACAAGTCACGATTGATGATCCTCCTCCGGGAATTACGGAGATTCTTGTGAGCGGCTTCGATGTGCCCGAAGGGCCTCAGGAGTTTTTTCTGGCCTGGCGTGTTGAGAAAGAAGGGGAATTTGAATGGCGGTATCCAACGTCGAATGATAATTTTCCTTATGATGGAGAAACGGATACCTATTTCTTTTGGAGGAGCACGTTGGCCGAGGGCGTGGGCACTTTGCAATACCGCCTTCTTGCCGACGGGGTCTGGACGACCATCGCCGATGACATCCAACTCTCGCGTGGTGCCTACCGTTGGTCGGAGGTTCCGTACGTCACGGGAACTGCGCAGGCGCGGTTTCTTGTGGGAGAAGCGGCGTTTCCTACGGATACCTTCACGCTCTCACGGCCGTCGCCGGTGACGATCGGATTCAATTGCGGGGATTCGCTCATGGTACGGTGGGCTCGGTCGCCCGGAGCGGACAGCTACCGGTTATTCTCCGTCAACTCCGGCGTTGCAGCGATTGAGGCCGTGCTTGTGACGACGGATACCTCCGTAATTGTGGATAAGCATGCCCTGCCTTCCACGCTGTTGTCCATTCAACCTGTCGTGGATGGAAGGAATGCCCTGCGGTGGCCCGTGTTTGACTACAACGCGTTAAGCGGAGCGTGCTTCGTATCGTCGTTCTTCAACGTGCCAGACCCGGAGGCAGGCATCTATCTGCATGTACAACTCGGTACCATCTACGGTGTTGAGCGGGTGGAATTCCAACGTGAGCGCGATGGAACGTTTGAAACGATAGGCGCCATCGACCAAATTGACAGTGAGCAGTTCATGTTCCTGGACGACAACCCACACCAGGGCTTCAATCGCTATCGCCTTTTGCTCCACTTTTCGAATGGTGAACAGTTCGCTTCCTGGGTTACGGAAGATTTCTTCCTCACGACCATTCCTTTCATCGTTTTTCCGAACCCGGTTAAGGTGGCGGGCGATCTTGCGGTGTATTCAAAAACATTCCCCAGCCACAACGCTGTCTTCCGCCTTTTCCGTACCGATGGTAGCCTGGTCCTCACTGCTTTACTGTCGTCTGACCGTGAGACCATAAGACTCGAACACGTCGCTGCGGGCTTCTATATCTTTTCAATCACCTACGAAGATGGCTCCTACAACGGACGGCTGATCGTCAGGTAGAGACGGGCGGCCTTTCATTTTTTACAACTTCCCGGTCCACCTTACATCGACGTGAAATTCGTCATGGTGCCGGTGCCTCCACCGGAATCTTTGCGCGTACTTGCCAGTTGAACAGGTAACAAACAAACAACCCCTCTTTGATGAAGCAGATCTTTGTCCCGCTTATTTTTTTATTCAGTCTTTCCGCCTTTACCTACAGCGAACGGCCAGCTTTTTCGAAGGCGACTAAGCCGGGTGACACTTTAACGCATACCGCATACAGTAAAATGGAACGTAGTATGAAGGCGTTCAGTGACTCCATGGCGACGCTTTATGATGAAATGGATCTGGCGTCATACGGCCTTGACAGGGACGTGTTTCAAATGGCCATCACCGGTTATCAGAATCTTAAAGGGGAGAACCTTAATTCGAGCGGTATTCTTACCATCATTGATTTTACGAAGCCGGGCACGGAGAAACGTTTTTACTGTTTGGATCTTCGCGAACGGAAAGTTTTGTTCCATTCCCTCGTGGCCCACGGCAGAAACAGCGGCGGAAACATGGCGAGTGAATTTTCCAACAAGCCGGAGTCGAACCAAAGCAGCCTTGGATTTTATGTCACCGGAGAAACGTACGTAGGCACCAACGGATACAGCCTTCGCCTCGATGGGGTGGACAAGGCGTGGAACGACAATCTCCGCAGGCGGTCCGTGGTGGTGCATGGGGCGGACTATGTGAGCAAGCGATGGGTCAACCAATACGGGAGGTTGGGGAGGAGCTACGGGTGTCCCGCGTTGCCCTCGGAGATTGCCCGCGAGGTCATAGACACCATAAAGGGCCGAACGCTGATCTTCGCTTATTACAATGATGCCAAATACCTGACAAGTTCCGCGCACCTTGACAGGGCGGCCGCGGCGCGGGCTTTCTTTAGTCAGCGTTCGGGCGAGCCGGTTTCTGAGTAACCCGAGCGGCAGACAACATCTGCGTCTGCTTCAGCATGGACAATTGCCGGGCATCATGACCATAAACGTCGTCTCTGAAATTTACCTGACCATTTTCGTCTACCCAGACCGTGCGGTAGACGATATGCACCGGCACGCTACGTGAAAGTTGGATGCTTTTCGTGGCCCCATGTTCGATGGCCGCCGCGAGCGTCGACTTGTTCCAGGTGTCCGGATTGTCGAGGAGGTATTCGGCCAGTTCGAGGGGCTTTTCCACGCGAATACAGCCGTGGCTCAATGCGCGGTTTTGCCGGGAAAACAGACGCGATGCCGGAGTATCGTGAAGGTAAATGCTGAAATTGTTCGGCATGACGAACTTGATTTTGCCAAGCGCATTGTAATCGCCCGGAACCTGTACGATCCGGTATTCATCTGCCACGGCCTTTTTCCATTTCTCCTTTTTTGGGTCGATCGCCTCGTCGTTTCGGAAGAATCGATATCCCTGTCCGGCGTAATGGCCGGCGTCTTCGCGAAGGGCGGGAATGAATTCCTCCCTGATAATACTCTTTGGTACCGTCCATGTCGGGTTGACGACCAGGTATTTGAGCGTGTCGTGAAAGATCGGCGTGGGATCGTATTCAGAACCAAGTATCACTTTCATTTCCATCCGGGCCTTGCCACCCTCAAAGACCCGCAACGTATATTCCGGCACATTCACGATCAAGTCTACGTCCGTAAACGCGAGGTGTGGTTTCCAGCGCATGCGTTCGAGGTTAATCCGGATGGATTCGATCTTGTCGCGAAAAGGGATGTTGAAACGAGCCACCGTTTGTTTATCAATGACGCGGGTTGATTCGAGACCATGGCGCCTTTGAAAACGGCCCACAGCTTCTGCAAGTCCATCGTCATAATAAAGGGAGTCACGGGACGTATAGCCGGCCTGAAGATCGGTGTGTTGCAACCGGCGTCGGATGGCGGGAATCGCCGCGTCGCTTTCTCCCGGGCGCAGAACCCTTTCCCATGGAACGGGTTCAGTTGGCACATCGGCCAGGTTCGCATATCGTTCTAAGGCCCGTTGTAATGCCGCATATTGTGGCTCTTGCGGGTGCAACCGGTTAAGTCCCTTCCTGAGGGATAATGAACGGCCAATGTTGAGCAACAGCGCAACGTCGGAAGTCGCTGCCGTGTCCTTTTTCCAGATGAAATCGCGCGAGCCGGGGTACTGTAACCGCCCTTCGAGCAGATGTGTCGTGTACAGAAAGAACGTTGCCGTGATTTTGATCTCCAGCGCGCCGAATTTGCCGGCTGCGGGGAGGTCCTGCTTGTACAGTTCACCTACTTCGGACCTGAGCGCGTTCGGATGGTAGGCATCCGGATTCATGCCAAACTTGTGACACTGGTCCATTTCATCTAGGAAGGCGTAGAACAGCGGTCGCGGATGATTTCTGTCGAGCCAGATGATCGTGTTTTTATTGCGCTGGTAAAAGCCAGTAGTCTTCTTCTTCGCTTCAGTGTCGTAGTAGCCGGAGCCGGCCAGGGCGACCGTATTCAACACAGAGTCAATTGAAAGGGTCAGGGTATCCGGTGCCTCATATCCGGAAGGCCGGCAACCGGATAGGCTGGCGAAAGCCATCCCGGCCAAAATCATCAAAGTCGCCCCTGCGCACCTGCCTCTACCGGTCATCTGCCGTTACATCTAAAAAAGTGTTCCTTTTTTGGCCGGTGAATCCGCGATGGGGCACGGAACAATTTTTACAGCCAAAGGACCGTAAAGTATCTTATGGCTGAGTACCAACCCATTGAAAACTACGGCGTGGTCGGTGACCTCAACACAGTCGCCCTCGTCGGTTTGAATGGCAGCATCGATTTTCTATGCCTGCCCGATTTCGACTCTCCGGGTATTTTCAATGCATTGCTGGACAAAGACAAAGGCGGTTTCTTCAGCATCGCCCCGCAGGGTGATGACCTCAAATTCAAGCAACTTTACCTTCCGGATACCAACGTCCTTGTGACCCGTTTCCTGGGGCCGGCCGGGGTTGGGGAGACGGTGGATTTCATGCCGGTTGAAGAGTTATATGTCGGAAAAGAATTGATTCGGCAGATTTCCTGCATCCACGGTTCGTTAACCTATCGGATGGCGTGCCGGCCGCGTTTTGATTACGCACGTGCGGGGCACAAGGTCGAAAAGATAAGTGAAAAGGAACTGATGTTCCACGCGGACGACAAAGCAGGAAGCCGCCTGCGTTTGCAGAGCACGGTGCCCATGCGCGTTGACGGACAGGATGCCGTGGCGGAATTCAATCTCAAGACCGGCGTGCACGCCATCTTCATGCTTGAATTCATCACCGATCATTCACAACCCGTTGAGGACCTCGAAAAATTCTCGGAGCAAAGCCTTCACGACACGATCAATTACTGGAAAAGCTGGATATCACAGTCCCAGTTCAGGGGAAGGTGGATGGAGGTTGTGAACCGCTCCGCCCTGGTACTGAAGTTGATGACTTCGGCAAGGTACGGGTCGATGGTGGCATCACCAACGTATGGGCTACCTGAGGAAATTGGTGGCGTGCGAAATTGGGATTACCGTTACACGTGGATCCGGGATGCTTCATTTACGGTGTATGCCCTTCACAAGCTCGGTTATCACAAGGAGATCCGGGAGTTTATGTCGTGGGTGGAAAAGCAATGTAACGACATCGGCAAGGCGGGGTCGCTTCGCCTGATGTATACCTTGGATGGTGCCAAGGACCTCTATGAAAAGGAGTTGGATCACCTTGCGGGCTACCGGGATTCCAAACCCGTGCGTATCGGCAATGGGGCTTACGATCAGGTGCAACTCGACATCTACGGTGAATTGTTGGACGCGGTCTATATCTATGATAAACATTCAGAATCCATCTCCTATGATTTTTGGCTCGACGTTTCCCGACAGGTGGATTGGGTATGTGGCCATTGGCAGGAAAAAGATCAGGGAATTTGGGAAGTGCGCGGCGGTCAGAAAGAGTTCCTCTACTCCAGGCTGATGTGCTGGGTCGCTATGGATCGCGGTATCAAGATCGCTGAAGCCCATTCGTATCCATTGGACATGCGGTGGCGGGAAGAACGTGATAAAATCTTCCACTCGATTCATGGTGAGTTTTGGGACGACAAGATCAAGGCATTTGTTCAATACAAGGGAGCCAGTACGGTCGACGCTTCTACCTTGCTGATGCCGTTGGTGAGATTCATTGGGCCCACGGACCCGAAGTGGCTTTCAACGTTAAGCGTGATTGAAGAAAGGCTTGTTTCCGACTTTTTGGTGTATCGCTACCGTCCCGATGAAAAGTTTGACGGCCTGACCGGGGGCGAAGGGACTTTTTCCATGTGCACGTTTTGGTATGTCGAGTGCCTCTCCCGGTCGGGCCAATTGAACAAGGCAAGGCTCTATTTTGAAAAGATGCTCGGCTACTCGAATCACCTCGGCTTGTATGCTGAAATGCTGGGATTGCAAGGTGAGCACCTGGGCAATTTCCCTCAGGCGTTTACCCACCTCGGCCTCATCACCGCCGCCCTCAGCCTGAACGCGCAATTTAATGACCAACGCAACAAAGAAATCCTTGAGAAATGAAAGCGATATCCATCCTTCCCGGTAGCCGGGAGGTCGACATTCTCGACTTACCGGAGCCCCAGGTCACCCATCCGGAACAGGTGAAGGTACGGGTCGTCGAAGTGGGTATCTGCGGTACCGACCGGGACCAGATTAAGGGTGGGCGTGCGACAGCACCTGCGGGCTCGCCGTACCTGGTCATCGGCCACGAAATGTTTGGCCAGGTTGTCGAGGTCGGCGACGACGTAAAGTCGGTGGCTGTCGGTGATTATGGTGTTTTCTCCGTGCGGCGTGGTTGCGGCCAGTGTGGCCCCTGTCTGAGCAACCGCAGCGACATGTGCTTCACGGGGCAATACACCGAAAGAGGCATTAAGGCCAGCCACGGATTTGACGCGAATTATGTCGTCGATGAAGAGAAATACTTCGTCCGCGTGCCCGCCGCGATCCGGTCCATTGGTGTGCTGGCCGAGCCGATGTCAGTAGCCGAAAAAGCCATCGATGAAGCCGTCGGCATACAACGGGGACGTATCCCGGTGGCCAATGAAGGCTGGCTCAATGGCAGGCAAGTGCTGGTTGCCGGCGTGGGCGCTATTGGCTTACTGGCCACCGCGGCGTTGATTCTCCGGGGTGCCAGGGTGGTCGGCCTCGACATTGTGGACGAAGCGACAAAACGTCCCGCGTTGCTGAAAAAAATGGGCGGTGTTTATGTCGATTCCCGCAAGATCAAGATTAAAGATCTCGACGATGCGTTCGGCCATTTCGACTTCATCTTAGAAGCCACCGGGGTGCCTGAAGTGGGCTTCAATCTCATCGATGCGCTGGGTGTCAACGGGATTTACGTGATGACCGGTATCCCACACGGTGACCGTCCCGTGTGCATTACCGGCGCGGAGATGATGTCGGATATCGTGCTCAGGAATCAGATCATTCTGGGAAGTGTGAACGCAGGGCCCAAGCACTTCCAGATGGCGATCGATGACTTGGTCCGGGCGCGGGAGAAGTGGGGAAGCCTCATCGATGCGTTTATCACGACCCGTATCCACTACACCCAGTTTGAGGAAGCTGTAGAATTGCGCGCTGTAGACGATATTAAGACCGTGATCGAATGGACCTGAGAAATGACGAAACTGGTATCGGTTTTGTACTTAATGGGATAATGAGAATCGCGACATACGTTATCGTACTTGGCTTTATTTCCCCCCAGATGGCCAACTGCCAGTCCGGAGACAAGATTTCCGCGATTGAAGTGTCGAAGTCGTCACGCGGATATCAGGAGCATGTCCGCATCACACCCGACAGTATTCATGTTTTCAGTGAGAACCGCATCGATGGAAGCGCGCCCATAAAAAGAACCACGGCGCTTCCGGCGGGGGCATGGGAACGCCTGGTCGCCACAGTCGACGACATCAACCTGAAAGCGGTGCCGGAACTGCCGTCACCGTCGATGAAGCGTGCTGCCGATGCCGCGATGCATGCCTCCATTGCCATCACCACCGACGGAGGGGCGACCTACGTCCACGGCTATGATGATGAGAACCCGCACAAATTGCTCAAACCGTTGCTGGAACGCGTAAGGGAAATTGCAGGGCCTTCAATCAAACCCTAAAAGGGAGAATCGATCGCACGTGCCTGACATCGCGGGAGATCGGCTGAAAGATCCAACCTCATCCGTTATCGTTCCGCGAGCATTGTCATGCGTGCAATGGCGCCTTGGGGCGACTGTGTTTCCTGTAGTTCCAGTAACGCCCGCTGACCGGTAGCAAGGAGTTCCATGCGTGCAGAAAAATCGGTAATCACATTCATGTAGTTGATGAAGGCTTCGTACGGCGAGTGATACGGGCTGAAATAGTTGTGGATAGCCCCATCGCTACCCTTCTTCGTCGACATATAATAAAAGTGGTCGCTGGTCTGAAGGTTTTGCCACGCTTCGAGGAGCACGCTGTCTCCCGAGTTTTTAACACCGTACTCCAGGGCAAGCAGGGAGTCGAAGGCATCGCGTTGCATATCGTTTCCAAGCCATGCCGAAAGGTCGCGTTCGCGGTCTGCCCATGAGATCAAATTGGGCACCCGGAGCGGCCCGTAGGGCCTGATGGCGATCATCGCCATTGACGCTGTTGCCATTTTAAAATCCTTTGATGTTGCCATCGACACAAGCACATCCTCGAGGAACGAAAATATTCCCGTTTCTTTCGCCCGGTGTTCACCAAAGGTTTCGTAGTCAAGGCCGAGGGTGACTACCGGGTCGAAAGGCGGCGTGGTCGCGAGGCGGGTCAGGTAGTTTTCGGCCGTTAATGTGACGCCGTCGTCCACGAACCGGAAGCCGATATCATCACTTAGGGAGTAGTTTCGGGCCAATATCCGGAACTGGCGGTCTTGCGGGTGGTGGTGGACACGGTTTGCGCTGGTGAGCCCGGCAATCTTTTCGACGCCGTCGATGATCACGCCGGCAAAACCGAGTCTGGAAATTCTCGCGCCAAGTTCATCATTGTAGATGAGTTCTGTATTTCGAAATGCACATGGCCTGACACCGATGTGTTCGTACAGCTTTTCAGCGTGTTTCAATACCTGTTCTTCAAATTCCCTTCCCGGAATCATGCAGGCGAGCGAATGATAATAGGTTTCCGATAGAAATTCAACGGCGCCCGTTTTGGCGAGTGCCCTGAATGTGTGCAGTACTTCAGGGGCATAGGTCTGAAACTGATCCATGATTACACCGGACAGGGAGAAGGTGATGCGAATTTGCGGATACCGTTCGATGAGCTTCAATAAGAGGTTGTTGGCTGGCAGGTAACACTCCTTCGCCACCCGTTGGATGATCGTGCGGTCAAGTTCTTCGTCGAACCAGTTTCCCCCGGAACCAATGTCGAAGAAACGGAAATCATTTAGCCGCCTCGGTTGGTGGACCTGAAAATACAGGACGATGGTTTTGTCAGGCCTTACGTTGTTCAATAGCGAGTCCATGATAGAGTTTGGTTATTTTATCCGCTGCCTTATTCCAGGTGATGTTCTGGATTTCCGCGGCGCCATTCTGGCGTAATGACGCCGACAGACTCTTATATTTTAAGACGCTGCAAATGGAGGCTGCGAGCGCGCTTACGTTCCAGAAATCTACTTTGATCGCATGGGGCATGACCTCGGCCACGCCGGATTGGTTTGAAATAATTACGGGAACGCCGGCCTGGATGGCTTCGAGTGGTGCGATGCCGAATGGCTCTGAAACCGAGGGCATGACATAGACGCTCGACATGGCCCACACGCGGTCAAGGTCGGCGCCGGTGAGAAACCCGGTGAAATGGATGACTGACGACATCCTGAGCTGGGCGATGCGCTCAACCATGAGCGGAAGCATGTCACCCGCTCCGGCAACAACGAAATGAGTGCCCGGCATGCACTTGTTCACCAGCCGCGCTGCCTCAACAAAATACAGGGGGCCTTTCTGGTGGGTCACACGGCCGAGGAAGGTCACCAGGTGTTTGCCGAATTTCGGTAGCGGAGATGCCCCGCTGACGTTGGCTCGTGGAAAGATTCCGTTGTGCACCACTTCGATCTTTTCCGGCGAAACGCCATACCGCTGCGAGGCTATCTTCTTTGTCCAATGGCTCACCGCAATCACCCGGTCAGCCGTGGCCAGGCCTTGTTTCTCAATGGCGTGTACTCCGGGATGGACATGCTCTCCCGAGCGGTCGTATTCGGTGGCGTGGATGTGAACGACCAGCGGCTTGCCGGAAACTTGTTTAGCCGCGATGCCTGCGAGAAAGGTCATCCAGTCGTGCGCGTGGATTACATCGAACTCATTTTGCTGCGCGATCGTCGTGGCTACCTGTGCGTAGCGTCTAACCTCATCCATGAGATTTGGCCCGTATGTGCCCGAAAAATGATATGGGTGGCTTCCGCCCCGGTCATCCGCTTCAGCTTGTTTTTCCGGGTCTTGTTCGATGGTCCGCGTTGTGACGCGGCGCTGCCGTTGCCAACTGTAATTCCAACTTTGCACGGGAGACAAACGGTCTTCGCCCGAGGGCGACCGGTATGGAGACAGCGCGGCGGGTACGGCGATGGTCGTGACGTTCTCTTCGGCCTTGATTACGCTGGCCAGTTCCTGTTTGACCGAGGGCCCGAACGCGGACTGGGGGAAGAGTTTCGATGGATCATATTGCGGGACGGGGATGCTTGAGGCGCTGAGGAAGGCAGTGCGTTCCGCGGATTCGCCGCCGTGAAGTTTGGGTACTACAAAGAGGACTTCAACGCTATTTCGGCTTAGCGAATGGGTTAATCCATAGCAGGCTGTTCCGAGGCCACCGGAGATCTGAGGTGGAAACTCCCAACCAAACATCAGGACTTTCATGCAACGAACAGGTTAAAGTCGGGTATTGGGTTCAATTTCAAGTAATTTAAGATGATAGCGCCAGACCTCGGTCGCGCCGAATTCGCACTGCCGCTTGAGCCGGGATAGAGCTATGGAGGTGTAAAAAACGTATGCCGGAACCGCCTGTTTCCAGGGGCTGACAGATCAGACGCCGGCAAGGATTTGATGTTGAACGAATTGGGTTCTTGACTTTCTGAATTTTAACCGATGTGGCCGTTTCTTAAATGATGGGCACCCGGGCCAATGATCGGCAGCCTTGCCAAAGCAAAGAGATTGTAGAAAGCCATCTACACGAAGCTGGGGGGCTCCCACACGCGTTCAGGCTGACCAGGATTGGTCAGCCTGTGTGGTTCTCGTCAGATGAGGCTTGCCTCGAGCGTAATGTTTGCGCTGAGGGATTTGGAGATCGGACAGTTGGCCTTTGCGTCGTCGGCACAGGATTGAAATTTTCCGTTGTCGATGCCGGGAACTTTTGCCTTTAAGGTCAGGTGCGAGATGGTGATAGCGCCGTTATCGAGGGTGACGGTACAGTCTACGTTGAGTTCTTCCGGGGTAAAACCAGCCTCGCCGAGTACGAAACTCAACTTCATCGCGTAGCATCCCGCATGGGCGGCGGCGACGAGTTCCTCGGGATTGGTACCCGTGCCTTCTGCGAATCGTGAATTGTAGGAGTACTGGACTTTGTTGAGCACACTGCTCGGGGTGGTCAGCACACCGGTACCTTCCTTGCCGGAGCCTTTCCATACTGCTGTTGCCTTTCTTTTCATAGTGTTTTCGTTCTGATTTGCAGGCCGAAGATAATGTAGAACATGGCGGTAAGCAATCGGCTGGAGGAATGTCGTTGCGCGGACGGCATGTCAGGGTGATGTGTGCGGCCACAGCACCCTTGCCCGGCAAACGGTTATGTCCGTTGAAATTCTTCGCCGGAAACATTGCGGTTACCGGTCGAAAACCAGTATCTTTGCCAATTATTACTAATCACATCAAATGAAATCAGGAACAGTAAAATTCTTTAACGAAGCCAAAGGTTTTGGTTTTGTGAAAGAGACAGCTACCGGACAAGAGTACTTTGTCCATGTATCAGGCTTGTTGGTCGACACCATCCGCGAGAAGGATGAGGTCACTTTTGAGCTTAAAGAAGGAAGGAAAGGTTTAAATGCCGTTAACGTAAGGTTGGCGAATTAATAGATCATCACTCCATCAGAAAACCCTCCTTTTGGAGGGTTTTTTTATTTACAGCGCTGTGCCTAAAAAAGCAAAATCCTTTGCCGGAAACGACAAAGGACTGCCAAACCTATATAACCTAACCTAAACCTCTAAACTGTCGCTACCGCGCTGCCTGCATTTCGCGGATAAGGGCCCGCTCTTCGTCGGTGAACTCGGTTCCCTTCTTTTTCTGATTCTGGGATTCGATAAAATCTTCCAGGTTACTATAAAAACGGAGGCGATACTTCCAGACCAGCTTGCTTCCAACCGCTTCCTTTAGGTTGCGGAGGTCGATCTTCTCATCCACCCAGTACATGTCGGAGAACAGGGAATCATTGTCCATTCCGGTGATGTAGCCGGGCATGATCTTGAGATCGGAACCATCAAGCTTTTCCCGTACGTCGTCCCTGAAGTCCTCTTTTCCCGTGATATATATGGTCACCCAACCCATTCGATCATTTCTCTTTGTTGCGGATGGACGTGAACGTCCTTTTATTCGGTGTTTGAGCACCCCCGCCAAATTCCGTTTTAAAAAATCTTCAGCAATCATACGTGTTCTGCCGATACTCAAAAAATCATTCACTACAGTTACAACGAAACCACTATGGGAAGGTTTCAATTTTCCGAAATATAGCGCATGGAATGCAAACGCCACGGGGCGTGAAAAGAGGGCGAATGATGACCGCGATCGATAGCGGCCCGAATATTTTTTCGTCAAGCGGTGCTGGCAGGCGTTAAAATTCCGACGGCGCGCCTTTTAAACCAATTTAAACAATTCGGGCGGAGTCTGTTTTATTTTTTATTCCAACATCCGCCACTGGGATACCTGGTCGAAGAAGGATCGCAGGGAATAGGGATACATGACGATGCAAAACAGCAGACCAAACAAGGCACCGTAAAGGTGCGCGTCATGATTGATGTTGTCGGCGGATTTCCGGCCCTGGTAGTATGAAAAGACAATGAAGAGCAGGCCCATGATAAACCCGGGAAGGCAAATGACGAGCATGCACACGTTGGTGAGGGGACTGAGCAGGATCGAGGCGAAAATAACGGCCGACACCGCGCCGGACGCGCCCAACGAATTGTAATAGGGATGATCCTTGTGCCTGAAAAACGTTGGCAGGTCAGAAACGATCAACGCCAGCAGGTAGAGTCCGATAAAATAAACCGGACCGCTTTCGCCGAAGATGGCACGGAACTTCACTTCCGTGCTCTCTCCAAAGAAATACAGGGATACCATGTTGAACAGGAGATGGACGTGGTCGTTGTGTATAAATCCTGACGTCACGAACCGATAATATTCATGGCGTTGCTGTATCCGGTAGGGATTCATCATGAACCCGGCCTGTATCGCGGGCCGGCTCCAGGCGAAAAAACTGACGCCGACCGTAATGGCCATGATCACATAGGTAATTACCATCTCTCGATTTGTTTTGGGCCCTAAATATACGCACAAGTCGCGGCTTGAAGCCTGCATTTTATTCCCCAGCATCGTGAGTTCCTCAGTGTTTGAAGTACAGGGTATCACGGGAATAGTTTTTTAATTGAACCCCCGTAATTACCTGTGCTTCTTTTATAGTTACGTTTTAGTCAGGTAACAAAGGGCATTGTGCGATAAACTTTTTGCTGCCGAGTGGATTGGATTTGTGGATTTGGGAGGCAAGGATGCCGGATGGCACTGATGCAAGGTGAGTTCGCTGATGCCCTTTTTTCTTTTCGTTTTTTTTCGCCTTGACTCTTCCCTTTCTATTCACCTTCAAATGTAGGCATGCTTGCAGGGTGCCGTGTTCAGTGCATGCCGGTGTGACCCCGCCAGCCCGCTGGCGTGAATGGCATCACGTTTTTAGAAGCAGGGCAAATCAATCGCTATGAAAAAGATAACGGCATGGATAATGGGGTTCGGCCTCTGCAGCCTGATGGCAGCTTACGGCCAGGATGGAAAGGACAGCCTCGAGAAAGCGAAGGAGCAGGCGGCCGGGGACCGCGCGCGGTCGTTGGGCGGACAACGCTCGGAAAACGCATGGCGGAATGAACGCGAAGAGGCGCGGCCGCCCGTCAACGGGGATGGCGGAGCAACGGAGAGCGAGGGCAACCCGGCCGGTGTTGGGCCGGAGCATGAAGGCGCCAACGCGCCGGAGAACGCGCAGTCGGAAACAAGTGGAGGGCAACCCGCCGGTAGCGCCCAGGCCATCATGTATCGCACATCCAGCGGCGCTGGTTCGCCCGCAGTATTGTCGGACAATCGCGGCCGTGCGCGCGATGGAACCGGGAATGTGCAGCGCGCCACACCTAATATGGCGGGCTCGCCGGTGCCCGCTGACATGAATTTATCTGAACATAACGGTAGCGGCGATGGCTCGGTCGGATCGAATGAGGTTCGCGAGCAGGAGGAACAGCCACACGCGACTCCTCAGGACGGCGACGCCGTAGAAACAGAGGCTACCAGCAAGGACGTCACCGGCGAAAAAGCCAGGACGGAAGAAAAACCGAAAGGGGACGATCGCCGCGAACGGCGGAAGGAACGAAGAAAAGACCGGAACGATGGTTCCGTACCTGGTTGATCTTGTCCCGGGCGCTAATCACCGCGCTTGAGCAGCCCGATTCCCGCGAGAAAGAAGATGAATCCAAGGATTGCAAGCGCCCAGGCATTGACCGCAACGAGGTTGTCGCCGAAGATACCCAGAACGCCTAAAACCAGGCCGACCATTCCGGCGAGCGTCAGGACAAGCGCGAGCACCCGGATCACTTTTCAGAACTCGTTTTCTTGTCGAGCAGGCTGATCACCGTGGCGGCGGCAAGTCCCCCCAGGACATACCATGCCACGGTCATGGCTTTCGTTTTCACGGAAGCGCGCGCGGCACGTTCGTCCAACCCCAGCGGCTTTGCCAGCAGCATAACACCCAGGCCTGCAGCCGCGCCCAGCAGCGAGCCCCGGATGAATGTCTCCTTTGCGGTCTTGCCATTCGCCAGTCCATAGTAGAGCGTGTTACTGAAGAGGTCGCCGGCCAGCGCGGCATTCATCGGCGTCCCCGACACGACTTGTTTGACTCCGGAGCCTTTCACCAGTTTGGCAACCGCGTTAAGACCGAGCAGGTCCATGTGTGGCGCACTTTTGTCGATTTTGTCCGTGGTCTTGTTCAGCAGGGTGAGGGCGGCGGCACCCGCGAGGCCGCCAATGGCCGATGTCAGTTGTTTGTTCATGGTTCTTTGAATAGATAGTTCGTCAGGAAAAATCAAATGCCAACGCGGGGCGTAGTCCCTCATCTTGCGTTACGTGCAGGTATATATCGGGTGGGGTGCCGGTCTCAAACCCCTTTTGTTGGCCGTTCAAAGAAAAACAGGCACCTGTTTTCGTAGCGATTACGTATCTAGTCAGATAACGACTGACTCCCATGCTGAGAAATTTCTTCAAGACCGCGGGTCGAAACATCCTCAAGTACAAGGCTTACTCGGTCATCAACTTTGTAGGGCTCACCGCCGGGCTGGCGCTGGCCTTGCTCATCCTTGCCTACGTCAGATCTGAAGTTAGCTTTGACCGGTTTCATGAAAAACACGACCGTGTTTATCGTTTGAAGTATGTCGCCCCAAACGACTTCCAACTGGCCCAGACGCCGCCTCCGATTGCGCCGAGAATGAAGGAATTCTTCCCCGAAGTTGAAGAAGCGGCGCGCCTGTATGGCAGAAATATCAGCATTGCCGTTCCAAACGAAAATAGGGCATTTGAGGAGTCCCGCGTCTACTTCGCTGACGCTGCGATCATGGACATTTTTACTTTTGAATTTGTCCGCGGCGACAAACAGCGTGCGCTCACCGACGAGTTCACCGTGATCATCACTGAAGAAATGGCTACGAAATACTTCGGCGAGGATGACCCGATCGGCGCGTCCCTTACTTTCGGCGGGAAGCATGCCTTCAAAGTGACCGGCGTAGTTAGGGCGTTTCCGGAGCATTCACACCTTCGATTCAACATGTTGGTGCCCTACGAAAACATGTACGACATGGAGTCGGACCGGGCGGCACAACTTCTCCGCCAGAATCTCTCGGTCAATTTTGTGATCAGCCATTCCTACACTTATGTGTTGCTGAAGCCTGGCGCCGATCCTTCGGGTGTCAATGAAAAATTCGCGGCCTTTGTTGAAAAATACGCCCTCCCGCAACTGCAAATGGGCCAGGTGTTTTCGCTCATGCCGCTCACGGATATCCACCTGGAGAGTACGCTGTTGGCGGAACCCTCGCCGACGAACTCTTGGTCCAACTTGTTGATTTTTATCGGTGTCGGCATCCTGACGCTGGTGATCGCATGCATCAACTATGTCAACCTCAGCACGGCGCAATCGCTGACGCGGGTGAGAGAGATCGGAATACGAAAGGTGCTGGGCTCGTTGAAATCTCAACTAGTCGCCCAGTTTCTGGCCGAGAGTTTCCTGTTTGGATTGCTGGCACTCATGTTGGCATTCGGCGTGTTTTACGCGGCCCTTCCCGTTTTGAACACGCTGACCAACAAGACGCTCACCTTCGCAGGCACGGTGGATGCGACCATGATCGGCGCGTCGGCTTTGTTGCTGGTGGCCATCACCCTGATGGCAGGCGGCTATCCCGCCTGGTTCGTGACCCGCTTCAATTCCATCAACGCGTTGAAGGGCAGCGGCGGCCGGTACGGGAGGCCCCTGATGAGGAGGGTACTGGTCGTTTTTCAACTTATGATTGCGTGTATGCTCCTGAGCGGGGCGCTGCTAATTGTAAAGCAGTTGGACTACATCGCCACCCGGCCCCTCGGGTTTCAAAAAGACCAGATTATTAACGTTCCGCTATTCAGTGCAAACCTCAACGGAATATTCCGTCAGAATGATTCAACGTTCAGAACGCGGTTAAAAACGTTCCGCGATGTGATCGAGGGACAAAGTGCCGTACAGTCCACCGCGTTGTCGTCGAACCCCCCCGGCCTGGGGGCTGTATTCCGGCAAACGATACCCGAAGGCTGGGACGCGGAGGACAATCTCTTTTGCGCCAACATCAGTGTCGACTACGATTTTATTGAAACCTTTGGAATGGAGTTGGTGGCCGGTCGCGGATTCAGCGAGGCTCATGGTACCGATCCCGCGGAAGGCTTTATCGTCAACGAGACCGCTGTACGCGAATTTAACTGGGGAACACCTGAGGAGGCCATCGGGAAGACATTGAATCGCGAGGGCAAGGAAGGAAAAGTGATTGGTATCATCCATGATTTCAATTTTACGTCCCTTACCACGCCCGTTGCTTCGATGGTGCTGGAGATGAATCCGAACCAGTACAACACGTTGTCGATCCGGTTTACCAATGCGGACGTTCAGCCGACGCTGGAGTTGCTCGAACGCGAGTGGCAGGCAATGTTCCCGGAAAAAGCCTTTGAGTATTCCTTCCTCGATGAGCAGCTCGACAACCTGTACCGGAATTTCCAAAATTTCAGCACGATCATTCAGGCATTCACGATCATTGCGATTCTTATTTCATGCCTGGGGGTTTATGGGCTCGTTTTGTTTGTGGTCCAGCGCAAGGTGAAAGAGATCGGTGTGCGCAAGGTGTTGGGCGCCGGTGTCCCAAGCATCCTGCGTTTGATTTACATGGACTTTACGTGGCTGTTGATCATTGGCTTTGTCCTCGCCATTCCCGCCTCATACGCAATTCTTGACCAGTGGCTGGAAAATTTCACTTACAGGACCACCATTGATGCGCTGACCTATGTATCGAGTTTCGCCATGGTGTTGGTGGTGGTTGCGTTAACGATTGGCTATCACGCCGTAAAGGCCTCGTTGGCAAACCCGGTCACATCGTTGCGCAGCGAGTAGCGGCAGTCGTTCAGATGTCGACGTGATATACGTCCGTCTTGTTGCGCGAAATGTTGGCGATATGAAATCCCCCGGGCTGGTCGATCTCCTCGACGAGGTCGAAAGTTTGACAAGTTTTCGGGAGCGCGCTGAAGATAAGCAGGAAGGAATAAGCCTGGTGGTCGGGTATCCGCGTCCACATCGGCGCTATTGAAATATTCTCCGCGTGGACGAGCGGTGATTTCGTGCCGGAGGCCTGGTCGACCAGGTACGTGGTACGCCATACCCGAATCAGCATGTCTTTCCAGGTGTTGTGAAAATTGCAATGCACATACACGAACGAGTCTTCCAAAACATCGGGGTCGATCTGGGCCAGCGTTTCAACATCAATCTCAGGCCGGGTTTTTACAGGCGGTTCCGGCGTAATACTTGTTCGGAAAAAATGGTCCTCCATGTTACAAGGCGTTTCTACAAAAATAAGGCATAACTCAGATCAGACACGCTGACAAGGGAAATAGGTGCCGGGTGCTGTGCAGACGCCTAACGCCCTTCGACCGTTCCGGTAAAAAAACATCGCGTTTCACCCCCCGGTGTCTGAAAAAAATCTATTTTTGTGTCATCATGAATACCACGATACACATACTGACCGGGCGCCGCTGCAAGGATATTGCACGGGATTGCCATATTCGGGGGGTATCGTAGGCCAACGCATTAACGACAATACCTTTTTGACCCCCCGAATGGAACTTCGGGGGTTTTTTGTTTCAATGAACTGTCAGTTAAATGCGAATAGAACAAATCATATCGAAAATAGATGCAACCCTCGTCAGCGGCTTTGCCGCCCTTGACGGGTGGTTTGATGACGAACGCGTGGGGAGACGCATTGCCGCACATGCCTGGAGCGCCGCAGAAGTGCTGGAACACGTCATGCTTACCAATCACTACCTGCTCAAACTCATTAGGAGGGGGCATGCGCGCGCGAAAGAGATTGCCAGGCAAAACGATGGCCCGGCCCTGCCCGGGGACTACGTCTTTTTCAACCCGGCGCTGGAGGCCGTGGCTGATCCGGAAAGCTTTCTGTGGGATTGCCCTGAACACATGCTGCCGTCTGGTGTTGCTCCGGCCGTGACCGTGCGGCATGCACTTCGGGGGCAACTCTATGAATGTTTGAATATCCTCGACGACATGCCGAAGGGCGAAGGGGCCTGGCACAGGGTAAGCCTGTCAGTCAATTCGATTGGCAAACTCGACATTTATCAACATATCTATTTTCTTGCGTTGCATGTGAAGCGTCACGTGGTCCAGTTGAACCGCGTGCACGATGCGGGCCTGAAGTGGCAGGCGGGGGAAGAATTGGAGGGACATAATGCATAAAGCCCCCGGACGGCTTCCAGGGGCTTTATATTTACCTAACCTATACCTGAAGGTTGACTGTTATAGTCACCCCCATGGCTAAAAAGAACGTGCCAACCAGGGCTCTTTCCGCCTGACGGGACGGAAAATGCGCGGTCCGGAGATATAATCCCCTTTGAATGCCATGGATATTGCTGAGTTTACAGCTTTTGGATCAATCAATTACGCACGGGAGGCATTCCCCGTGCCGTAAAAGAGACGCAAAAAGGGACGGCTGGTCGAAGCGCGGCCCGGAACCTCCAACGTGACTTACAGGCAATGGTGTGGAAGACGATACCCAGTGGTTTCTGTGTAACGGTACGCGGGAAACAATAGGCCGGTTACAAAGCCACGAAGGCTGCGCGTCTCCGGCGGCACGATCTTGATTGCAACAGGTGTGATCCCGAGCAATTTCATTTACCTATTCCATCCCGCGTTCTCTGACCTGTAAAGGCGTCCTGGGACAATAGCGCGCACGGCGGGAAGGAAGACAAATATTGCCGGGCACGAAACGGAACACGGGCACGAAACGGAACAATAGAAATACAATGACAGCACCTGCTTACTCCTTCCTCTTGCGACTATGTTTTTTACTTGTGTTGATGTCCTCCTGCCTCAAGGGAGAAGCGCCGGTTGAGGATCAGGACTACATTAAATCCATTCTCCAATCGTCTCCATGGGTGGTCGACCTCTATTTTGACGGCGATGAGACTACCGACCAGTTTTCAGATTATGTCCTGGAATTCAGCCCGGATGGCATGTTGAACATTCTGCCCTCGGCGTATCGCGGAACCTGGAACCTGACCGATAAGTATAACGGGGGTGTGGTGCTGGAGATCAATATCGACGGCGACGAGACCATACACCATCTTACCGATATTTGGGATGTGGTTGAATTCCGGGAAGACTATATCCGATTTGAAGACCGGGGCGGTGGTCCTGGCGAGATCAATCAGATCAACAGGCTCGCGATCAAGAAAGTCTGACACCAACAAGCATCTGAGTTCCGCGAAAGCAGCCTGCCATTGCATTCCGTGCCGATCCGGTCTAATTTTCCCGGCATTCGAAATATTGGTGACACCTTTTATTTCCCGGGGTCTAATTTTCCCGCATTTTTAAGGCGCATATCAGAAAAATGGCCTGAAATGCTGATATTGTAGACTTAATTCTGCTGAAAATGAAGGTTGTGGGTTTTGTTTGGTCGCTTCTGCGTGTTGGTCCTTCCCGTTTTTTTTGCCGATGGGCGCTCATCTTTGTAGTCACGCCGCTGCTACCCGGGTTGGTTCAGGGGCAAGGCCGGATCAACATTACCGAGGGCAGGATCGATTTTACATCCAATGCGCAATTGGAATTGATCAAGGCCAGCAGCGATAATGTCCAGGGTATTATCAATCCTTTAACACAACAATTCGCTTTCTCCATCGACATCAAGAGCTTTCGCGGATTCAACAGTGAGTTGCAGCGAGAACACTTCAACGAAAAATACATGGAGAGTGACAGCTATCCGAAGGGCACATTCAATGGGAAAATTATCGAGCAGGTCGATTTTTCAACCGATGGCATACACGAGGTGAGGGCAAAAGGCGAGCTTGACATCCATGGACAGAAGCAGACACGCATTATCCGGAGTACGATCGCTATTCAAAATGGAACGGTAGTCGTGGAATCGAATTTTATGGTGCCGCTTGCCGACCACAACATTGCAATTCCTAACATTGTCAGCCAAAAGATCGCGACGGAGATAGAAGTCGATTTCAGGGCAACCATGAAGTTTCAGTGAGCCATGGTGAGGTGTACCGCAATCTCCCTTCTGCTGCTTTTGGGTACCGCTTTTCGCGTCGGTGCGCAAATGCCTTTCTTTCAAACTTACCGCCTTCTTAAAAAGAATGAACCGATCCATGTAAATCGGATTTTCCAGGATCGCAATGGCTTTGTCTGGTTCGGAACGGACCGGGGGTTGTTCAGGTTCGACGGGCGGAACTATCATCGCTATACCGTCAACGACAGCTTGCAGGACGATCAGGTAACTGCAATCGCCCAGGATTCCCTTGGACGCATCTGGATCGGTCATGAAAATGGCCATCTGTCCATACTCGACGACGGCAAGATCACGGCATTTGATCCGCCGGAGGGATCGGCCACCCGCCCCGTGTCCGATATCCTGTTCGACAGGCGTGGGCGACTTTGGTTTTCGACGCGGAACGACGGGCTCTACTATTACGTTCACAACCGCCTCTACCGGGTCGATGACATGGAAGGTATGCCCGACCTTTTCGTCTACGACCTGCTGGAGGATGAGGAGGGAAACATCTGGGCGGGCACCGACGGTGGGATCGTGATATGCCACCTCGACAGTACCGACGTTGACCTCGAGGTGCTTGACTATGAAGATGGGCTTCCTGACAACATCGTCAAGAAACTCGTGTGGGCCTCCGCGGGCGAGCTGTTGTTCGCGACCGAAGACGCGGGAATCATCCGATATGATGTGTCGACACGAAAATTCAGTTCCATCCTGTCCGACTGGAGTTACGGGTCCGTGTCAGACCTCATCGTTACCAACGACAGGATGTGGTTTGCCACGAGACAGGCCGGACTGATGTTGTATCAGTTCGACAATGCCAGACTTTACCGTTTCGGAAAAGAGCCAGGATACGCGCTTGCCGATATTGTGACGCTCTTTAATGATCGTGAAGGAAATCTCTGGGCAGGAACGAAGGCGGGCATTGTGCGGACTTCAGGCGCAGAGCTTCAATTCATCGAGTCATTGGGACCGGCTTCAAATCGGAACGTGCTGGCCGTGGCGCCGGATCGCAACGGGAGTCTTTGGTTTTCAACACCGGACGGACTGTTCAAACGGTCGATTGACATTCGCGGCACCGTCACTTACGCACAACCGCTTGCCCATACGCCCTATGGTCGGTATACGGTCATAAGCCTCTACTGCGACGACCGGGGTGATCTTTGGGCCGGGCTGTACGGAGAGGGATTGCTCAGGATCAGACAGGAAACCGGCAGGGTTGAATTCTTTAGTGACGAACTGCGCAACGGCAATGTGTTGCAGATTACCGGCCGCGACAACGAGATCTGGCTGGCAACGCTCGGGGGCGTCGAGCGACTCACCCTGGATGGCGACAGGGTTGCGTTCTCCAACTTCAGCCGCGCTTCGGGGCTTGCATCCGACTTCATCTATCAGGTTTTTATAGATTCCAGGGGCAGGGCCTGGCTGGGAACGGATGGAAGGGGCGTTGACGTGCTCGACGAGGGCAGGATCCTGCATTACGATGAAGGCCTTCCGTCGCAGGTGGTCTATGGTTTCGCCGAGGACAGCCTTGGTCAGGTATGGGCCAGTGTGCAGGGAAACGGGTTGTTTCGATTTAGCGAAGGAAAGTTTGTGCCGATGGAAACAGCCGTACCGCTGCGCAGCAACGATGTGAACATTTTAACCTCCGACAAGCGGGGGCACGTCGTTGCGGTTCACGACCTCGGCATTGATATCATCGACCCCGTGGAAAAGTCTATCCGCTTTCGAGGGGAGGAGTACGGCCTTCGCGACAAGATTCCAACATTGAATGCGGTGTCCCGTGATCGCGAGGGAAACCTGTACATGGGCACCGCCGATGGCATCGTTCGCTTCTCGCCGGAGCGGGCGGCAGCGCAGCATAAACCGTGCGTTTTTATCGATCGAATGAAGGTCTTCGATCAACTGATCGATTTCTCCGAAAGGCCTTCCCTGAGCCATGACGAAAACAACGTCAACATTACCTTTCACGGCTTCTGGTTCCAGAACGCCGCGGGTCTCCAGTACCGCTACAAGATGGAGAATTATGACGATGACTGGATCGCTACCTCGGACAATGCCGTTACCTACTCACGACTACCCCCTGGCGATTACACCTTCCGCGTAATGTCCGCCGACAGCGATGACTTTGCTGGTGCTCCGGAAGCGACGCTGCATTTTTCTATCGCGCCGCCGTTTTGGACGACAACTCCCTTTTACATCGCGGTGGTGGCGTTGCTCATCGTTTTTGCCTATTCTTTTGTGAAGTACAGGGAACGCCAGCTTATCGACGACAAGATCATTCTCGAGCGAAAAGTCGAAGAACGCACGCTCGAGATCCAGCGGAAGACGGAGGAAATCCAGGCACAGAACGAGGAAATCATGGCGCAAGCCGAAGAGATAAAGGGCATCAACGAAAACCTCGAAATGCTGGTCAACCAGCGGACACAGGAACTTGAAAAAAAGAACCGAGCGCTCGAGGAGTACGCTTTTATCAATGCGCATAAGCTGCGCAGTCCATTGGCCAGCATCCTCGGCCTCATCAACCTTATCCTCAAAACCCGCCTTGACGATGAGGGCCGTGTAATCGGCAAACATCTCCAGCATGCGGCCAACGAACTCGATGGGATCGTTCGGTCCATTACGAAAGCTATCGAAAGGGGAGAGAAGTAACTGCCCGGCGGCTTCGGGAAGCGCAGGTTGTCGGGTATGTATTTTTAACAGTCCAGCCGGAATCAATAACTGTATCTAAAATGATGAGACGACTGCTTGCGGCGGGCTGTATGGTTGCTTTTTCGATGGTAGTGAACTCCTGTGCAAAGAATCCCGTAACCGGGAAGCGTGACTTTATGTTGCTCTCCAGGGAACAGGAAATTGCCATGGGAAAACAATCCGATCCCCAGATTACGAACACATTTGGCGTCTACGACGACGCTGAATTACAACATTTCATTACGGAGAAAGGAGAGGAAATGGCCGCGATCTCACACCGGCCGGACTTGCCCTATGAGTTCAAAATACTGGACTCTCCCGTTGTCAACGCGTTTGCTGTTCCCGGCGGTTACGTGTACTTTACCAGGGGCATCATGGCCCACTTCAACAACGAAGCCGAATTCGCCGGCGTTCTTGGGCACGAGATCGGTCACATTACCGCGCGGCATTCGGCAAAACAATACAGCAAGGCAACGCTGGCACAGATCGGATTGGTGGCTGGTTCCGTTATTTCGCCGGAGTTTGCGCAGGTCGCGGACCTGGCAAGCACCGGCGTCCAATTGCTGTTTCTGAAATTTGGCCGGGACGCGGAAAGTCAGTCCGACAAACTGGGCGTGGAATATTCGACGAAGATCGGATATGACGCTAGTGAGATGGCCGGGTTCTTTGAGACCCTGGACCGGCTTGGGGAGCAATCCGGCGCCGACGAGATCCCCACGTTCTTATCGACGCACCCCGACCCTGCGAACCGCGAAGTAAAGGTCGCGCGGGAAGCAGAGGAGTGGAAAAGGAAACTTGACGCGTCGGGCGAACTCGATGTTAATCGCAACCGATACCTTCAGATGATCGATGGAATTGTCTATGGCGAGGATCCGAAGCAGGGTTTTGTTGAAAACAACCACTTCTACCATCCGGTGTTGCGCTTTGAATTCCCGTTGCCGACACAATGGAATATTCAGAATACGCCGCAGCAGGTACAAATGGTGGCCCCTGACGGGAACGCGCTCATGTTGCTGATGCTTGTTCAGGGCAATTCGCTGGAAAACGCCGCCCAGGCTGTACTTCAGAATTTCCAGTTGACGCTGGTCGAGTCGGAATCCCATCAGGTGAATGGATTGCCCGCCATCGTGATGGTCGCCGACCAGCAACAACAAGGCCAGCAACCCATCCGCACACTGAGTTATGTGATCCGGCACGGTGGAAATTATTACGCGATGGTCGGTGCTTCCGCATCCTCCACCTTCAATACCTACAGCCGTCTCTTTCAGAACACGATGGGCGGATTCCGCGAACTTAACGACCCCGATAAGATCAACCGGCAGCCGGAACGCATTCGCGTCAAGACCGTTCCTTCCAACGGCCCGCTCAGTGATGCCCTCTCACGCCTCGGTGTAGCGTCAAATCGAATGGAGGAACATGCCATTCTCAATGGAATGTCCCTTGCCGAACCTGTCGAACGGGGTATGCTCATCAAGGTAGTTGAGCGGTCGGCGGCCTCCGCGGTGACCGGGAGATAGTCGCGCAGGCATCGGCGGTTGTCGCGGATTTATGCCTGCGGAAGTGGCGTATATTTCTAAGGGGTATGTTTTTTCGCTGGCACGATCGAGATGGAGCCGTCTTTTTCGAGGATTGCGTACTTGATTTCATCCATTGCCTCCAGGCCAAAGGTGAGGCGCGCGGATTCAAGGACATCCTCTTCGGAGACTTTCAGCTTATGCATCCGCTCCCTGAGCGGCTTTCCGTTGTTAACGATAATCAGCGGAATACCTTCGGCTGCCTTTCCAAATCCCGGGAACTTGTCCTTCAGGAAACTAAACGCCAAATCAACGGCGATCAGCGACGTAATCAGTATTAAAGCGTTGGTCAGCGAGTAGTCCTGGCCAACGAGCGCCTGCTGCGTAACTTCGCCGAGGACGAGCAGTAACACGAAATCGAATGTTGTGGACTCTGCCAGACTTTTTTTTCCAATGATCCTGAAGATCAACAAGAGGAAAGATAGATCGCCACGGCCCGAACTACTGGATTCATGGCTATGGGTAAATGTATTGAGAGACGTCGAACGACGTGTTGTTCACAAGGAATTGGCCCTGGAGAGTACCGATCGTTTGCGGCTCCAGGAAAAAGTTGATAACGGCGCCATCGTCAACAGAAAATGAGAAGACGGTCATTCCTTTTTTTACTTCCTCTGAAGCGGGCTGCGGCTGAACCTGACGGATCTTCATCTCGGTGAGGTATGCCTGCGGCAACGCCACCGTGGTTAGGGGTCCGACCGCGCTCGTCTCAATTCGCAGTACAAACGGGCTTTCCAGGCGCGCGAAACGCTCGAACCTGATTTCAGTTCCACTTTTTGTCATCGTTCTTTTGCTGAGGATACCATTGCCAAACAGCCCGACGGAGGCGGCAATAACTGTGAGGAAGAGCAGAACCCAGCCAACCCGTTGAACGATCCAGGCCTTTTTGTGAAGTTCGATTTCATCTTCCAACTGCAGGGAGGTCTTCAGCGGATGCATTTCAGATCTTGCCATGATCCCAAGCAACGATAAAATCGTATGCCAGCCGTGAGCGAAGGGGGATGGCGGCTTAGAGAAGGAGGTCGGGTTTTTCCTCGATGTCTTTCCTGCGCGCGCGGTATTTGACGGTCGATCTTCCCGACAGCAGGACGAGTCCGCCGATGACGGTGCACCCCACCATGACCGCGATCATAGGAATGGCGGTCTCGTTGTGCAGGGCGCTCACGAGACCGGAGACGATGCCGCCCATAGCCATTCTGAAGCTGCCGAGGAGGGACGCCGCGCTTCCGGCGTAACGGGAAAATGGAGCCAGCGACAACGCCGTCGCATTCGCGTTAACAAGGCCGTGGCCGGCGAGAAAGAATACCGTTGCCAGGACGAACGCCGTTTTGTCATACCATTGAAAAACGGTTCCGGTCAGGAGTACGACGCCGAGAAGGGCTTGAAGCGTGAGCGTATATTTTACGACCTGCTGGCTTGAAAACCTTCTTAACAACAAGTGGTTGAGTTGCGTGCCCCCGATGATGCTTCCGCCAATGATCGCGAAGATCCATCCATACTCCTGCTCGGAGGTTCCATAGATGTTGATGAAAACGTAAGCCGACCCGGCGATATACGCGAAGGGTCCGGCGCTGGCAATGCCACCCGCAAGGCCGTACACCAGAAATTGCGATTGGCTTGACACCTTCAGGAAGTTTTTCAATACCGCTTTAGGACGCAGGGAAATATCGGGATCTGCGCCTTTTCCGTCGGGGAGGATGAGGTAGACCCCGGCGAGGATGACTACGGCAATAATGCCAAGAAGGACGAACACGGCGTGCCATCCGAAGGCCACCGTGACATACCCGCCCACGGTAGGGGCGATCATGGGCGATACGGCGATCACCAGGGTAATCCAACTGAAAGCCTGCGCCGTCCTGCTGACGTGAAAAAGGTCGCGCACCAAAGCCTGGGCGGCCACCATCCCCGCGCATCCACCTAACGCCTGAAAAAACCGCATCGTAACCAGCGCGTCGATCGATTCCGTAAAGGCGCATCCGAGCGACGTGATCACATAAACAGAAAGGCCGGCATAAAGCGGCGGTTTTCGTCCATACCTGTCGAGAAGCGGGCCGTAAAGCAGTTGCCCCGCGGCAATGCCTACGAAGTAGCTCGTGAGGGAGAGTTGTACCTGCGCGATGGTCGTATCCAGGTCATCGGCAATTGCCGGAAACCCCGGCAAGTACATATCGATGGAAAACGGGCTGATGGTGGAGAGCGCTCCAAGCGTAAGAATAAGAATGAACTGTTGCCGTTTCGCCATTCGGTCGATGCGTTGAAGAATTTCAGGCCACGCCGGAACCGGCGCGAAGGTAGTCGACGTAAATATGCGGCGGAAGCGTTATCTGTATTAAAAGGTCAACCGGGTCTGCGGGCGAAGTTGCAATCGAATGCAGTCATCGCGCGATGGGCGCCAGGCACGCATCGGGGATCCGAAAAGCATTGACAAGCGGGACCGCTTCGTGCCTTGCTTCGGAGCATAGCCTGTCCACCATTTTGCGGATTGCCTTGGTCTTCACACCTTCGAGATATCCGTTCTCGAGATACCATCCCTTGTTTTTCTCTATCTGCGACAGGGCGAACAGGGATGCCAGGCGCTTCAGCGATTGTTTGCACGGATCGTCCGCGATCCGTTGGATGGCATTTTGAAATTCCTCAAGGATAATGCGTTCCACATAGGCCATGCCTACCTGTACCAGGTGGTCCTGGCATTGGTTGAAGGCTTCGAATGAATCCATCCCGTCGTCGATGTAGCTTTTGAGCCGGCGCGCTGCCGACGAAAGGATGCTTCGCTCGCGCCATGAAAAAGCATTCAGATGGAACTCGGGATCCATGAGGTGTTCGTCATCGGTGTTTCGCACCGCGAAGGGATTCTTTTCGGCCAGTGTGGTGCGCGCCTGCTGGGTTACGTAGTTAAGGATTCCGAACAGGTTCATGCTGCTGAATTCCTGCGCGAACCCGGTAAGCCGGCTTTTGGCGACAAGTTGGATGAGCACGGTGTTGTCGCCCTCAAACGTGGTGAACACGTCGGTGTCGTTCTTAAGGTCGTCGATGCGGTTCTCCGACATGTAGCCCTTCCCACCGCAACACTCGCGACATTCCTGCAACGTGCGTGTGGTGTTCCAGGTTGCCCACGCCTTCAGCCCCGCTGCCAGCGCTTCGATCTCCTGCATATCTGCGTCGGTACGGGTCATGAACCGGTCTGTGAGATATTGCAACGCAAAATGAAGGGCGTATCCGTTTGCGAGCAGGGGCATGAGGCGGCGCTGGTGTGTGCGGTAGTTCAGGATAGGTACCTCCGGTGCGCCTTCCGGTCCGAATTGTCGCCGCTGGTCGCCGTACCGGATAGCGATGGCCAGTCCGGTTTTTGCCGCGCTCAGGCCACAGCGGGGGATGCCGATGCGGCCCCCCACGAGCGTGCCCAGCATGGTGAAAAACCGGCGGTTGTCACTTGAAATAGGACTCTGGAATTTGCCGTTGTCGTCGACCTGTGCAAACCGGTCCAGCATGTTTTCCCTGGGAATGCGCACATTGTCAAAATGCAGAATCCCGTTGTCGACACCGTTCAAGCCCATCTTTTTTCCGCAATCTTCGATCGTGACGCCCGGCATGGCCTGCCCTGCCTGGTCCCTGATGGGAACAAGGAATGCGCTGACGCCGTAATCGTGTCCGTCGACAATCAGTTTCGTAAACACCGTTGCCATGCGGCCATGAAGGGCCGCGTTGCCAATGAACTCCTTGCTTGCGGTCTCATGCGGCGTGTTGATAATAAAGCACTTTTCGCTGTGCTGGTATGTTGCGGTGGTCTCGATTCCCCTGACGTTGGAACCGTGTCCGATTTCCGTCATGGCAAAACAGCCGGGAAGGTCCAGCGTGCCAACGTCCTTCAGGTAACGCCGGTGATGGTGTTCGGTACCGAGGAAGTAGATGCTCATCCCGAAGAGGCCGAACTGGACGCCGAACTTTACCACCAGGCTAAGGTCGTGATAGCTCAGCGTTTCCATGACCGTAAAATACGCCTCCATGTCGTTGGCGCCACCGTATTCCTTTGGGTAGGCAATCGCTCCGTACCCCTGGCGTGCAAGCACCCGGCACCATTTCAGCACCTGTTTCCGATAATCGTGAATAGCTTCGGGTTGCGCGAGTTGGAATTCTTTGGAGGCGATCATTGCCCTGAGGGCCGAGATGTGCTTTTTCTGCTTTCCGTCAAGGATGTCGCCCATGGCATCGACATTGAACGTGTATTCCGTCTGCTGCGTCTCGGTGAACGTTTGACGTGCCCCGGCATTGAAGAGAAACAACGCTTCCCGGCTGATCAGACCGAGTTCGCTTTCGATGGTTGCCAGGCTTTCACCAATGGCATCCAGGCGCGACGCCCCGTGCTGATTGGCGAGCGCCAGACCGATGGCGCCAATGGTTTTACCGTCAGTGGCGGCTTGCGTTGACGCCCGGATCTTCCCAAGCCAGCGTTTCAGTTCGGCGGAAGACGGTGGAGTTGTCGGGTTTAGAAACGAAAACAGGAACCGCTTTTCGTGGTCCGTCATCCAGTCTTGCTTGGCGATGTTATCCCGGATCACACTCATCTCGTGGGAAGTCAGTACGGCGTCCGACCAGACAAGGTAGAGTAGGGGAAGAAAAACGTAGAGATGCGGGTTGTTTTGAAGTTCCTTTGAGGCAAGCATGAAGTTGGATATGGTGCAATAAAGTTAACACTTTAGCCGGTCAGCGCCGCGGCAAAGGGGCTAATATGTGGCTTCGTTAACGAATTGTTAATGGCTCAATGCCTGTTGCCGGCGAATTGAACCGTTTATATTTTTATGAGGCATCTTGCGCATTTTTACGTTAGCTTTAAAGGATGTTGTTCACGTCTTCGAAAGTCTTTCTATAACTAACCATAATACAATACCCAAATGAAAAGAATGTTTACCCCTTTTTTGGCCCTGTTCATGGTGGCCGTTGTTTCAGTGCCTGCTGAAGCGCAGAAATTCGCCGGGCTTGACGCGAGTCCCGCCGATATCGAATACCTGAGGACAGAGGGACGTGGCGGGGACCCGGTTATCCGGATCATCTATGGCCGGCCTCAGAAGAAGAACAGAACGATGCTGGGTGAAAAGGAACCCTATGGAAAGGTTTGGAGAACCGGCGCCAACGAATCCACGGAGATCAAGCTTTACCGCGATGTCACCTTTGGCGACAAAAAGGTTCCGGCCGGAACGTACACTTTGTACTCTATTCCCGGGAAGGACAATTGGGTGATCATTTTGAATTCCAAACTCGACACGTGGGGTGCCTACAGCTACGATGAGTCGAAGGATGTTGCGCGAATCACGGTTCCCGCCACGTCTACAGAGAAGGAAGTTGAAGCCTTTAGTATTGACCTGGACGGCGACAGCAGCAGCGGGAAGATGCACCTGGCTTGGGAAAATACCCTTGTGACGGTCCCCTTGAAATACTAGTGGTTAATTAAAACGAAAACGCCGGGCATGGTCCCGGCGTTTTTTTTGGTGGCGTTTATAATTCCGCACCGCTAGGTTTTTGGCAGATAAACATGGAAAGTCGCACCCTGGTCGGGCTGCGCGTCAACGGTAATCAGGCCGCCATGGTTTTCAGCAATTTTTTTACAAATGGCAAGTCCGATTCCGGTGCCGCTGTATTCGCTCCTTCCGTGCAGGCGTTGGAACACTTCAAATATCTTCTGGCTGTATTCGGGCTCGAAACCGATTCCATTGTCGGCCACCGTAATGTGGTGATAGGCCTTCCTCGAATTCAGTTGCTTGACCGGGACATCCCGCCCATGCACAAGGGAGGCGTCAACACGAATGTGCGGCCGGACGTCGGGTTTTGAAAATTTCAAGGCATTGCTGAGCAGGTTGGTGATGAGTTGCCGCAACTGAAACGCAATAACGGTCAACGTCGGAAGGTCCCCGCATTCAATGATGGCGCTTTTTTCATCAATCGTCTCCCTTAGCTCGGTTTTCACGTCGGCGACCACTTTGTTGAGGTCGACCAATTCAAGGTCCTTGTCGGCGGTATTGGTTCGTGAGTAGGCGAGCAGGTCTTCGATGAGCGTCTGCATCCGCAGCGCCGCGTTCTGTATGCGGATAAAATAGTCCTTTCCTTTAGGGGAGAGGTTGTCGTGCTCGGTCTCCACGATGCGCGAAGCGAACGTTTGGATTTTCCGTAAGGGTTCCTGCAGATCGTGGCTCGACACGTAGGCGAAGGAAGCAAGTTCCTGGTTCATCATCTCCAGTTCCCGGTTCTTCTCTGCCAGTTCGATCGTGGAACTGCGAAGGGCATCTTCAGCGGCATTGATCTCGCTGAGATTCCTGGTCACTTTCGTGAACCCGATGACGTTGTTGTTGGTGTCATGAAGGGCTGTCAGGGCAATGCTTCCCCAGAAGGTGGTACCGTCCGCGCGCACCCGCAGCCCTTCGTAAAAGACCCGGCCTGCCCCCGCCGCTTCCTCCAGGTTTTTTTGAGGAATGTTACGTTTGCGGTCGTCTTCGGTGTAGAATATTTGAAAGGATTTACCAACCACCTGAGCAGCCGTGTAGCCTTTGATCTTTTCGGCGCCGCGATTCCAGTTCTCGATCACGCCATCCTTACTCAACAGAATGATGGCATAGTCTTCGACCTCCGCCACCATCTTGTGGTAGCGCTCTTCGCTCAACCGCAGTTGCTCATTGCGCTTCAAAAGATCGCGTGTTCTTTCGGTGACCTCCAGTTCCAACGTATTCTTTGCGTCTTCGAGTTTGGTAATATCTTCAAAGATGCCGATGTAGCCCGCGAAAATTCCCGTCTCATGGTAGCGTGGACTTCCGTTGATCATCATTTGGGCGAACTCACCCGTGCGCGTCTTGTACCGTGCCTTGAACCGGAATTTTTGGCGGCTGGCAAACGCTTCGTTCCATCGCCTGGCGACGATACCCCGATCGTCGGGGTGGACGTACTTTACCCACAGCCCATCCATGGCCTCCTCCCGCCTTGCACCGGTCACCTCGGTCCATTTGGCGTTGATGTAGCTGCACCGGCCTGTATCGTCGGTTATCCAAACTATGATCGGCGCCTGATCAGCCATCGTTCGAAAGCGTTCTTCGCTTTCCGTAATCCGTGAGTTGGCTTGCTTAATGGCGGTGACATCAACGAGGAGATTTACGGCCCCAGTGATCTCGCCAAGTTCATTGAAGAGCGGCTTGGGGTGGGGTAAGATATTTCGCCGGACGCCATCGGGGCGTTCCACCACGATCTCCTGGCCATCGACTGGCCTCCCTTCTTTTAACGCTATCGCCATGGGACATTCGGAGAGATCCATTTGGCTGCCGTCCTGGCGAAAGATCTTCCAGGATCCGCACCACATATCCTCGCCGATCCGGGGTCGCCTTCCCCACAGTCGCGCTGCAGCCTCGTTATACATGGTGATGCGTCCCTGGTGATCACACGTATAGATCGCCGCGTCGATGTTCTGCAAAAGCTGGGTAAGCAGGTCATGAGCCGTAGCGTCTTCCGGGGGACTCCCATTTTTAAAAGGTGCATGGCCCGAACCCTGTTCTTTTTCCCTTAGCATTTCAACTTTGTCATGCTTCATCAGCTTTGTGGGACCATTTTGTGGAAGAAATACAACGCTACCAGTATAAGCGTGTTAAAGACGGTTCTTTTGACAGCGGCATGTGTAAGCGATCATCCGGTAAAAAAATCATGCCATGTGCCTTTAAATTTCCGTACTGACCATAAGGTAAAATTCCGCGGGGAGAGAAGCAAGCCTTTCTTTTCTAATTACTCCGCGGGCATGTCGGCCGGTTCCTTCCCATAGAAGTATCGTATCGGCACACGATTTTGCTCAACTGGCCCGATTAAAATCTTATCCTATGGCAAAGTATTCGAAGTCTGCACAAAAGTCCGTGAAGAGCGCGATCAGGAGAAAGAAGAAAGGCACGCTTCGTTCCGGGCGGTCCGGAAAGAAAGTTACAAGCCGCAAACAGGCCATCGCCATCGGGCTGTCGGAAGCCCGGAAGAAGGGCGCCAAGGTGCCTTCGCCAAAGAGAACGACGAAGGCGTCGAAACGAACGGGAAGGCCAGCGAAGAAAAGATCGACATCGAAGACCACGCGCAAGGGAAAGCGCAGCAGCAAGCGCTGAACCGGACGTTTCGACAACGGGCGTGTGGAAAAACGGGTCATCGGCGATGTTCGCCATGCCTCCCGTCAGCAAAATCCCGCGGTCACGGCAGGGCAAGATAATTGCGCGTGCCCTGGAAAAAGCGCACATGAATACGACAAGAGATGGCGCCTGCACGAGTTTATGGCAGGATACAAACGGGACCTTCGCGCCAGCCGCAGGGGAACGATCACAATTGTATGACGTCGCTATTGCGGGCGCCGGCATCACCGGTATCACGCTGGCGTTGTGCTTGCAGGAGGCAGGCCTGCGCTGTGTGGTTATCGAGGCGCGAAATATCGGATTTGGAACCACCGGTGGGACTACCGCGCATCTGAACACCATTCTCGAGACGTCGTATCGCGATATGATCCGCGACTTCGGCCGTGACAACGCGTTGCTTGTGGCGCGCGGCACGGAAGACGCCGTTGCCCTCTTCAAGGAAAATGTGAGGCGGTTTTCAATCGACTGCGGCTTTCGCGAGGTGCCGGGGTACCTCTTCGCGCAGGACAAGGCGCAGGAGAATTTGCTCGATGAGGTCGTCCAGGGATGTATGGACGTTGGACTGTTGGCCGGGTACACCAACGACATACCCATACCCGTGTCGTTCACTAAAGCAATGCGAATTCCCGGGCAGGGCCAACTCCATCCGTTGCGTTACACCGAGGCACTCGCCAGGGTGTTCGAGTCACGCGGCGGTGTTATTCTAGGGAACCACCGTGTCATGGACTTTCATTCCGCCGGGGGCCAGGTGTCGGTGGAGACTTCAGGGGTAACGCTGAATGCGGGGTCGCTGGTCTTTGCAACGCATGTTCCCATTGGGGTAAACGTGCTTCATTTCCGCTGCCCCGCGTATCGCAGCTACGCCATGGCGGCGACCCTGGAAGGAGGCATCTACCCCGAAGGCGTGGTCTACGACCTTTATGACCCTTATCATTACTACCGGACGCAGGAGATCGATGGAAAAAAATATCTCATAGTGGGTGGGTGTGATCATAAGACGGGCGATGAAATGAGCGCCAACACATCCTTCCTGGAGCTGGAGAGTCACGTCCGAGCAAATTTTCCGGTCGCGAAGGTCACGCATAAATGGTCAGCGCAGTACTTTGATTCGGTCGATGGCTTGCCCTACATCGGCCGGCTTCCCGGCAGCGCCGGCAATATCTTCGCAGCCACCGGGTATGGCGGAAACGGCATCACCTACAGTCACATCGCTGCAAAAGTTATTCGCGACCTCATCCTTCAAATTGACAATCCCATGGCGGGCGTGTTTGATCCCCGACGGGTGAAGCCCGTGGCGGCGTTCACGGAATTTGTGAAGCACAACGCCGACGTGGTGAAGACGTTTGTCGGAAAGTGGCTCAGCCCCGATGAGTTGAAGGAGTTTGCGTCGCTGGCGCCGGGCGAAGGAAAGGTCGTCAAGTACGGTCCCGAAACCATCGCCGTCCACAAGGACCAGCATGGAAAGCTTTATGCCGTGAACCCCGCGTGTACGCATGTAAAATGTGCCGTCGCATGGAACAACGCGGAACAATCCTGGGATTGTCCCTGCCACGGCAGCCGATTCTCCGCGGATGGTGAAGTATTGACCGCCCCGGCAACGCGTGCGCTGGAACCAATCGAGGTAAGAACGCTGGAGTATCAACGCGAGTTGAATTCCTAATTCCTAATCGAGGTCTTTTGGCTAAAGGATATCGTTCGGTTTC
Source organism: uncultured Roseivirgaceae bacterium (assembly GCA_964551035.1). Lineage (GTDB taxonomy): Bacteria > Bacteroidota > Bacteroidia > Cytophagales > Cyclobacteriaceae > Chryseosolibacter. The sequence goes on along the minus strand of CAZKBK010000008.1, from coordinate 92,656 downwards.
CGCGCCGCGTCTTTTCCCCGGCCTCGGCAAGCTCGGCCACCCCGAGGGGGCTCCCAGCTAAACGCCGGTCGCCGAAATTGCCCAGGCTGACGTATCGTCATTCCTCACTCATTCGTCGTTCGTAATTCGCACCTCACTAATATTCAACTCCCACCACCCGGACAACGTTTCGATCAATCCCCGCCCATGGAATCGCCATGGCTATCCAACATGATTATATCGTTGGCAAACTTGCGGACTTCTTGCCATTGGGTGGCTTTGTCACCGACGATAAGGTAGACCATGTTACGCTCCTCCAAATAGCGGTCGATCACGGTCTTGAAATCAGTGAGGTCCATGGCCATCAGTTCACGTTGATCTTCTTCGATGAATTTTTTCGACCAGCCGTACTTGCTGATGTTATGGAGTAAGACGAGTTTTGATCCGAGGCTCTCATAAGCAAGCGTGTTTGCCTTGAGGACCTTGTTCTGTGTAATTTCCACTTCATTGTCGGAAAACTTCCTGCCATAGTCCTTCAGCATGTTGCGGATGATCTCCAGGAAGGGCAGGGTGGCGTTGCTTCTTACGCTGGTGGTGATGACGATGGGCGACGTTTCACTGGTATTGCCCAGCCGCGAGTATGCGCCGTAGGTAAACCCCTTTTCAATCCGCAGTGTCTGGAACAGCCTGCCGCTGGAACCGCCGCCGAGGATCTCATTGGCGAAATCAAGGTTATTGTAGTCAGGGTTCGTAGCGTCGAGCGCAAGCTGGCCCACGTAAAGGACGGACTGCTTGGCGCCGGGGAAGTCGACAAAATAGACGCTCCCTCCGGGCACTGGCGCCGGGTCGCCATAAGCCGGCGTGGGTTCTTTTTCGGATGTCCACGCCGCTTCGAGGGAGCTGGCGGTTTCAACGACCCTTTCCTCTGTGATATCGCCGGCCACATGGAGGCTTGCTCCCGCGGGGGCCACGAACGACGCGTAGTAATCCCTGAGATCGTCAAGTGTAATGCGGGATGTTGTTTCGAGCGTGCCGTCGACGGGAATGCCGAGGATATGCGCGTCGCCATACATCAGGCGTGCGAAAACTCTGCTGGCGATAGCCTGTGCGTTGGCGTCGGAACCCCGGAGGTTCGTCTCCAGCGCCTGTTTTAAGCGCGCGTACTCGGTTTCATCCCACCGTGGTTCCAGAAGGATCTCCTGCGCGAGGGCAAAGGTTTTTTCGAAATTCCGGGCCAGGCAGTTGCCGGATATTCTGATGGCTTCATTGGTGCACACCACCCTGATATCCGACCCAAGCAGGCCGATGGCTTCTTCCAGTTCGGCGGGGGTTCGGTTTGCCGTGCCCTGCATCATCAATTGGGCCATCAGGTAAGCCGTTCCCGCCTTGTTGATCGGGTCGAGCATGTGCCCGCCCGGTATGGTGATGTCAAAATAGACCAGGGGCACTTCGTTGTTTTCAATCCCGAGGATGGTCACGCCATTGGCGAGTTTGCTGTCCCAGATGTCGGGCATTTTGAAAAGAGGCGCTTCACCAAAAGCAGGCTCCGAACGGTCATGCTCCGTTTGGGTTTTCGGGACGTCCGCTTCTTCTCCGCGGGTAACGTCTTCAACGGCCACGTCGGCGCGCACTTTTTCCTGCCACACCGTAGCCGGTTTGGCGCCTTCCACTGCCAGTTCAGCCTGACCCCGAGGAACCACGCTGGTCATCACGTAGTGCCTCCCTTTGATGTACGTATTGAATACGCGGATAACATCTTCCCGCGTGACCGCTTGCGTGAGTTCGGCGGCTTTGATGACCCATGCGGGATCACCCTTGAACTCATTGTCCTGCGCCAGTGTGAACGCTTTGTTAAGGACCGTACTGACGTTCTGGTAGAGGTCCGTCTCGGTTTCCGCCTTCACGCGTTGAAGCTCGGCGTCGGAGAAGCCGTCTCGTGCAAAACGCTCAAGCCCTTCCTCAATCGCGCGTTTCACGTCGTCGAGGTCGACGCCGGCGTTCGCCCTCACCCGGAAGGTGAATTCACCCGCGAGTTCATTGCCGACCTGGTACGAACGCACATAGGGTGCGAGCTTCTTTTCTTCAACGACTACCTGGTACAAGGGAGCCTTTTTGCTACCGCTGAGCAATTGGCCCAGAATGTCCAGGGCGTAGGAATCACGGTGGTAATTTTCAACGGTCGGGAAGACCATCCGGAGTTCGGGTAGCCTTGCAAAATTGTCCTCGAAGGAGAGTGACTTTGTTTCGTTGAGCGTGACGGGCATGGGAGGGATGGGCTTCACTTCGGGTCCCCGTCGTATTTCACCGAACCAGCGTTCGACTTTTTGCTTTGCGTCGGCGATGTCGATGTCGCCGGCAATGACCAGCGTGGCATTGTTGGCGCCGTAGTAGATGTTGTAAAATTCTTTCACGTCGTCCAGTGTAGCCGCCTGCAGGTCGGGGAGGGAGCCGATCACCGTCCAGCTATAGGGGTGTCCCTCAGGATAGAGGTTGCTTCGAAGGATCTCGTCGGTGTATCCGTAGGGTGCGTTGTCAACGCGTTCGCGTTTTTCATTCTTCACCACCTGCTTTTCCGCCTCAAGGGCTTCTTTAGTTACGGTGTTGATCATGTACCCGAGGCGGTCTGAATCGATCCACAAGATCTTATCGAATGCGTCCTTAGGCACCACCTCGTAGTAGATCGTCCCATCCGACCATGTGCCACCGTTTCGCCGTCCGCCCCATTCCGGGATCAATTTTCGGTTGGCCCCCTGCGGCGTGTTCTCGGAATCGTTGAAGGACATGTGCTCGAAAAAGTGGGCGAATCCCGTCTTCCCCGGCTTCTCACGATGCGAACCCACGTGTACCACCGTGGCCACGGCAATGATCGGATCGGAATGGTCCTCGTGCAGGATGACTTCGAGTCCGTTATCGAGTACGAATTTGTCGTAGGGCAGGCTGAACGTCTTGGGCGTATCCTGATTGCCTGCCTGCGTGTGGTTGCCGGCTTCCTGGCCGGGTTTGCAACCCAAAAGCAGTCCCGCGATCAGGGGGATGGTAAACACGGTTCTCGTCATAGTCAATTGAAATTTTCTCAAGGTAATGTTAATGCCGGCTCAGGGCAACGCCGGAATGCGAATTGTGATGAGTGGAGCAGTGGTTGTAGTTTCCAGTTTGGAGTTTCTAGTTTGGAGTTTCCAGTTTGTAGTTTCCAGTTTGGAGTTTTCAGTTTGGAGTCCGTTGTTATGCGCTCCCCATCATCTTTCCCATCAACGCGTTGTTCGCGGATGGTTACTCTGTTGACATTGACGACCCTGCCTGGAGGAGCGCATTCATCAAGTAGTTCAAGCGTCGTTTTATTTCACCCATCCGTCAATCAATCGCGCAAAAGGTTTTCAATTTCCACAAATGAATAGCCTTGCGCCTTAAGCCCCTCGACGATTTCGCCGAGTCTTGCATACAGCTTGTCGCTCCTTTCCGGCCCGCTGCCAATGTGCATCAGCAGGATGAACCCGTTCAGACCATGCGCCCCTTCATAGTCCAATACGGAACGAATGATGACGTTACTGCTTCGGTAATTCTTCATTTCGGGAGTGGTGTAATCGGCGTGGCTTAGTGTGCCCGGCGTGAAACTGATCAACGTCAAGCCTTCCTGAGCCGTCCAACTGGCGACCGAATCGTTGTACCATTCGTAGGGAGGAAGAAAATAGGGTGCGTCTGTTTTACGGATCCCGAATCTTGCCATCTCGGCGTAGTTCGCGCGCAGGTCGTCTTGAAATTCCGTTTGGGTCACGAGCAGGCTGTCGCGCCTTGACCAGTCGCAATAGAGGAGATGTCGGTCACTGTGTGCGCCGAGGTAGTGGCCGTCGCGCTTCAGTTGGCGGACCAGCGATTTGAATTTCGCGTTGCGATAAAAATTACCGGTCAGGAAGAACGACGCTTTTACGCCTTGTGCTTTAAGTGTCCGGCGAATGTGCCTGCCACCCTCTCCAAAAAGGTCGCCGGTGAAGACGATGGCGATCTCCGGTCGTGTTTCATCGCCCCGAATGATCGCCCCGTGGCTTTTGGTCAGGGCTTTTTTTTTGCGGCGTCCTTTTGCATGGCGGCGGTGAGGTAGATAAGACTCGCTGTTCCATCCATCGTCGGTTCGTTGGTTGCGTAGTCGCCATAATCGTCGTGGTACACGACATACGGGCTCTGAAATTCCGCGTACTCGTCTCCGCGGACGATGCTCACGCCGCGTTGCTGGCGGTAGATCGTTCCGTAGACCGGGCCATCCACGAGTCCACCCCACGTTTGGTAACCGTGCAATACCGTAAGGGAAGAATGGGGATCATCGGGGTAGTCGCCGTGGTCGGGAACACCTACCACCATGCTGGTACCCCAGGGGTTGCATCCAAAAAGCCAGTCGAAAGTAGCCTGTTCAAGCTCGGCGTACTGCCCGTCCCCGGAAACTTTCCGGTACCAGTAGCACTGGATGGCGAATGAGGTCTGAAGGTTGTTGCTGCACCAGATAAAAGGAACACCCCGGTAGAAGGCATTGTGTTTTCCTTTTTGCCAGACCAGGTCAATGCCGTCTCGGTAGTAGCGGATCGTTTCCTTCTTCATTTTACCCCCGGCCGACTTGGCGAGCTCGTAGTGCCCGACGTTGATGAAGGGATACCATTGATAATGTCCCGCCGTATCTTTTCCCATCCAGGGTGTCTGCTTCTCCCGCTGGGCGTATTCGAAACTCCTGGAAAGGTAATTTTCATCACCCGTGAGTTCATACAGCTCCGCGGCCGCGAGTTCCATGTCGTCAACCCAGTTGTCTTCTTCGTAAAAGTACGGCGACGTGTAGCAGGCGGTTTGTGTGTTTCCGGGTTTTCGAAGGGCAAAGTCCCATGCGGAGAGGGCGCGCGATTTGAGCAGGTCGCTGAATTCCCTGTCGTCGGCAAACAGCTTATGACCCAGGGCGAATGCACTCGAGAACTTGCCGGCGGTCGAAGATGTGCCGGTCGTGCGGTTCTTGTATCGGCCGAGCCCCTGAACTTCGCCGGTTAGAAAATAGACCGGACGCTCCGTACCCTTTCCATAGTTCGCCTTGTCGCCGACCGGGAGGCGAAAGCCTACGTGGTCGCGGTCATCGGCGAGTTGGTTGAACATCCACTCCGGCTTTGGGTGCATTTTCAGCAACCACTGCACACCCCACCGCGCCTCGTCGAGAATGTCGGGAATGCCGTTGTTGCCTTCGAGGCCGTTGGCGAGATGTCTATCGCCGAATACCGACGGAAAGTCGCGGTAGGCGGCCATCAGGTGGTAAGCCGCATTCGCGGAGGTCATCGAATACTGGAGGTAATCGGTGGCGTCGTGCCACCCACCACTCACGTCGACGTGCGTGCTGTCGGGCATGGGGCCATCCATGGTGTAGCCGTCGTCGGTATGACAGGAGTCTTTGAGGAATGGATTATATCCGCTCCGCTGCTGCCGCATGTATTTGAGACAAAAATCGGCGACGCCGTCATAAACATTATCGTTTATTTCAAATGCGGGTGAACGCGCATCACCCATCCGTAAAAAATACGATCCACCCTTGTTAAATGAAGAGAAGTCTAGCCGAAAGGTGGCTGTAAACGGGCCGTATGCGCCAAAATTCTTCCCGGCTTTGCCGGTGAAAACGACCTGATTGCTTTCCGTGTTGACGAGTTCGAACCCCGTGGGAAGGGTGGCTATTTCTTTCGCACACCACACCGCGACCTTTATGCCATCGGGTTTGTAGCCGAGCTGATTAATACGGATCCAGGATTTTTGCGGCGCGCTATCCTGCGCAAGTCCCTGGCCGAAGAAAGAGAAAGCGGAAATGATCAGAAGCAGTACGTTTTTCATAACCGGGAATCTACGACATTTTTACAGGGCTGGAAATGTTTTTCTGGATTGTGGTCGGGATACGATTGCGTTTCAAAAAGCACAGCGGTTTTCTTTGTTTTCGGATTTGGCCGAGGGGATGTACCTTCGTATCCTCCTGACATTAAGCCAATGAAAATGATCTCAAACCTCAGCCGTCGGCAATTTCTGGGGGCAACCGTGGCCGGCGCCCTCGCGGGAATACCCGCGCTTTCCGCCGTTGCTAAAAACAAGCCGACGATGACGGTCGGCGAGGTGATTGACCTTATCCTTCGTCACATTCCGGGCGGGCGTCTGGAACACACGGTGGACACCCTCAAGGCCGGCGATCCGGACCAGCCTGTGACTGGCATCGTTAGCACGATGTTCCCAACGGTCGATGTCATAAAAAAGACGATCGCGTTGGGGGCAAACCTGATCATTGTGCATGAGCCGGCATTCTTTAACCATGCGGACGACATTTCGTGGCTTGGCGACGACCCGGTGTATCTGCAAAAAAGAAAACTCATCGACGACAACGGTATCGCCATCTGGCGCTTTCACGACTATTGGCACCGCCACGAACCCGACGGCGTGCTCCTGGGGGTGCTGCGGGAACTGGGATGGGAGCATCTTTATAACAAGGCGCGTCCTCCCCTCGTGGAGATACCCTCCATGAGCCTCGGCGAGGTTGCGCGCCACGTAAAGGAACGGCTCGGCATCGGCCATGTCCGAATGATTGGTCACCGGGATGCAACCTGTCGCCGTATCGGCCTGCTGCCCGGAGCGACCGGTGGCACGTCACACCTCGAACTGCTGCGCGAAGCAGAACCTGATGTACTCATTTGTGGTGAGGTGCGCGAGTGGGAAACCAGCGAATATGTCCGGGACGCGCGGGCGCTTGGACTCAACAGGTCGCTGATAGTACTCGGACACGTCCAGAGCGAGGCGCCGGGCATGCGTTTGCTGGTGCAATGGCTGCAACCGAAAGTTCAGGGACTGCCCATCAACCACGTTCCTTCGGAGAGTCCGTTCACTTGGGTATAAAGACATGGAGATCGAATCGTTCAGGATAAGGGTTTCCGAGTCGATCGGAGAAGTCTCGGGAGAACTCCTCCGGCCGGCGTCACCGGCAGCGGTACTGGTGCTGGCCCACGGGGCGGGGGCAAACATGCATCACCGGTTCATGAAAGCCCTTGCGCTGGCACTGGGCGAGCGGGGAATTGCCACGGTCCGCTACAATTTTCCCTACATGGAAAAAGAACGAAGGGGGCGCCCGGATCCCCCGGCGGTGGCGGAGAAGACCGTGCAGGCGGCGCTCAACTGGACACACCAGCGTGTGGGCGCCCTGCCCATCCTGGGCGGCGGGAAGTCATTTGGCGGCCGGATGACCTCACAACGGCTTTCAACGGCGGACCTTCCATTCGTAAAAGGAGTTGTCTTTTTCGGGTTTCCCCTCCACCCGCCCGGCAAACCCGCCATTGAGCGAGCGGCCCACCTGCAGGGGGTTAGCCAGCCTATGTTGTTTCATCAGGGCACGCGCGATACCCTCGCCAACTCCGCGCTTATGCGCAAGGTCACCTCCGAATTGCCCCGTGCCTCGCATATCGAGTATGAGGGCGCCGACCATTCGTTTAAGGCGGGCAAGCGGGAGCTGATCCCGGAACTTGCGCAGCATACCGTTGACTGGCTGGCAAGGACATTGTAGTTACGCCCACAGCGACCGGGATCCATTGAAGCCGGCCGACCACTAAGTTCACTCGTCGTAAAACGGGCTGTTCTCCGTTGATTACCGTCCTCACTGCTGCATTTCTGTTTACGATTATCTACACAATGATTTAGTTCGGGTACAGGTATAGCTTTTTTCCTGAGACTGTGGAACTTAAGGAGATTCAGTGATGGAAAGAGGAACAGAGGGGGAGAAAAAGAAGACTTCCAATCGCGGATTTGCGTCCATGAGTCCTGAGCAACAAAAGGCCATCGCGCGAAAGGGTGGCGAGGCTGTGAGTCGAAACCGTGAACATATGGCCTCCATCGGAGCGCGTGGCGGTGAGGCGGTGAGCCGGAATCGGGAGCACATGGCGGCGATCGGAAGAAAAGGAGGCGAAACAGTGAGCCGCGACCGTGAACATATGAAACGGATAGGCCGTAAAGGCGGCGAGCGCGGAAGGGGAAGTCAGGTTAAACGCAAAGGCGATGAAGACCAGACTCCTGTTCAGGAGAACAGGGAGAACGAGAACAAAACAGAATAACTTCGTTAAACCAATATCATTAAAAGTCTAAATCATGGAAGGAAGCGGAGAGAACAATATGAAACGTACTGCCAACCGTGGATTCGCATCCATGGATCGTGAGCAGCAACGGGCAATTGCGAGGAAAGGTGGGCTTGCAGTTAGTCAGAACAGACAACACATGGCCGAGATCGGCCGAAAGGGAGGCGAAAGCAGTGGTGAAAGCCGCGGAAGGAAGAGCGCTCAGCGCCAGGCCGCCGCAGCCGCCGCGACGTCAGCAGCCCCGGCAGCTGAAAACGTCTGACCGGTTCCCGTCAAGCGATACAAGGTAAGAGATTGAATAGATTCATTCACGATTGCCAAAACTGTTAAAAGCTTTGGCACGGGGTACGCGTTACCACGAATGGATTCTTTCAAGCTCTTACCTTACTAAGCTTGATAAGGTTAACAAGGTTGATAAGGTTTACTGAAGTTTATTAAGGTTTGCAGAGGTTGGTTGGTAAGGTCTGTCAGGTCTAGGTTGATAGGCCCTGATGAACCAGCCGGGTTGTTGCGTCGCTGCGCGCTCAACGTCCGAACGCCTCCATGAGTATATTTTTTTTCGAAGGTGAGACTTCAAGTTCTTTCTCATTCTTCATGGTCACATAGCCGCCCTTGCCGCGGGAATAGCGTATCACATGATGGGGATTGATCAGGTAGGACCGGTGAATCCGGATAAAGGCATGTGGAGCAAGCACGTCTTCAAAGTATTTTAAGGTACGACAGATCATCAGCGGCTTGCCGTCGTCGAAGAAGAATTTGGTGAAATTGTCTTCCGCTTCGCAATAGAGGATCGTGTCGATGTTGACGATCTCGAACCCTTCCATGGTGGGCAGCATGATCTTCTGATGTTGGGTGGGCGCGCGCAGGTTTTCGAGAAGGACTTTTGCGTGTCCCGTGTAACCTTCGGCTAATCGTTCGTTTCTGATCTTGGTCACCGCTTTCACCAACTCCTCAATATCGACGGGTTTCAACAGATAATAGGCCGCGCTGAGATTCAACGCCTGGATGGCGTACTGCTCGAACGCCGTGACAAAAATGGTTTCGAACGTAATGTTTGAAGCTTTTTCCAAAAGGTCGAAACCGTTGCCATAAGGCATTTCGATGTCGAGGAAAACGAGGTCAGGTTTGGCTTCTTCGATGGCTTTCAGGCCCGTTTCCACCGACTCCCCAAACGCGCATACGTCCACGTCGGGGCAATACCGGCGCACGTAGGTCGCGAGAATGTCGCGGCTGTCTTTTTCGTCGTCAATGATAACGGCTTTCATGATTTGTGCTTCGTTTTTCATTTGGATGCCGTGGTTTTCAGAGGATGTCTTCGTTGCCGTCCATTTTGCGTCGCGATGCTAATCACGACGCGCGTACCCATGCCGGTGTCTGGATCGAGATCGCTGATATTTACGCGGTACGACGTCTTGTACACGTGGTTGATAATTTCCAGTCGCTCCTGTATGTTTTTTAGACCGGTCGAGATCTGCCGTTTCTGATTCGTGGTCTTCAAGTCGGCGGACCGTTTACGGCCAATGCCATCGTCGACAATCTCGACCGCGATCCCGTCGGCATGCTTGCGCAGGTGCAGGGAAAGAAAACCTTTGCCCTCCTTATACCGCAGGCCGTGCCATACGGCGTTTTCGATGTAGGGCTGGATCAACATCGGAGGTATCAATTGCAGCTCGCCGTTGATAGCATCATCTATCGTTAGCGCATAGTCGAACTTGTCGCGAAAGCGATAGTGCTCGAGCTTCAGGTAAAGGGCAATGATCTCCTTTTCCTTGTCGAGGGTGATGAAATCTTCCTGGGAGTTTTCAAGGACAAGGCGCATGAGTTTTGAGAAGTCCGCAAGGAACTTGTTTGCCGCGCGTTCATCGTTGAGTGCGATGAACTGGTTCACCGAATTCAGGGCATTAAAGATAAAGTGCGGGTTCATCTGACTGCGGAGCGATTTGAGGGCGAGCATCTGATTGGCGAGTTTGCTTTTCTGCGCGCTCCGGTACATGACGTAGGAGGTGACTGCGGTGATCACGAGGATAAAGACCAACCCGTAAATCACGAGTCGCTGTCGCGCCAGCGTCGCCTGCGCGATAGCGTCTTCCCGCAATCCGACGGCCACTTCACGCGACAGTTCGACGATGTCGCGCTGCTGTTCCAGCAGGTCGGCCCGCGCCGCGAGCCGTGTTTGGGCGAGGGCTTCGTATTTGCGGACCGCTTCGCTGAACCTTTCATAGGCATTCAGCGCGTCATGGGGCCGTCCGTTCTTTTTATATAATTTGGCAAGGGTAAGGAATGCGCCGGCCTGCTCCCTGGGGTTTCCGGTCGTGTCGGCAATAAGCGCGGCTTCTTCAAGTTCTGCGATTGCCCCCGCCGTTTCTCCTTTGGCCGCCAGCGCCTTTCCAATGCCGAGTTTATCGCGGCTCACCTCCGGGAAATTATTGGATTCGAGGTTGTATTGGATGGACTGCTTTCGAAGGTCGATCTCTTCGTCGTAGCGCTTTTGTTCATGCAGGAGGTCGACTACTTCCTCTTTCGCCTGGATGGTGTTCTGTTCCTGCGCTGACGGGATGGCGGCGCGGTTGGCCCGTACATTTTCCTGCGCGGATTCCAGCGCGAGTCGCGCGGGCTCCGCTTCGTTCCGGCGGGCGAAGATCTTCGCTTTCTGGTTTTGAACGGCGGCCACCACCGCGGCGCTGATGCCCTGCCGGGCGCCGATCACTACTTCGTCCAAAACATGCAACGCTTGTTCGTAATCCCCCTGCTGGTAATAGACTTCGGAAATGCCGACGCGGACATCCGCGGCTTTTTCCGGGTTCAACGACAATGTGAGGGCCTCGTTGTAGTGCGTAATGGCTTCGTTGAAATTGCCGAGATTTAAGTGCGCGCGGGAAATGCCCATGAGCGCAACAAAGAAGGCGTGGCTGTCGCGAAAATCGTCATGGAGGCGTTCGTAGGCGGCTGTGTAGTTTTCAAGGGAAAGCCGCCACTCCTGCGCTTCGTCGTTGATCTCGCCCAGCACAATATAACACTCGGCCTCGAGGGAAGGACGCCGGTTTGAAAGGCTGATGCCGAGCGCTTCTCCGGCCTTCTCCAGGGCGCGTGATGGGTCCGTTTCCTTGAGGTCACGTGCCTCCCTGAGCAATCCGTCAACTTCGCTTACATCGCTGCGCTTGAACTTCTCATACCGCGGCAACGCTTTCTTTTCACCCTGTCCTTCCTGCGCCACAGCGGTGAAGGCAAGCGCGTGCAAGAGCACTCCGATGACCAGTCCAAATCGCATGGCAGCAAGTTACCCAATAATTTGTTTACGCTTTCTACGCCACGCTCGGGCAAAGACAGGGTTCATTCAATAAGGGGGTGCGCTCCCTCAGTGGGCAGGTTGTTTCACTAAGTGGACGTATCTCTCTTGCATTTTTTTTCGTGAATTCCGATAAAAACAAAAACGCCATGAATACAATCAGGAAATTTTCGAAACACGTTGCAAGCGCCCTCGCGCTGGTGCTGGGTATGGCGCTGACGGGTGCGCCCGGGGCTGCGGTCGCCGCGCCCGGTACCCCGCCTGAAAAAGACCAGCGGATAATGATCGCCCTCCTGCTGGATACGAGCAACAGCATGGATGGCCTGATCGATCAGGCAAAGTCGCAGCTTTGGAAGATCGTCAACGAACTCGCCGCCGCGAGATGCAGCGACGGATCGCGGCCGGACGTAAAAATCGCCCTTTATGAATATGGAAATGACAACCTTTCCGCGCGCGCGGGATATGTCCGGCTGGTCAGTGCGCTCACGTCTGACCTGGACCTGATCTCCGAAAAATTGTTTGCCTTAACCACCAATGGGGGCAGCGAGTATTGCGGGTATGTCATCAACCAGTCATTGAAAGATCTCGAGTGGTCTCGCTCCGACGCGGATCTCAAGATGATCTTCATTGCCGGCAACGAACCCTTCACGCAAGGCTCAGTGCCTTATACAATAGCTTGTTCGCTGGCCAGGGAGAAGGATGTTACGGTGAGCACCATCTATTGCGGCCCCTACGGCGAAGGCGCCGGGACGAGCTGGAAAAGTGGCGCGGATCTCACCGGCGGCACATACATGAGCATCGAACAGGACCGCCGCACGGTCTATGTGCCCACGCCCTACGACAAAGAGATTGACGCACTCAACTCAAAGCTTAATGCAACGTACGTGTATTACGGCGAATCCGGCGAACGCCGGAAGCAACAACAGATCGCTCAGGACCGCAATGCCGCGAGATTCGGACAGGAGAATAAGGTAGAAAGGGCGGTCTCCAAGAGCACACACGTTTATAAAAATTCGTCGTGGGACCTCGTCGATGCATATGAAGACGACGCCGGGGTGATTGAGGAGGCGCGTGAAGCGGATCTGCCGGCGGAAATGCGCGGCATGACAACCGCGGAGAAAGAAGAGTACATCGAGGAGAAAGCCGCGGAACGGGCTCGTATTCAACATGAAATTCAGGCCTTGAATGAAAAAAGAAAGGAATACATCGCGCAGCATACGGAAGCCAGCGCCGAAAAAGGCATGCTGGACGCGGCCATGTTAAAAGCCATTAAGGAAAAGGCCAGGATGAAGAACTTTTCCTGGTAACCACAGTTCAGGCGTAGGTTTAGGTTGGCGAACCCGGCAAATGCCGGGTTCTTTTTGTGCGCTCGGACTGTCGGAGGTCGGAGATTACAACAACCGTTTGCATTACTCCGCGTGGGCGTTTGATCAGCGCGTGACAACTGCCCGCCACCAGCATAGTTGTGCACGACGCACGGCAAATTTCTCCGGAAATTCTCGTCAATCCGAATAGAACGTTATTTTTGACCTAGCCCAAAAATACTGACCATCATGCAAACCATTCTCGGAGCAAGCGGAACGATCGGTTCCGAACTCGTAAAGGAATTGCCCAAATTCACGGACCGCATTCGGCTCGTCAGCCGCAACCCCAAAAAGGTCAACGCAAGCGACGAACTGTTTCCTGCCGACCTGAGCGATCCCTCGGTCGTAGACAAGGCGGTGGAAGGCTCCGAGGTGGTCTATCTCCTCGTCGGATTTGACTACAACCTCAGGGTGTGGCAGGAAAAGTGGCCGCCGCTCATGCGTGCAACGCTCGACGCCTGCATCCGCCACCGTGCGAGGCTCGTCTTTTTTGATAACGTCTATGTGTACGACGCATCGGCCATTCCGCACATGACGGAGGATGCTCCCGTTAATCCGCCAAGCCGCAAAGGAGAAGTAAGGAAACAGATCGCTGGTATGCTCATGGACGAGGTAAAGGCCGGACGGCTCGAGGCTCTCATCGCCCGGTCGGCGGATTTCTATGGACCCAACAACGAAAAGAGCTTTTTGATTGAGACCGTGTACAAGAACCTCCGGAAAGGAAAATCGCCAAACTGGTTCGTGAATGCCGACCGCGTTCACTCGTTCACCTTTACGCCTGATGCCGCAAAAGCCACCGCCATGCTCGGCAACGCCAGGGACGCGTTTAACCAGGTCTGGCATTTACCCACCTCAGCCGAAAAGCTGACGGGCAGGGAGATCGCCTCCATTTTCATGGAAGAGATGCATGTGACAGCAAAAGTATCAGTACTTCCCCGCTGGGCCATCCGGTTGCTCGGCGTTTTCATACCCTTTCTTCGCGAGATGCCGGAGATGATGTATCAATATGACCGGGATTATTTCTTTGATTCGAGCCGCTTTCAACAAAGATTCGGTTTTCAGCCAACCCCATACCGGGATGGCGTACGCGCCACCGTGCGTGAAACGGTTTAGACCCGGCCCGTGTCCGGTGTTCACGAGTTTATTATCTTGAGCCTTTTATAACACAGGCATGATGCACATAACCAGGCCATTTACGCTAATGCGGATAAGGGCCACGACGATTTTTTTTGTTCTGCTTCTTGGCGGATGCGCCGACAATGAACAGCCCCAAACGAAAATCAGGAAGATGGACCCCGCGCGGGCTGCAGAACTCGCAAAGGCGGTAGAAGCCACCGTGTCCGCACAATTGGAAGAGGGCCTGACCCTCAGCCTTTGGGGCGGCGATTCGCTGGTGGCCGACCCGATCGCTATCGACATGGATGACCAGGGGGTTATCTATTATTCAAGGACAAACCGGCAGAAGCATTCCGAATTTGACATTCGGGGACACCAGGACTGGGAAATCGAATCCATCCGCCTGCAAAGCGTTGAAGATAAACGTGCATTCCTCCACCGCGTGCTCGCGCCTGAGCACAGCGACAGGAATGAATGGCTCGCAGACCTGAATGGCGATGGCTCCCACGACTGGCACGACCTGACGGTCGAAAAGGAACATATCTACCGCCTTGAGGACTTGTCGGGTGACGGCATTGCGGATGTTTCCCATTTGATCGTCAATGATTTTCATGACGAGATTACCGACGTCGCCGGAGGGCTGCTGAAATACGGACAAGACCTGTTTGTCGGTGTCGGCCCGGACCTATGGCGTATGCAGGATACCGACGGCGACGGCGTTCCCGATGAAAAGACATCGATCTCACATGGCTATGCCATACACATCGGCTTTGGCGCCCACGGCATGTCCGGTCTCGAGGTAGGCCCCGACGGCAAAATCTATTGGGGGATCGGCGACGTTGGCTTCAACGGCGTAGACCAGGAAGGGAAAAAATGGGAGCATCCCAACAGCGGCGTCATTGTAAGGGCAAACCCCGATGGCAGCGACTTCGAGGTTTTCGCCTATGGCGTACGGAACACGCATGAGTTCGTCTTTGATGAATACGGAAACCTGATCAGCGTCGACAACGACGGCGACCATCCGGGCGAGCACGAGCGGATCGTTTACATTGTAAACGGATCCGACAGCGGCTGGCGCATCAACTGGCAGTTCGGAAAATACCGCGACCCGGACAACAACACGTACAAGGTGTGGATGGATGAGGATATGTTCAAACCCCGCTGGGAGGGGCAGGCCGCTTACATCACGCCACCCATCGCCAACTATATCAGCGGCCCCGCGGGGATGTTGTACAATCCCGGTACGGCCCTCAGCGAAAAATATGACGACACATTTTTCATTGTCGAATTTGTCGGCAATCCAGCGCGCTCCGGCATCCACGCGTTCACCCTCAAAGCCAAAGGCGCCTCTTTTGAACTCGAGGGCACGCGCCAGGTGCTTAGCGGCATCGCCGCCACGGGCATCGACTTCGGCCCGGATGGCGCCATGTATGTCGCCGACTGGATCGAAGGATGGGGTACCAAGGAATACGGGCGCATCTGGAAACTGGACGTCGAAGGGATATTGGCCAACAGCCATCGCGAAGAAACGGAAAAATACCTCCGGGCCGACATCTCCGCTTACGACGACGGACAATTGAGCGGTCTGCTGAAATACCCCGACATGCGCGTGCGCCAGAAAGCCCAGTTCGAACTCGTAAGACGCGGTGACGCCGGCTTGAAGGTCCTGGTGAATAACCTGGAGCAAACGGGCATTCAACTCGGCCGCGTGCATGCGATTTGGGGCATCAGCCAGTTCGCGCGCAAGGATCCAAAGCATGCGGCGCTGCTGGTACCTTACCTCAAGGACCGTGATCCGGAAATCCGTGCGCAGGTGGCGAAGTGGCTTGGCGATATCCGGTATAAGCCTGCGGGCCCCGACCTTATCCCGTTGCTCAACGACGACTACGCGCGCGCGCGTTTCTTCGCGGCGGAGGCGTTGGGCCGTATCGCATGGGAACCGGCCATCAACCCGATCATTGAAATGCTGAGAAAAGAGGATGACCAGGATGCGTTCATCCGCCACGCGGGTAGCCTGGCGCTTGCGCGGATCGGTAAAGCCGCGCCGGTCATCGCGCTCGCGAATGATGAGAGCCGTGCCGTCCGCATTGCGGCGGTGGTCGCCCTCCGGCGGATGCGCCATGAGGGAATCGGGCAGTTTCTCGCCGACGAAGATGAGTTCATCGTCACGGAGGCGGCCAGGGCCATCAATGACGACCTGTCCATCGAAAAGGCCCTGCCGGCGCTGGGTGACTTGCTTGCCACGACGACTTTTCGGAATGAGCCCCTGATCCGACGGGCCATCAACGCCAACCTGCGTGTCGGGACGGAGAAGGCGATGCAGAACCTGCTTGGTTATGCGCTAAAGGAGTCCGCGCCCATGGCGATGCGCACGGAGGCCATCGACGCGCTAAGCACGTGGTCCAGCCCATCCGTTGTTGACCGCGTCGACGGACGGTATCGCGGCCCTGTCGCGCGCAACCCCGAGCCGGTGAACAACCTGTCCGGCCCTATCCTCACGACACTCGCGGAAAACAAGTCGCCCACGATGCGGTTGCATGCCGTCAGGGCGATCGGTAAAATGAACATCACGGTTGCAGGGGACGCGCTGATGGCGCGGCTGCGCTCGGATCCGGATGCCGGCGTGCGCGTCGAAGCGTTGAAAAGCCTTGCGCGGATCGACTTCGATGCGATCGACCAGGCCGTCAGGCAGGCACTCGCCGACAAGGAAAAATCGGTGCGCATCGCAGGCCTCGATCTGCTTGGCAAGATGGAGATCGACACGCAGGCGATGGTTGAGATGCTCAGCGACGTGATCAATACGCGGACAGTCGAGGAGCAACAGGCGGCGTTGCTCACGCTCGGTACCGTGCCGCTTGACGCCTCGCGCCCGGTGTTTGACGCTTTGCTGGACCGGTACGAGCGCGGACAACTTCCCGTTGAAATTCAACTCGAGTTGGCAGAAGCGATAGACAGCACGCGCGCGGCAGACCTCGCGTCGCGATACCGCGAGGTGGGCGCGACGTCCGGGCCCGATTCCCTGTTTGCAGCCTACCGTGCCACGCTCGTTGGCGGAAATGTCGACGCGGGCCGTGACCTGTTCTTCAGACACCAGTCCGCACAGTGCACACGATGCCATTCGTTCAACGACTACGGCGGAAACGCCGGACCCAGGCTCAACGGCGTCGCCGCCCGGCTGACCCGCGAACAAATTCTCGAATCCCTCATCGATCCGGGCGCGCGCATAGCCCCTGGGTTCGGAACGGTCCATCTGGAACTCGCTGACGGAAAGAAGGTAAGCGGTTTGTTGATGTCCGAAAACAAGGAAGCATTGGTGCTGAAGGCCGGCGACAAGCCCGACACCGTCATTCACCGGACGCAGGTGACGAAGCAGACGATGGGCGGCTCGAGTATGCCACCGATGCACCTGTTGCTGACAAAGCGCGAGATCAGGGACCTTATCAGTTTCCTCTCGACTCTTCATGAGGAAGAGTAGGCGGGAAAGCGCATTTTCTGAAAATCAGATTCGTTCCGCTGCCCGACGTTTTAAAAGGCGTCATCACCCGCCGCCATGGCGCCCGGAGGGTTCAAAACTTAACCGGAAGGCGTCGTTCTGGGTTTCGGGTAGTTTTAGTAACTTCCCGACGACTAAAACCGAAACCTTATGAAAAGAATTTTCCCTTTGGCGTTGGCGGCCGTCATCGCGCTCGCCGTGTATCTGTATTTCAATAGGGATACGGATCCCGGTCCCGGATCAGACCGGATCGAATACACCCTCGTCTCCGACATGGTGCTGGAGGCCCTGCTTGCCGATTCTGCTGCGCCGCAGGACACCGGCAAGATTGCAATGCTCGCACGGCTCGCGCTGGCAGCTCCGCCTCCGGGCGGAACAGACGCGGGTATCGCCAACGACAACCGGCGTAATGAAACCAACGAACTCGCCTCGGCGGGGATCATCGGGACTTGCTGTTGTCCCTGTGACGACTATGAAATGACTCAGCCAAGTCTCAGAGGAGGCGGTCTTTGTCCTTGTCCTACCTTTGATCAACTGCAATTTCTCGCGCCCGTTGAAACGGAAACCGAAATATCGCTTGACGACGAGCGCTACACCGAGCAGCCCCTGCCATCTGGTCCAAAGGGGTGGGAAGTGTTCCGCCTGCCGACGGACTCCAAAGTGCTGGACGGGGAGCATACACTACGGTTTAAGGGCAAGTTCTTTGGGAGCGATACGGCGGAGGAGATCCGGCTGAACATTACCATACGCGACGGAAAGGCTTACTTGCACTGAGATTGAATGCGGCGATGGCTAATTGGATGGTGTTCCCTGCTGTTGACGAATGCTTTGAACGGGCAGGTCCCCGCGACGGAAACTCCGCCGGATTTCGTCGCGCTCATGGCAGCGGCCGACAAGCTGATATACCAGGACTTTGAAAAAAGTGATTCGCTGTACCAGGTGGTCGAAGACTACCTGGTGCAGGCGGGAATTGAAAACTTTCCCGTTGAATGGGTGTCCCTGAATAACCGCCGTGCGCTGGGCTGTGCGTACAATAGCCGATATGAGTTGGCAGGAAGGTACGTTGGCGCTGCCTGGGACGGACTGGAAAAGTACGATAAGCGCCTTGGGCGTTTTCGTGACAGCCTGCGGCACAGCGTCATGTTTGCCGAAGCGATCTATCAGCGCGACGTTGGACAATACGACGAAGCGCTGGAGAACCTGAAACGCGTCCAGGATTTTACCGCGTCGTCGGGAATGCGTCCGCAGAATTGTCAAATTCTCTTCAGGGTCCTCCAGTTCCAGGCATCGATTTATAATCTCAATGGTGAGTTTGAATCGGCGATCAATAGCTATCTCGCCAGTAATGCGTACTATGATTGCTATCGCGATAAAGGGACGTGCGCCAATTACATCCTTACCTTTCGCAATGTCGGATTGGCTTTCCTCGGAAAAGGGGATCGCGACCATGCGCTGCAGTATTTCTGGAAGGCGAAGGACAATGTTGAACGGTGCATGGCGGATCATCCGAATGCGGCCGTGCGCACGCATGCGCTCGTACTATACCACGCCCTTGCTGAATGTTATGTCGCCGAGGATCCCGATAGCGCAAGATTCTACCTCGGCCGCGCCACACCATTGATCAGCAACAACCCTGCATTTTATGAACGGATCCATGCTTCCCTGGGGCGGGTGGCCATGGAGCAGGGGCGGTATGAAGAAGCGCTTCGAATATTCGATGATGTCCGTGAAATGTTGGTGAAGAACCTGGGTGAAAAAAGCAGGGAGGTCGCCAAGGTGTATGAAATGTTTGCTGCGCTCTATGCGCGAACCGCCCGGATGGACAGCGCCTTGTGGTACATTCAGAAGGCCGTGAACAGCCTGACCGGCAAAGTGCTCGATGAACCGGAGAACCTTCGCGTTAATCCACGGCCAGGCGACGTGGTGTATCGGAAGCAGATGATTCGTGTTCTGCATCGGAAGGCGGGACTGCTTTCGGAGATGGCCACGACAGCGGCTTCGGATTCGATCGCACAGGTCGCGTGGAAGACAGCTCGCCTTGCGCTCGCCCTGGTCGACAGCACCCGCAATGATTTCTCCCTGGAGAAAGACAAGGTCGTTCTGGCCGACGATGCGGCGGGTATCTATGAAACGGCGCTCTCGATTGCGGCCCAACTGTACGCGCGTTCGGACGACAGCCGATTCCTGGAGGAATGCTTTGCGTTGATGGATCGGGCGAAGGGTGCCGTGTTGTTGGATCACCTCCGGCGCGTGCGGAATTTCTCGCGCATCCCGGAGGATGTCATCCGGATGGAGAGGCTGCTGAAAGCCGAACTCTCCGCAGCGGAGGAAGCCTTGTTTCAGGCCGAATCCCATAGCGATGACGCTTCGGCGGAGCGCATGACGCTGGCTGAACTCAAACAAAAGTATGCGTCCTTGTACGACCACATCGAGGGGGCGTACCCCGCTTACTATCGGCTGCGCACGGGTAGCCAACCCGTGTCCTTAAAGGCAGTGCAGACAACCCTGTTGCGGGAAGGCCAGGGGCTTCTCCAATATTTCGTCGGAGAAACAATGATCTACATCTGCTTCGTCACCCAGGCGCGTGCGCAGTTTTTTGCGATACCGAACGACTCCCTTGGTGTGGCCGTTGAAGCGTTCCGTTCCGGGATTGCCGGCGCCAGGCCTGGATCCGTATTACGCAACCTTGAAAACATGCTCGTCGCTCCCTGGCGCGAAGGTGTGGCGTCGGAGATTACCTCCCTGATTATCATGCCTCATGGCGCGTTGGCCTATCTTCCCTTTGAGGTGATGCGGTGGAACGAAGACGCATTGCTCCTGGATCGCTTCGACATCGCGTACGCCTCGTCGGCAGCATTGTTGATGGAACAGATGCGGATGGAAGGCTCTGGTGAATCGTTCGCAGGCTTCAATGCCGGCTATGATGAGCACGCGCTTCTTCCTCCCTTGCCCGGCTCGGCGGAGGAACTCGAGGGAATTCGCGAAAAGCTTAAGGACGCTACCCTGTTTATGAATGCCACCGCCGGGCAGTTTCGAAAGGATGCGCCGGACTTCAAGGTGGTTCATCTTGCCCTTCACTCGCTGATTGACGATGAAAGGCCGCTCTTTTCGCGGCTTGTATTTACACAGGAGGATTCAACCCGGTCCGGCGACATCACCGTCAACGAGCTGTATGGGATGGAACTGGGTGCGGACCTCGTCGTGTTGAGCGCATGTGAATCAGGCATAGGTAAACTGAGCCGCGGCGAAGGAATGATGAGCCTTTCGCGGGCATTCATGTACGCCGGTGTCCCATCAACGGTGATGAGTTTATGGAAGGTCCCCGACCAGGCCACGTCGCGATTGATGACCCGGTTCTACGCCTTTCTTGTGCAGGGCCAGTCGAAGGACGTCGCCCTCGCAAACGCCAAGCGCGAATTCATTCGCGACTATCCCCAGATGGCTTCGCCATACTACTGGGCGGGATTCATCGTCAATGGAAAGACCGATCCGGTTTCATTCTCATCTCCGTGGCGCGTGTGGCCAATAGCCCTTGCCGTTGTACTGATCGGAGGAATCGGGGGATGGATTGGAACGAGGAGGCGGAAGCGGCGTGGAGAGCGCTAAAGTAAACGACATTGTCTCAGGATTTATTTTTTATTAAGCCGTCAAGGCGCCGCCGGCTTGCCATTCGGGACCCAGGCCCGATGCCGCAACCTTATCAAGGTTAGTAACTCCACTTCAACCGGACATGCGCCATCGTCGCGATGGAACCGAAATCACCGGAAAGATCCTCTCCATAAAAGAATTGCCCAACCAGGTCGAGATCGAGATTCTGCTTGACGGACACGGTCAATAGGGGATTCAGGAAGAAGTCACGCGTGCCCGGATAGTGAATGACGGCAAGCCCGGCATACAAGAGGGGTGTAATCTGGTAGGTGGATTGGACAAAAGCGGACCACGTGTACGTCGAGAGATCCCGCACCGTGCCTGGCCGCACCCCGACGGCGGAAAAAGAAAGTAACGCGCCATTATCCCCTCCGTTGGAGTTATACATCACGGAACCGTTGAGGTACAACGAACTGGGAAAGGAGTAGTCCACGGAGATCGCGCCGAGAAACATGTCGGTGTAGGCGAAATTCACATCCGTACCGACGACCTTGTGAAACCAGCTTAGTTCACCTTTGAAACCCGCGGTGCCGATGTTGCCCGCCCATCCTGTACCCACGGCCAGGTCGCCCTGGGCCATCCCGGCCAGGAATTGAATGTCGTAATTCCACTTGTTGACTTTCCACATGCCTGCGCCAACGAAATGATCGATGTCGTCGGAGACCTTTGCGGCAACCTCCACGCTCGACGCTACGCCGGTGTAGTAACTGACCCTCAACGCGTCGGAACCGGGTCGTTCTTCGTAGTCGAAATCGAAGAACGAGTAGGCGTTGAACCAGTCGTTTGGATTCCAGGCGACGTTCACGCCCCAGTTGATCCGCTGCCGCCCCAACTTCACTTCCCAGTTGTTTTTGATCCATTGCACGTAGAGGCGGTCCACCATGGTGTTCAGCACCACCGACTCTTCATCGATGACGTTGGCTGACAAGTCGAAGTAGTCGTTGTTGCTGTCGACAAACTCTCCGTAGTTGGGGATCTTCCTCACAAAACTACCGTGCAGCAACCGGGTCCTGAACTCGGCGTAGGCGGTGAAGTGTTCATTGGGATACCAGGCAAAGTTCAACCGGTTGTGGACGAGATTTTGAAACATCATGCTGTCGCCCAGGAAATTGAACGACGCCATGTCTTTGAGATAGCCCTTCAGGGTCAGTTTTTTCGGCGCATCGCCTTCCGTTTCATGCTGCGCGAAGGTGATGGCCGGGGTGAGGAGCAGTGTAAGTAAAAGGATCCGTACGCGCATGCCCGTCAGCGGGTTTCGTCGGAAACGACCTTGCCATCTTCAAGCCGTACCAGCCGGTGGGCTTTGTCCATCACGCGTTGGTCATGCGTTGAGAAAATGAACGTCGCGTTGCGCTCGCGATTCATCTGCGCCATCAGGTCGAGCAGGTTCGCCGTTGACGTGGAGTCGAGGTTGGCCGTGGGCTCGTCGGCGAGGATGAAGCGCGGACTCGATGCGAGGGCGCGCGCCACCGCGACCCTTTGTTGCTGGCCTCCCGACAATTCTCCCGGTTTGTGGCTGGCCTTGTCGCCCATCGACATTTTCTCCAACAGTTCCAGCGCCCGCTCACGTCTTTCCTTCCTGCTTTTCTTCTGAAGCAGCATGATAAACTCCACGTTCTCTTCCGCGGTCAGCACGGGAATGAGGTTGTAGGACTGGAAGACGAACCCGATGTTTTTCAGGCGAAAGTCGATCAGTTCGCTGTCCTTCAGGGTGCTGATGTCCGTCCCGGAGATCTCCACGTTGCCGGACGTAGGGCGGTCAAGCCCACCCAGCATGTTGAGCAGGGTTGTTTTGCCGCAACCCGATGGTCCGACGATCGCCGTGAACTCGCCTTCGCGGAATTCCAGGGAAATGTCGTTGACCGCGTGAACGGGCACGGCGGTTTTGTGGTAAACTTTCGTGAGATTCGATGCCTTGATCAGTGTCATATTATTCATCTTTCTTAAATCGTGTGAATGGCCTCGACGGGGTCGTAGCGGATCGCCTTCCACGCCGGGTAGAGCGACGCGAGGAACGCCGTGATGACAACGCCTGTTACAATCTGCATGTAGTCTTCGAACGCGAGGGTAGGGTAGAGGATGCTGCTGTATCCGATGGCCTCCAGCCCCTCGGAATAATCCGTGAGGTCGATGCCGGTCGTGCCCAGCCACGATGTTGTGATGTAACCCGCCAGCAGGCCTAGCGGCCCGCCCGCCAGGGAAAGGAAGATCGTTTCCAGCATGATCATCAGGAAGACCCTCGATCGTTTCATGCCGAGGGCCATGAGTACACCCAGTTCGCGGACGCGCTCCAATACCGCCATCAGCATGGTGTTGACAATCCCGAATGCCAGGGCTGCCATGATGATGACAATGAGCATTGCCAGAACGCTGCCCATCCATTGTTCCATAAAGACCAGGGCGGGTGCGAGGGTTTTCCAGGATTGGATGTCCAGCGCCGGAAACTGTCCCTGAAGTTGCCGGGCCAGGGCTTCGTCGTCGGTTCCCTCCGCCGTGGTGTAGGCGATCTCATGTACCGCCCCGTCCACGCCGACCAGGCGATTGAGGTCTTCCTTCCGGACGAAGGCTGACGATTCATTGAGTGTGATGGAGTTCGCGTCGAGGATTCCCGCGACGCGGAAGCGCCCGGCCGTGATGTTGCCGTTAATGTCCTGGAAGGTGAGCACCACGCGCGACCGCGCATGCACGCGCAGCTTTTCGGCAAGCTTCGCCCCGATCAGCACGGGATTGTTGGTCCCTTCGGGCAGGTACGCGCCCGTGTCGAGCAGGGCATCGATGTTGGTGACACGGCTTTCGTTTTCGGGATCGACACCGATGATGCGCACACCCGTGGCTTGCCTCGCAGACGAGATCATTCCGTTGACGATGCTCCTGGCCGTGGCGGCGGTGATGTGCCGGTTCGCGCGCAACGCGTCCATGATGGCCTCCGGTTCCGGAATCGTATAGCGGACGTTGTGGTCGGTCTGAAATTCGGCGTGGTGGATCTGGCCGTTGGAGGTCTCGTACCGGATCGCTTCCTGGACATAGCTGACGAGAAAACTCCGGAAAAAGCTTCCTCCAAACGCCAGGGCCCAAACGCCAAGGATCATCGCGCCCATCACGACAAAGCTCCGGGCTTTATTCCTCCAAATGTTTCTCCATGCAATTATGGCTACCATAGCTATCGGTGGTTATGCGCGCATCGATTCAACAACTTTCATAGTTTGTATTTTCCAGAGCGGGTATCCGGCCAGGATCACCGCCATAATAAAGATGGCGTAGGCCTGGTTCGTAAAGATCACCGGGTCGAGGGAGAAGGCATAGACCGGCTCCACGCCGAAATTCTCGATCGCTTCGGCTGCCTCGTCCGCGAACCGGATGGGGTTGTGGTGAAAGTACGTGAGCAGGGGAAGGCTCAGGAGGATGCCCGTCAATACGCCGATCACCGTCATCATCAGGATCTCGAGGAATACAACGCTCTGAAGCCGCCACCGCCGCATGCCTACGGCCACCATCACCCCGAATTCGTATTGCCTTTCGGCGGTCATCATCAGGTAGGTGCCGAACATCCCGAAGCCGATCACCAGGTAGAGGATCCAAAGCATGACCTTGCCGCTGATGTTGTCCAACTCGATGCTTTGCACGAGTTCCGGCAGCAGTTCCTGCCAGGCCATGACTTCATGGGTGGCGGTGTCCAGTTGTTGCCGGAGTGCACCGGCTACCCTGGCGGTGTGGTCGGGATGGTCAACGAGCAGCGCAAGGGTGGTGGCAAGTCCGTCGGCGGCGTAGAACCACTGCGACTGCTTGAGGGTCATGTATACCACCTGGTCGTTCTGTTGGGGCATGGGGAATTTCACAATGCCCCGGACCGGAAACAGCCCCGCCGCGGAGGCGCCGTGGTAACCCTGGCCCAGAAGGGTGACGGTGTCGCCGGCTTCGATGTTCAGGTAGGCGGCAAGCCCTTCTCCAAGGAGGACGCCTTCGTCATCGGGCCGCAGGTAGTCGCCGGCGACGAGTTTTTCGCGCAACCGTGTGAGATCATTTTCCCGGTCCGGATCAATCCCGGTGACGAGTGTTCCTTTCGTCTGGTTGCGAAATGCCGCCAGGGCAAACGATTCAAGCCTCGGCACAACCGCGGTGATCCCCGGCGTAGAATCCACCGCGGACAAAAGGGTTGAATCAAAGACGAAGCTGTTGTCGATCACGCGGTCATCCCAGTAGCCGGTCTGGTGGATCTGGATGTATCCGGTATAAAAGCGCACGGAGTTTTCAACCATTCGCGCGTAGGAGCCCAGTTGAAGGGAACGCATCAGGCAGGCGAGGAGTACCGCGAACGTGATCGACAGGATCGTGATCAGCGAACGCCTCCGGTTGCGCCAGATGTTCCGCCAGGCAAGGGTGAGGTACATCGGGATGCTGTCGGCTTTCATCGGATGCGTTTCATGTTCTGCATGGAGAAAAAGTTTTCGGTCAGGCCGACATCATACTCGAGTTCCAGGTACTCGACCACGGTACGATGGTCAGGATTTTCGGCAGGGATCATCTCCATCTTTGTCGGGAGTTGTTTGCCGCCAATGGGCCGGACGTTGGACAGGACGAGCGTGTTAACGAGAACGCCGTCTTCGTCATAGTAGCGCACCAGTACCTGGTTGTAAAGTTCCTTGTCGACGAACGCGATGATCTTGCCCCATACCACCGGCGCCTCGGGCTTGGGCGTAAGTTCCACCTGGAAAACCGCTTTGCCGTCGATGACCGAGTCGGCCTTGAGGCGGTGCACGTAATCTTCGGAGATGGAGGATTCGCGCACGAGGTCGTCGTTGGTGAAGTCCGATCCCATCCACGACTGCAGCATCATTGACGGCGGAAGCTTGATGACCCGGTCGATGGACGGTTGCCAGTTCCACATTTCATTGTCGCGCTTGAGGAACGCTTGTCCCTTGTCACGCGCGGGCGCCGTGATCAGTATCAGGCTGTAGTCGCGCCCGAGCGACCACGCCTTCATGGTGATCTCGCGTTTCCAGTCGGGACGGACGATGGTCATCGTCATGATGGAACGGCTCGACTCGCCGCGCATTTTGTCTTCCACTTTACGGATGATCTCCGCCGCAGTCTGGCCGGAAGCCGTGAATGTCGATAAGACCAGCAATGAAATGAGGAGGCGCTTCATGATTTTTGTGTTTTGCAGTACTTTTTGATGAGGTAATCCTCGACTTCGTCGAGGGGATAGTTTTCACGGATGACGAGGTATTGGACAGCGATGCCGTCGAACAGCGCGGCAAGGACTTTGGCTTCACCTTTTGGATCCTCAAAACCCATTCCGGTGAGGAGCGACTCCAACAGGTCCAGGTATGCCCTGATCTTGTTCGACGCGATGTCGTGGATGAATTTGAAACGATCGATCCGAAACGTCATCTGGGCCATGATGCGCCATTGTTCAGGCTTCGACTTAAGTTCCTTGAAATAGTAGCGCCACAGGTTCTCCATGGTGGCGACGGGATCGTCGGTCATCAACCCGGCGATGTCGCCCTCCGCCCCGGCCATCGCGTTGAGGATTACTTTCTCCAGCAAGTCCTCTTTGCTCGTGTAATAATTATAAAGAAGTCCTTTGGAGACACCCGCCGTCCGGGCAATTTCGGCGATGGTGGTGTTCTCAAAACCCTTCGCGGCGATCAGCGCGAATGCCGCATCCGTGATCTTTTTCATGCTTTCCTGGCGGATTTCGGCGTTTTTTTGGTCGGAACGGGGGCTCATCTGTTTTTGACTGAATGGTCGGTCAATGTAAATTACGGCAAAATGTGCGAAAGGTTGGGTGATCGCCGGGAATTTTTTTAGGGTGTAGGCCCGAAAGGGGCAATCAGGGTGGTCGCAAACGATTCCAGGGCAAGGAGAAATCGCGCTGAGGTGTGGCGGAGCGTGCCTTTCGCACGCGCATGCCTGCTAAAAGTGTGATGCCCATGCAACACAACCCGGGAATTTTCGTTATAGGTCGCACGCCCATACCTCCAACCCGTTAACCCCGGCCTTCCTCCCTCCCTAAGAACCACCCGTCCCGGATACCCTATGGATACCCTATGCTTTCGATAAGGATACCCTATGGATACCCTATGGATGCCGGCCCCGACATCCCAGGGTCCCAGTGTGGCCATGGCACCGCCGCCCCGGCTACCATGTTTTTTCGCCCAGTCCGGCCAAATCCGGGTTCGCCCCTGAGGTTGGATTCGACTACCGCGCTCCTCGAACCATCGCCATCCGGATTTGGCCGCGATTCCCTTACGCCTCCTCGATCTTCTTTATCTCGATCTTGTTCATGGTCATCATCGCCTGCATGGCCCGCTTTGCTTTTTCCGGGTCTTTGTGCGCGAGCAGTGCGGGCAGTTGCACAGGCACGATCTGCCATGAAAGTCCGAACTTGTCCTTCAGCCATCCGCACCTGGACTCCTCGCCGCCGTCGGCGGTGAGCTTGTTCCAGTAATAGTCGACTTCTTCCTGCGATTCACAATTCACGACGAAGGATACCGCTTCATTGAATTTGAACTGCGGACCCGCGTTCAGCGCCGTGAAGGCGAGGCCAAAAAGTTCGAATGACGCGGTCATCACCGTCCCTTTCGGCATGGGCGCGCCGTCGCCATAGCGGTTAACGCTTACAATTCGTGACTCCGGAAAAACAGAGGTGTAGAAATTGACCGCTTCTTCCGCGTTGTCGTCGAACCATAGAAACGGTGTTACTTTTTGTGTGATCCTGATTGCCATAGGTTTGTTGTTTACGTTGATTGATGAATGCAAACATAACGCAACGCCTCGAAAGGGGAGGGGCGTCACTGCGGCAATGGAAGGGGTTGATTGCGTCAATGGCGGCGCGGATCAGTAGTTCTTCCACGCTTTGAGATACGCGGAGATGTCGCGAAGATCGGCCGATGAGATCTCTTCCCTGGTGAAAGACGGCATGGTGCCGAGTCCGTGGCGCATCTGAAAGCGCTTGACGAATTGCGGCGCAGGGTTCGAGTTGATGGCGGGACCAAGGCCGGCTTCGCCCGCGGGATGACATTTCTGACAATGCATCATGAAGACTTGTTCCCCGTTGGCCACGGCCTCGCCCGCGGCGGAGAAGGTTTCTCCTTTGAAGGGCTCCGAACGCCGCGACGCGCACGATACGGAGAAGATCATCGCGGCGAGGAATGCCATGGAGACCAGACCGATGGTGAGCCGTTTCATCTGCGTTCGCGGGTTATCTTCCAGATCACGCCCGTTTCCTTTTGAGGCACGGGACCTTCGTCCGTGGTCTTGAGGATGCCGAAGTCGACTACGTACAACGCTTTCCCGGCCGGATCGAATCGTGCGGCGACGGGTCTTTCGAGCCCACCGTGCTTCAATAGCGACGCGGGGCCATTGCGGTTGCCGCGGTTCACGGCGAAATCGCGGATGACGCCATTCGCCACGTTGACGCGCACGACCTTGAACCCTACCGGACCGAGTACTTTGCCCACGCCGGGGGCCATGTCGCCGAATTGCGCCACGAAGGCTTCCCCTTCATGCCCGAAGTCGCCGTTGGATGAGAAGTCGAAGCCGTTTGAGGAGGAATGCACGCCGAGGATCGCCACGGGCTCCGGAGGGTTACCGGGATGTTTTTGCAGCAGCGCTTTCAAGGGCCGACCCGTGGGCGCCTTGAACTCCTTATCGGAGGCGATGGGTTGCCCGGCCGAAAAGTCGGGCCAGCCGTACCACGCGCCTTCGGTTACCTCCCAGAGCACATCGCCCGCGCCCCACACCGGCCGGCTTCCGCGCTCGTCGAAGGCATTGTCGGTGGTGTACAATTTCCCATCCGGGGCGATGGCCAGGCCGAAGGGATTTCTCAGCCCCCAGGCCACAAGTTCGGCATCGCCCCCCCGCAGGGGCACGCGCAGAATGGCGCCCGAACAGGGAACCCGACCCTTCACCACCTGTCCGGGTGACGTCGTTTCACCGAACGGTACAAACGCGCCCGTCGACACCTGGTCGTCCGGGTTGTCGGTGAGCATGTTTTCCGTTTCGTAGTTGATGCCGGCGAGGGTCACGTCGGCACAAGGGATGTCATGGAAATCCGGTTTTCGCTTCAGCCATCCGAAGTCGGCATTGTCCTTGCCCACCACCCCGGCGTTTGTCGCGGTGCCCTGCCCGAAGTAAAGGTATCCGCCGCTGACTACCGGACCGTTGGTGTGGTGGTCTCCGAAGCTGGGGAGGCCGGAAATCAGCGCCTTCACGTCACCGTCCGGCGATATTTTCAGAATTTTTCCGCCCCCGAGATGGCCGCCTTCACTGATGTAGAAGGATCCATCGTGCCAGGTGATGCCATTCCAGGGACCGTTGTTGTCGCCGCGGACAATCTCCTTGCGGTCTTCCACGCGGATCAGCCGCGGCGCGGTCCACACTTCGCCATAGGCATATCCGGTTTCAAGAACATAGAGTCGGCCATCGTCGTCCCAGGCGATTCCGCTGGGGAAGGTAAAACCTTGTGCTACGGGTTCGATCTTATACCCCGGAGGCAGCAGCACATCGCGGGCGTTTACCTTGCGGGGAGGCACGTTGGTGATGTCACCCCCGCCGTGCGAAGGCCGCATCCGGTAACAGCCGGAGGTGGCCACTAAGAAGAGAATAATCCAAAAGGTGCCCGTCCTGCGCATAGCGTGTTGCAACACTCCATAAAAAGCATGCCCCTGATGGGTGGCTCGCGGTGTGCAACGCTTGTTCCTTTTTGGCAAAGGATTAGCATTTTCGGTGACTTTTAATCTGGCGGCTGCAAACGATTGTCGCTACATTGTGCCGTGTGTGACAGGAAACACCGAACCAAACAAATTTTGGATACAACGAAGGCGGGCGGGGTACAATATTGATGCCGCAAGGGTTGCGGTGGAAAGGCGCAATCGTTTGCGCGGTCGTTTCCGGTCTCGATTCCGTGAATTTATATTGCCGTTTTCACACTTTAAATTAATGCCAGGCTTATTTTTCAAACCGTTTATATACTGTCCTAACCTGATTCATTTTTATGTTAAAACACTACCCAATGAAAAGAGTCATCCTGCCGATCTTGTTGCTCGTTGCCTGCCAGGCATGGGCGCAAACGCGCGTTACCGGAAAGGTAACGTCGGGGGATGACGGAATGGGCCTGCCAGGCGTGAGCATCCTTGAAAAAGGAACCACCAATGGCTCGGTCACCGATTCGAATGGAGACTACTCCATTTCGGTAAATGACAACGCTGTGTTGGTATTTTCGTTTGTAGGCTTTGCCTCGCAGGAAATACCCGTTACAGGATCAACGAATGTCAATGTGGTTCTCCAGCCGGACGTGACGGCATTGAGCGAAATTGTCGTCATTGGTTACGGCGAGATTGAAAAGAAGGACGCGACTGGCGCGGTGGTGAATCTTTCGCAAAAGGATTTTAACAAGGGGGTGATGACCTCACCGCAAGATCTCATCGTCGGAAAATTTGCCGGCGTGTCGGTGATCTCCCAAAGCGGTGCACCTGGCGCGAACGCGCAGATTCGCATTCGCGGCGGTTCTTCCCTTACCGCAAGCAATGATCCCCTGATCGTAATCGACGGTTTTCCGGTGGATAACAGCACACCGGGCGGTGTGGCAAACCCCCTGGCGTCGTTGAACCCCAACGACATTGAAACCTACACCGTATTAAAGGATGCCTCGGCCGCGGCCATCTATGGCTCCCGCGCGGCGAATGGCGTGATCATCATCACCACCAAGAAGGGGCGTGAAGGTGGTCTTCAATTAAACTACAATGGCAATTATTCCATCAGCACGCCGGTGAAGTACCTGGATGTGCTTACGGGCGATGAATTCCGCGCTCTCGCGGCGGAACTTAACGCGAGCGGCGAATTTGGCCTCACCGACGAAGCGCTCGACCTGCTTGGCGCGGAGAACACCGACTGGCAAAAAGAGATCTTTAGAAGCGCGTTCTCGCACGACCACAATGTCAGCGCTTCGGGTTCTCTGAAGACCGTGCCTTACCGCGTTTCGTACGGATATACCGATCAGCAGGGTATTCTCCGAAACACGGACTTCAAACGCCATTCGCTGAACGTCAACCTGACGCCGAGCTTTTTGAATGATGACCTGAAGGTCACGATCAGCGCAAAAGGAAGCGTCGCAAACAACAACTTCGGCGATGCCGGGGCGGTGGGTAACGCCATCAGTTTTGATCCGACCCAACCTGTGTTCGACGGAAACGAAACCTACGGCGGCTACTTCAGCTGGCTTACGCACGATGTCGTGAATGGCAATTCCAATCCCGTGGCGATGATCGAGCAGACCGATAACCAAAGTGATGTCAATCGGATTATCGCCAACGCCCAGGTCGAGTACCGGCTGCCGTTCCTGAGAGATCTCAAAGCTCACCTGAACGTCGGGATTGACCGCACGGTGACAGACGGATACAATTTTGCGCCAATCGAATCGGGATTCATACACCAGACGGGTACGCTCATTGGGCGGAACAATACCTATGGCGCGGAAAGTCAGTCAAAACTCCTTGACTTCTATTTCAGCTACATGAAGCAGAACGAAATGCACCGCCTGGACTTCACCGCAGGTTACGGATGGCAGCATTTCTATCGCGAAGGCTGGAACATCGACTCCAACGAAGCAACGACGGTTGAGCGTGAATACAAGAATGAGAACTTCCTGGTGTCATTCTTCGGTCGGATGAACTATACCTTCAACGACAAGTATCTCCTGACTGCTACCTTGAGGAATGACGGCTCGTCGAGGTTTTCCGAAGAGAACCGCTGGGGGCTTTTCCCTTCTGTGGCATTCGCATGGCAGATCCATGAAGAGTCATTCCTCGATGGTTTGTCGGCGCTGTCAAACCTGAAACTCCGCGCGGGCTGGGGCGTTACCGGTCAGCAGGACTTGCCGGGCACGCTGCGCAGCCCTTACTATCCCTACCTGGCCATCTACCGCGGGTCGGACGACCTGGCGCAATACCAGTTGGGCGACCAGTTCTATGTCACCCAACGTCCGGAGCCGTATGACGCCAACATCCAGTGGGAGGAGACAACCACCTTGAACCTTGGCCTTGATTTCGGATTCATGAACGAGCGCTTTACGGGGACGGTGGAAGTGTTCCGTAAGGAAACCACCGACCTCCTCAACGAGATCGGGATTGCCAACGGGGTAAACTTCTCTAACTTCCTGATCACGAACGTTGGAAGTATGCTCAACGAGGGCATTGAAGTAACCCTGAACGCGAACGCGATTACGACCAGCAATTTGAACTGGAATGTCGGCGTGAACTTCACCAGCATCAGCAGCGAGATCACCAAGCTCAACTTGACGGATGATCCTTCTTACCCGGGGGTAAATGCAGGGAATATCGGTGTCGATGCCTTTATTCAAAATCACCAGGTTGGCTATCCCGCGTCTTCATTCCTCGTGTTCCAGCAGGTTTACGACGCGTCGGGCATGCCCGTGGAAGGGCTCTTCGTTGACCGCTCCGGCGAAGGTGGAACGGTTTCGGGTAACAACAATAACAAATACCGCTACAAGGATCCTGCTGCCAACTACCTCATTGGATTGAATTCGCGGCTGACTTACGAGAATTTCGACTTCTCGTTCTCGTCGCGTTTGTCCCTCGGCAACTTCGTTCACAATCGTGTCGAGTCCGGCAATGCCTATTATAACAATGTGTATACGCTGCAGCACTTCCGCAACATCCCTTCCATGGTAAGCGATACGGAATTCAGCAGCCAGCAGCAGTACTCGGACTACTTTATCCAGGATGCGTCCTTTTTTAAGATGGACAACATCAGCCTCGGATACAATCTCAACGATGTGATCGCCACGGGCGTGAGGGCGAGATTGAGCCTTACGGTGCAAAATGCCTTTGTGATTACAGAGTACAAGGGGATAGATCCGGAACACGACGATGGTATCGATGATAACATCTATCCGCGTCCCCGCACGTTCCTGCTCGGACTTAACGTAACATTCTAAACCGCTGAGAAAATTTGCAGACTATGAAAATTACGCTTAATAAAATATCGTCTTTTACAGCGGTTGCCACCCTGGGACTGATGTCCTGCATTGGTGACCTTGACGTGGCGCCGATCGACCCGAACTTTTCGACGGTTTCGACGGTGTATACGACCACCGAATCTTACAAAGCCGGCCTCGCGAAACTGTATGCCGCGTACGCGCTTACAGGACAGCAGGGACCCGCGGGCGCCCCCGACGTTGCGGGTGTGGACGAAGGGTTCAGTTGTTTCATTCGTTCCCTTTGGAACCTGAATGAGCTTACTACCGATGAGGCCGTCTGGACCTATCCCAACGATGCAAATGGTACGATCTTTAACCTTCATTACAACACATGGCTTCCCACCGATGGTATTCCGACGGCATTGTTTGCCCGCATCATGAATGTGGCAGCACTGACGAATGAGTACATCAGGGCGACTTCCGACAAACTTGACGATCCGGAGATTCGCCGGTTCCAGGCGGAGGCGAGGTTCCTGAGGGCCTTGGCCTACTACTATGGCATCGACTTGTTTGGAAACATGCCCTTTGTCACGGAGGAGGATCTCCCGGGGGCTTATTTTCCGGAACAGATATCGAGGGCTGACCTGTTCGCTTTCGTGGAATCAGAACTCAAGGCCATTAAGGCGGACATGGGTGAAACCCGATTCGAATACGGCCGCGCCGACAAGGGTACCTGCGCGATGTTGCTCGCAAAACTTTACCTGAACGCGGAGGTTTACATCGGCCAGCCGAAATACACCGAGGCCATTGCCGAACTCAATGAAGTGATTGCCGGCACCTATGCATTGGCCGACAATTACCTCGACAACTTCCTGGCCGATAACCATACCAGCCCGGAGATCATTTTCGCGCAACTTTACGACGGCCAACGTTCGCAGGCATTCGACGTGGTGAACGTGATGATCTACGGCAACTCCGGCAACGGTGGCTGGTCAGGACTTCGCACCACTTCGGCGTTTGTCGGCAAGTTCGATGACGATCCGGACGAGGCGCGCGCACTCTTTGCAAAGGAGGATAAGGGACAGGCGCGTGAGATCGAGGAAGTCAACCAGGCCACGCAAGGTTACGGCATCTACAAATTCAGAAATGTGACATCGACCGGGGCGCCCGGAAGTAACTCGTCGTTCCAGGATACCGACTTCCCGATGTTCCGCCTTGCGGATGCGTACCTCATGTATGCGGAGGCTGTATTACGCGGAGGGACCGGCGGTGATCTGACTACAGCGCTGGGCTATGTGAATGCCATTCGCACCCGCCCCGGAGACGTTGCCGACGGAACAGCTGCGGGGCCTATCACCAGCGGTGAACTTACCCTTGACTTCATTCTCGACGAAAGGGCTCGTGAACTGTATTGGGAGGCGCATCGCAGAACCGACCTGATCCGCTTCGGGAAGTACGTTGGAGATGATTATCTCTGGGCCTGGAAAGGCGGCGTGGAAAATGGCACCGCCATCGAGGAAAAGCGTAGGCTGTTCCCGATACCGGCGGCCGACCTCGCTTCCAACCCGAATCTCGAGCAGCACGACGATTACTAACAACTGAATTGAACCATTATGAATAGCATAAAAATAAAAGCGGTCTGTCTGGCAGGTATCCTGGCACTCGGTGCCTGCGCGGATGAAGAGCTTGCGATACTGAATTCCTCTGCCACCGTTGCGCCGGCGGCGTCCGACACGGATGTCGTGCTGACGATGGACATGGAAGGAAGTGACGCGTTAACGATTTCGTGGGCAAAACCCGATTTCGGTTTCGCGGCATCACCAAACTATTA
Organism: uncultured Roseivirgaceae bacterium; assembly: GCA_964551035.1. Lineage (GTDB taxonomy): Bacteria > Bacteroidota > Bacteroidia > Cytophagales > Cyclobacteriaceae > Chryseosolibacter. Next base: position 57,884 of record CAZKBK010000008.1, on the reverse strand, counting down.
TATATACCTGGATGCGGGCGACGGCGACTTTAGCGAAGGCATCGTGCTGAATAATGCCGGTGAAATCAGCCGGACGCTGAAAGCGGAGGAACTCAACCGGCATTTACTCGCACTCGGATTTGAACCCGAGGTTGCCGCTGAGTTGGACTACTACGTGGAAGCAAGGCTCTCCACCTACAAGAGTATCACCTCCGAAGTGCAAACCATTACCGCAACACCCTATTCCTCGTTTCTGGATCTGACCACTACATGGGGCGTCGTCGGTTCTGGCTATAACAACTGGGGCGATTTCCCGGATGCGCCGTTCTTCCAGACCAGCACAGCCAACGAACTGGTGGCCTATGTGACCCTTATTGACGGTCATATCAAGTTCCGGGAAAACAATGCCTGGGATGTAAACTATGGAGACAATGGCGGTGACGGCACCCTTGAGCAGGGTGGTAGCGACATTCCCGTCACTGCGGGTGATTACAAAATTACCTGGAACACCGCGGCCAACACGTATGAGATCGAGCCGTTCTCGTATGGCATCGTGGGCTCGGCCTACAATGATTGGGGCGCAGCCGGACCTGACTTCAAATTCACCTACGACGATGCCACGGATCAGTGGCGCGCGGTGGTTAAACTTTTGGACGGCGAATTCAAGATCCGCAAGAACAATGACTGGGGCACGAACTTCGGTGATGACGGCGCTGACGGCACCCTCGATCAGGATGGCGCCAATATCGTGGCAACGGCAGGAAAATATCTGGTCACTTTCAATGAAAAGGAAATGACGATTACCATTGAACCTGTGGAAAACATCTGGGGCCTTGTAGGCTCCGCGTACAACAATTGGGGCGCCGACGGTCCGGACGCCGCGTTTACACCCGATTTCCGCAACGAGGGACAATGGATCCTGCGCAACGTGACACTACAACCCGGCGCCTTCAAGTTCAGGGACGCCAACGACTGGGCGCTTAACTACGGCGATACCGGCGCCGATGGGACCCTTGAAGAGAACGGAACGGATATCACCACGGATGGTGGCATTTTTACGATCACGCTGGACTTCACCGACCCGGCCAACCCGGTGTGGAGTTCCGTGAAACACAAATAAGCGGGTGACGCACTTTTACGTCAAAAAATCAGGGAGATCGATGCTCCCTGATTTTTTAGTTTTGTTCGGAGTAGACTGGTCCTGGATCATGATTGAAATTCTTGTAGCATGAGGGGTAGGAGCAATGCCTTCCATATCATCGTGTTGATGGCATGCGTGTGCATAGCCGCGTGTGACGGCCGGAAAGAAACGCGCTTTGCAAAGCTTGACGCGGTTAAGTCCGGGGTCACTTTTGTCAACGTCATAGAGGAATCCCCCTCGATCAACATCCTCTCCTACGAATACACTTACAATGGCGGAGGCGTAGCCGCGGCCGATTTTAACAACGACGGTTTCTGTGACCTGTATTTTTCGGGCAACACCGTCAGCAACCGCCTTTTCCTCAATCAGGGTGACCTGCGTTTCGAGGATGTGACGGCCGACGCTGGCGTCGGCGGACGCGAATTATGGAAGACCGGTGTAGCGGCCGCGGATATTAACGGCGATGGTTGGATGGATCTTTATGTGTGCTATTCCGGACCGGACGTGGGGCAGTCGTTTTCAAATCAGTTGTTCATTAACAACGGGCCCCGCGCTGACGGCGTACCAACCTTCACCGAAGCCGCGGAACGTTTTGGTATCGATGCTCCGGGCACGCTTTCCACGCAGGCCACATTCTTCGATTACGACCGGGATGGCGACCTGGATATGTTTCTCGTCAACCATGGCGATCATTTTTACTCACCTTTTATCAACACCAACCAACTGAGAAACACGCGCCATCCGAGATTCGGAAACCGCCTTTACCGCAATGACATGATCGTCGCCGATGGTGTCGACGCCCAACCCGGCGATCATTTTACCGAAGTGAGTCAGGAGGCGGGCATTCATGGCGGTGGACTCAATTTTGGTCTCGGCGTATCGGTGAGCGACGTCAATGCCGACGGGTGGCCCGACATCTTTGTTACGAACGACTACGAAGAACAGGATTTTCTTTATCTCAACAATGGCGACGGGACGTTCAGCGATGCAACGAAGGAATCGTTCGGACATTTCTCGCGCAATGGCATGGGATCCGATATTGCCGACTTCAACAACGACCTGCGCCCGGACCTGATCGAAGTCGACATGTGGCCACAAGATAACTACCGGCAGAAACTGTTGCGCGGTCCTGACGACTTTAACCGCTACCAGCTAATGGTCGACAGCGGCTTTCATTATCAGCAAATGCGAAACACACTCCAGATGAATGCGGGTGTGTACGAGAACGGCACGCCGGTTTTTTGCGAGGTGGGGCGCATGGCTGGAGTTTTTGCCACCGATTGGAGTTGGGCGCCGCTCTTTGTCGACCTGGACAACGACGGGTACAAGGACCTTTTTGTTACGAACGGATACCTGCGGGATTTTACTTCAATGGACTTTCTGAAGTACACCGTGGAGCAGGAGCGGCGTAAGGCAAAGGCGGCTGGAGGAGAATTGGAGATCTACGCGCTGGTCAGTAAAATGCCCTCCACAAAGACTGCCGACTATGTGTTCAGGAACAACGGTGATCTGACTTTCTCGGATTGTACGAGCTCGTGGGGGCTGCATGAGCCGAATCTCTCTTTTGGCGCGGCCTATGCAGATCTCGACAATGACGGCGATCTGGAACTCATCACGAATAATACCAATGAGACTGCCGCGATCTGGGTGAATCATTCGCCAAAAACCGATTCAACCAACTTTATCAGGGTCCGGCTTGAGGGGCAAAGTGCCAATAGCAACGGCGTTGGTGCCAGGGTGGTAGTCACGGGTGAAGTTGCCCGCTATGTTCAGGAGCAGTTTCCCACCAGGGGATACCAGTCGTCTGTGGATCCCGTTCTTCATTTTGGATTGGGACGGAACAAAATCGTCGATATCACGGTGACATGGCCTGATGGAAGCCTTTCTCAATTACGCGATGTGGAAGCAAATCAGTTGGTAACGCTTACCCACGACGCCGCCGCCGAACCCTTGCCGGAAACCGGCGCCGACTCGCCCAGGATATTTAAGGACGTCACGTCGGAGCGTGGAATAGACTTCACCCACAAGGAAAACCGGTTCGTTGATTTTGACCGCGAGCCCCTGATCCCATACCAGTTGTCGCGGCAAGGTCCGGCCCTTGCCCGTGGAGATGTCAATCAAGACGGAACCGACGATTTTTTCATTGGCGGTGCCCTGGGCCAGGCGTCAATGCTGTTCATGGCTGACCACAAGGGACGTTTTTCACCGGCTCAAAGCCAACCCTGGCAAGCAGAGGCGGAGTGTGAAGCCGTGGCCGCGGTCTTCTTCGATGCGGATACGGATGGAGACCCCGATCTCTATGTTGTCACGGGAGGAAACGAGCACCCTATGGGATCGCCGATGCTTAACGACAGGCTCTATCTCAACGACGGAAAGGGGAACTTTACAAAAGCGCCGGAAAGCAGTGTATCGTCTGCGATGTCGAATGGAAGCTGCGCCGCCGCCGCGGACTATGACAAAGACGGCGATGTCGATCTCTTCGTGGGAGGCCGCGTGCAGACGGGTCGTTTTCCCGTCGCAGCAGCGAGCGTTATGCTGCGCAATGAAACAGACCGAAAAACGGGCGCCGTCCGCCTCATCCCGGCAGCGGAGGATGCGAACGGGATTCCATCGGACCTCGGGATGGTTACCGATGCGATCTGGTGCGATTTTAACAACGATACGTGGCCGGATCTTGTTGTTGCCGGACATTGGATGCCCGTGCGGTTCTTTGAAAACAAAAAGGGGAAGCTTTGGGAAGTTGAAGCGCCCGCACTCAAAAACCACCGTGGATTCTGGAACCGGATCATACCCGTCGACGTGGACAGCGATGGTGACATGGACTTCGTTGCGGGAAACGCCGGACTCAACCAGCAATGGAAAATCTCTCCTGATCAACCGCTGGTTCTGTACCAGGGGGATTTTAACGGTGACGGTCGGATCGATCCCATCATCTGTTACACTTCCGTCAAGGGTGTGGCGTATCCCGTGGCATCCCGCGATGAACTCATTCTGCAAATGAACGGGATGCGTCGAAAGTTTCAGACCTACGCGCAATATGCCGAGGCGACGGTGGCCGACATTATTGATCCCGGAGCCATGCGCAGTGCGCGAAGGCTTACGGTCGAGGAAGTCCGTTCCATGGTGATCAAAAATAACGGCAATGGCGACTTCAGTTTACATCCGCTCCCGGCGCTTGCGCAACTTTCGTGTGTCAATGGAATTATTCCGCGTGACTTCAACGGCGATGGCCACATGGACCTGTTGGTTTCGGGAAATTTCTTTCCGTGGCGGACGGAGTTTGGGCCCGACGACGCCAGTAGGGGCTTGCTGTTGGCAGGAGATGGTGAGGGAGGCTGGACGCCGCAGACGTGGCATGAAACCGGATTTGTCGCCGACGGCGATGTAAGGAACATGGTCTGGTTGAAGACCCCTGGAGCCGGGGGCGCGGTCTTGCTGTCCCGCAACGACGGTGCCCTTGCCATTTTTGAAACCTTAGAACATTGAAAAACCTATGAAGTATCTTTACCCGATCGCCTTCATTCTTGCTGCGTCCACAGCCCTCGCTCAGACCGTTACCACCGACCCCGCGGTACCATCGCCTTCGCAACCGGTGACGATCACCTTCGATGTGACGGGTACCGACTTTGCCGCCAGGGACCTCGACGAGGTGTGGCTCTGGGCCTGGTTGGAGAATGGCGCAAACGACAACAACGCACCGACGAACGTCAACCCCGCGACCAGCGCCCAGGATGCCGCAAAAGTGACGCGGTCAACCGGGAACCTCAACCACTACACCATTACGATCACGGCAACGACGTTCTTTAACAGACCTGCCTCGGAGATTTCCACCGTCGGCGTCCTGCTCAAGGGCCGTGATTGGTCCAACGGCCAGACGGCCGACAAATTCATAGAATTCACCGAGTCCTTTGCCGTTGGCTTCGCCTCGCCCTCCTCGGAAGTCTTTTTCGCTGATGTGAACGATGAAGTACAAATCGAGGTGGGCACCAACGAGCCTGCCGACATCACCCTGGAGATCGGCAATGACATCATTGCGTCCGCGGATCAGGTTACAACGCTCGCCTACACGCATACCGTCACCGAGACTTCGGGCGCGGTGACGGTCGTCGCGAAAGCCGACAACGGGGCGGAAACAAAGATGGCGTCGTTTACCTATGTACTGAGAACTCCCACGCTATCGCAAGCCCGCCCTGCCGGCGTGGTGGATGGCATCAACTATGCGGACGATGAGACGCGCGCTACGCTGAGCGTGTGGGCGCCGGGCAAGGAATCGGTTTACGTGCTCGGCGACTTCAACGACTGGCAGATCGACCCCGCCTATCAGATGAAACTGGACGGAGAACACTTCTGGTTGGAACTGACGGACCTCACGCCGGGACAAGAATACGCCTTTCAGTACCTTGTGGACGAATCTATCCGCATTGCAGACCCTTACGCAGATAAAATACTCGACCCGGATGACCAGTACATTTCCGACGCCGTGTATCCCGACCTGAAGCCCTTTCCCGCTGACGCGCTTAGTGACCAATGGTATTTTAACAGGCTTTCCGTGCTGCAGACGGGCCAGGAACCCTACGCATGGGTTGTAGAGAATTTTGAAAAGCCCGCCCGGGAGGAACTCGTCATTTACGAACTGCTCATCAGGGATTTCTTCGCAGCCGATGAACGCACGTATCAGAATTTGATCGACACGGTGAGTTATCTTTCCCGCCTTGGCGTGAACGCCGTGGAACTGATGCCGATCATGGAATTCAACGGTAATGAAAGCTGGGGGTACAACCCGACGTTCATGTTCGCGCCCGACAAATCGTACGGACCGAAGAACAAGCTGAAGGAATTCATCGACGTATGTCATCAAAACGGCATTGCCGTTATTTTGGATATTGCCCTCAACCACCAGGACATTCCGAATTCCTACGCCATGCTCGACTTCGACTTTGTCAACATGAAGCCGCAGGCCGATAACAAGTGGTTCAACGTGGAGGCGAAACACCCGTTCAATGTGTTTTTCGACATGAATCACGAGAGTGAATACACAAAAAGCTACGTGGACACGGTCAACCATTACTGGCTCAATGAATTCAACGTTGACGGTTTCCGGTTCGACCTTTCGAAAGGCTTTACGCAAACGAACAACCCCAACAATACCGATGCGTGGTCCCAGTACGATGCGTCCCGCATTGCGCTGCTCACACGGATGGCTGACAGGATATGGGAGCACAGCCCTGACGCCTATGTTATTCTTGAACACCTTTCGGTAAATACGGAAGAGAAAGCGCTTGCGGAATATCGCGCGGGCGAAGGCAAAGGAATGATGCTGTGGGGAAAGATGACCGAACCTTACAACGAACTGACGATGGGATGGGAAGGGAAGACCGACATTCAGGGTGTGTATTACAAGAATCGGGGATGGACGGTACCGCACCTGGTCTCATACATGGAAAGCCATGACGAGGAGCGCCTGATGGTAAAAAATATCTTCTATGGCAATGAAGCGGCGTCGTATTCGGCCCGGGACACCCTCATCGGCCTCTCGCGCGTGCGCTCGGCCAGCACGTTGTTTTACACCATCCCCGGACCGAAGATGCTTTGGCAGTTTGGCGAACTCGGGTATGATTACAGCATCAACCATTGTCAGGATGGAACCATCAACGACGGTTGCCGCGTCTCTCCCAAGCCCGTGCGATGGGACTATCAGGATGAGTTGCAGCGGCGCTTGCTGTTCGAACATACCCGAGACCTGATCAGGCTCCGTAAGGAATACGACCTTTTTACCTCGGGCGAGGCGACGATTTCGTCCGGCAGCTCCCTGGAAAAACAGATCGTACTGAAAAATACGCCCTACAATGCAAGTCCGATGAACGCAGACGACATGAACGCCGTGATCGTTGCGAACTTTTACCTGGATGAGCGAACCATTGACGTTACGTTCCCGCATACCGGGACATGGTACGACTACTACGCAGGCGCACAAGGTTTGGAGGTGGCGGAAACTACGATGGCGATCAGCGTTCCCGCCGGGGGCGTCAAAATGTTCACCGATGTTCCATTGGAGTCGACGATCATCACGTCCAACACCGAGGTGTTGGACGTGAACATTGACGTTTATCCGAACCCGGTCGGCGACCGCCTACGGATCTCGGCGGACTATCCTGTCGTTTCTGTAACCCTTTACAACGGATTTGGCGTTGCCTATCCGTTGAAGAGAATGGGCGCTGACGCCTGGGACGTTCATCACATCGGCGCCGGCCTGTTCATTGCCGAAATTCGTACCACGGGCGACATATACCGGACAAAGGTCCTGAAGAAGTGAGGGAAGGAGTTGCATTGGCCGGAATGAACGGCCCGCTCCCGCGTGGAAGATTATCGCGCTGCGGTCTTGTGTCCCTGTTTTTTTTGCGAACTTAACTGCTACCTATGAAAAAGAGACTTGTCCTTGTCCTGCTCGCCATTTCTCTCTTCCTCCAGCTCCGCTGCCAGAACGATAAGCCCATGGAGGAAGGACCTGACACCGGCACCCCCGAAAACTTCTACTTCGGCGCCGACCTCTCTTACGTCAATCAGGTCCTCGACAAAGGAGGACAGTACAGTGATGGTGCGGTAAAGAGCCCCTACGAAATATTCGCCGACAAGGGCGTGAACCTCGTCCGCCTGCGCCTCTGGCATAATCCCGCCTGGACGAGGGATGTCTACGGCGGTGAGGGCGACCAGATGTACAACGACCTCTCCGACGTCGCGGAAGCCATCCAGCTCGCCAGGGCGCGGGGCATGCAGGTGCTGCTTGACTTTCATTATTCCGACAACTGGGCCGATCCCGGCAAGCAGGAAGTGCCCGCGGCCTGGAAGGAGATCACGTCGCTCCAGGTACTGAAGGATTCCGTGTACAATTACACGGCGAAGGTGTTGTCTTATCTCGATGAGAAGGAACTGATGCCCGAACTCGTGCAACTGGGGAACGAGACCAATTGCGGGATGCTCTACACGAATGCACCCGCAGCGTTTCCCTCTTGCAACGTCTGTGGCGACACGCCGCAGTGGGCCCGGCTCGGCGAAGTGATCAACGCGGCCATCGGCGCGGTGAACGATGTGAAGGAGCATTCGTCGGTGGATACGAAAATACTCCTGCACGTCGCGGAACCGAATCACGTGGAATGGTGGTTCGACAACATCACGGGTGACGGCGGCGTTGCCGATTTCGACATGATCGGCTTCTCGTACTACCCGCTGTGGCACACCGCCGTCTCCGTCGACGGCATTTCCGAGGCGGTATCCGCCATCAGGGCGCGGTACGCCAGGCCGGTCCTCATTCTCGAAACGGCCTACCCATGGACGACGGAAGCGGAAGACGATTACAACAACCTTTTCGGGTCACAGACGCCACTGGCCAATTATCCATTCTCGAAGGAAGGCCAACGGGATCTTTTGATCAAGCTCACCCAGGAAGTGATTGACGGGGGAGGTTCAGGCGTCGTTTACTGGGAGCCCGCATGGATCTCCGTTCCCGCGCTTAAAGACCAATGGGGAACAGGGTCGTCATGGGAGAACGCCACGTTCTTCGATTTCGAGGGGAATACCTTGCCATCATTTGACTTCGCCACACACGAATATGAATTACCATAGCATGATAAAGTCACGTGTCATTCTCGTACTGGTTTTCTTTGCGGTGTCCGCGGCCGCCGCGCTGGCCCAGCGCAGCACGCGCGATGTTTATGTCGATAAAACGGGCGTCATGCGCTGGGGACACAACCGTGAAGAAGTGAAGGGGTTCGGGATCAACTACACCGCGATGTTTGCCCACGCCTACCGGCAGGCGAAGCGCCTCGACATTTCCCTGGAGGAAGCTATCGACAATGACATCTATCACTTTTCCCGGCTCGGATTTGATTTGTTTCGCGTGCACGTTTGGGATACGGAGATCAGCGATACGTTGGGCAACCTGCTGGACAACGACCACCTGAGGCTGTTTGATTACGCGCTCTCCAAAATGAAAGCGCGCGGGATGAATTTTGTGATCACACCCATCGCCTTTTGGGGGAACGGCTGGCCCGAGCCCGACGACCCGACGCCGGGGTTTTCAAAGAAGTATGGCAAAGACGCCTGCCTCACGAATCCCGGTGCCATTCAGGCCCAGGAGCGTTATCTCGCCCAGTTTGTCAGTCACGTGAACCGGTATACCGGGATCGCTTATAAAGACGATCCCGCCATCATCGCCTTCGAGGTAAGCAATGAACCCCATCACCGGGAAGAACCGGAAAAGGTTACCCGTTTCATACAGGGCATGGTGGAGGCGATCAGGAGCACGGGTTGTAAAAAGCCGGTGTTCTATAACATCAGCCACAGCATTCACCTGGTCGATGCCTATTTCGACGCCGGCATCCAGGGTGGAACGTTCCAGTGGTATCCCACCGGCCTCGGCGCCGGCCATGAGTTGGAAGGAAATTTTCTGCCCAACGTCGACGACTACCGGATTCCGTTTGCCGATAACCCCGCATTCCGGAATGCCGCGAAGCTTGTCTACGAGTTTGATGCCGCCGACGTGGGACGATCGTACATCTACCCGGCCATGGCGCGAAGCTTCCGCACGGCAGGGATACAGATCGCCACGCACTTCGCTTACGACCCCACGTACATGGCCGATGTCAATACCGAGTATGGCACTCACTATATGAACCTGTCGTATGCACCGGCCAAGGCGTTGAGTCTCATGATCGCCTCCGAAGTATTTCACCAGGTGCCGATGTACAGGGACTTCGGAAACTATCCGGACAATACCACCTTTGGTAATTTCCGCGTGAGCTACAACGAAGACCTCGCTGAAATGGTCACCGAAACGACCTTCATTTACACCAACGACACGGAAACAGCGCACCCGTCGCCGGGGAAGCTGGAGAAGATTGCAGGACACGGTCATTCAACCCTCGTTGCCTACGGGGGGACGGGCGCTTACTTCCTGGACAAAATAGAAGACGGGGTCTGGCGCCTCGAGGTCATGCCCGACGTCGTATGGCTGCACGATCCTTTCGAGCGGACAAGTCCGCGGAAAAAAGTGGCGGCCATTCATTGGGCTGCGCATCCCATGACGGTGAATCTCCCGTCGTTGGGGAACAGCTTCAAGGTTGAAGGTATCAATGAAGGCAACAACTACGGCGCTACCGCCGTCGACGGCACTTTTACCATTAGTCCCGGCACATACTTTCTGGTGAGCGCGGGTCTTTCCCCAAAAGTGAAAGGCCCGGACCGCTGGAAAAACATTACCCTGAATGAGTTCTTCGCGCCCGCGTCGTCGCTTAAAGAGACGTTCGTTTCGCATGAGCCCCGAGCCACGTCGCCCGGAAGGGATTATCGGGTCAGCGCGGTCATTGCTTCGCCAGAGAAAATCGAATCCGTCCGGCTATACGCCTGGGTGCAGGGATTCAGACCCGAAGTCATCGACATGGCGAGGACAAAAGACGGCGTCTACGTGGCAACGATCCCTGGTGAAAAGATCGAGGCGGGAACGATCCGCTACCACATCGTTGTCGGAACCGGGGAAACATTCCATACTTATCCGTCGGGGTTGCAAACGCATCCGCGAGACTGGGATTTTTACGACCGCAACCCTTACCGCGCTGATGTGATCGCGCCGGAAGCGCCGGTGCTTCTGTTCAATGCCGCCACGGATGTATCGCGGTTGTCGCGGCAGTGGACGCGGAACTCGGGGCTGAAGCCGTCCTTCGATCCGGGTAGATCGGAATTTCAGGTCAATGTGGAAAAGCTTTTCGTCCGCGACCCGGAGAACCCGGAGGGAGAAAGCATTCATGACTATTCGATGCGGTACCCGGTCGTGAAAAACATCGGCAACCGGTTGGATGCGCTGGCCGGTAAGCGCACCGTTGTCATTCGCGGCAGATCGCTTACGGATAAGGAGACCCCTGTGCAGTTGGCGTTGGTCACGCGCGATGGCATCGCTTTTGGGGGAATCGTTGTGCTTGGTGCTGAGGTCGCGGATCACGCGCTCGACCTTTCAAGCCTCAAGCCGGTCAGCCTGGTGACGCTGCCCCGGCCATATCCAACGTTTCTGCCGTATTTTTTCGAACGCGCCTCGACGGGCAAATTTGATATCAATGATGTTGAAGTTATTCAGATCTCGATCGGCCCGGGCCTTTCCGGAGAAGAGAAAGACAAGCCACAGGGGATCGGGATTGAAAGCATCCGGCTGGAGTAGGGGAATTAGAATATGCACAAAGCTTTGTTCGGAGACCAGAATCAACGATTTGAGTTGACTTTGAAACAGCAAGCCTCCCCTTCGCGCCTGAGTCTTCCGAGTCCCTGCAGATTTGACGCCTTTTTCTATCTTCGGTCTGGCAGTGGCAAGGCGCGCCTGCCTGCCGGCAAAGGCAGGGATAGAAAACAGCGGAAAATCTGTAGGGACGGGGCCCCGCGGCCCTGGAGCGGGCTATGGAATGGGCTTGTTGATGGCACGATGAACGATGACAAATTTAGTTGAGGCGTTACGCGAGGTTTTTCACGGACAACTGTGATTCCAAATTCATCCATTCAGACTTACACAACTTAATTTTATCCATGAAACCAGAAACCCTTTTTGCGAAAAAACTGATTCCCTTGCTTGTGCTCGTGTTGACGATCACCAACACCTCCGCTCAGCAGAAAGCGGAACGCTTCGATCATGTCGAGCCGTCGTTCTGGTGGGTGGGCATGAAGAATCCCAACGTTCAGATCTTGTTTCACAACGCCAACACGGACATCAATGGCTATAAGGTAGAAGTGGAATATGAGGGTGTGACCCTCCGTGAGGTGAAAACCGTGGAGAACCCGCATTACCTGTTCGTTACGCTGGAGATCGATGCCGGCGCGAAAGCCGGGACGGTGCCGGTCACGTTTACCTCCGGGCGGCGATCATTTCATTACGACTACGAATTGAAGAATAAGGGCGGCCTGGAGAACCGCATCCAGGGGTTCAACTCCGCTGACGTCATTTACCTCATCATGCCCGACCGGTTCGCAAACGGCGATGTATCCAATGATTCCATTCCGGGAATGTTCGAAGGCGTGCATCGCGACGGCGGGGAACGCCGGCATGGCGGCGACCTAAAGGGAATCACCGATCACCTCGACTACATCAAGGACCTGGGTGGGACCGCGATATGGCTTAATCCCGTGCTCGAGAACAACCAGCGAAAGTCGAGTTATCACGGTTACGCCATCACCGACCTCTACAACGTCGATAGAAGGTTCGGCGGCAATGCGGCGTACCTTCAGTTCATAGAAAAGAGCCATGCGCTGGGGCTGAAAGTGATCCAGGACATGGTGATGAACCACATCGGGAACGACCACTGGCTGATGCACGACCCGCCGGAAAAAGACTGGGTTCATCGTTTCCCCGAATTCACGCGCTCAAACTACCAGGGCAATGTGGTGTCCGATCCATACCAGTCGGCGTATGATGCCATGCGCATGAACGACGGATGGTTTGATACCACCATGCCCGACGTAAACCAGGACAACCCGCTTTTTGCCACCTACCTCATCCAGAATACACTTTGGTGGATCGAGTACGCGGGCATCGATGGCATACGCATGGATACGCAGCCGTATCCCGACAAGGATTTTATGTCACGCTGGGCGAAGGAGGTACTGAACGAGTACCCCACATTCAATATTGTTGGCGAGGTCTGGCTGCAGAACAGCATTCCGGCGACGGCCTACTGGCAGAAGGGAATGCCCAACAAGGACGGCTATGAATCCAATTTGCCTACGGTGACGGATTTCCCTTTCTGTTTTGCGGTACCCCAGGCGTTGAACGAGCCGACCGGATGGGATACCGGCTTGCGAAGGTTGTACGTGTTGCTGAGTCAGGACTTTATCTATCCCGACGCCTACAACAACCTCATCTTCCTGGACAACCACGACATGACGCGGTTTTATCGCCTCGTCGGCAACGACCTCGGCAAGTTCAAGATGGCGCTCGGCTTTTTACTCACGACACGTGGCATTCCTCAACTTTATTACGGAACGGAATTGCTGATGGATGGCGACGGCGGGTATCACCCCAACGTAAGGCGGGATTTTCCCGGCGGCTGGCCCGGCGATGACGTGAACGCGTTCACCCGCGAAGGAAGAACCGCCGACCAGAATGAGGCGTTCGACTACCTTCGGACGTTGCTGCACTGGCGGCAGGGGAAAGATGTCATCCACAATGGCAAACTCACGCACTACATTCCGGAGGGCAACATCTATGTTTATTTCCGCTCAGACGATGATGAAAGCGTGATGGTGATCATGAATGCGAACGCGTCGGAAAAAGCGCTGGATACGACCCATTTTTCGGCCGACCTGCAAGGGGCGTCGCGCGCAACGAATGTGGTGACGGGACGTGCACTGGACGACCTCGGCACGATCACGGTCCCGGCTTACACAACGCTCATCCTGGAGCTGGCCCGGTAGCGCGTGCGATGAGTTGAACGTGAATGGTGAAAATACGGCTTTCGATGATTTCGTCGGGTAGGATGGATTCGTAGTGGCTTTCCAGATCTGAGGGCATTTATGGTGAACTGGTCGCAATTTGCGACCACCTTGCAGGTAAGAAGCCCCGCGACGGGTGGGCTCATGCCCGCAAAAGCCAACCTCCAATTTCAACCGGGGTTCTCATTCGTAATTCGTACTTCGTAATTCGTACTTCGTCCTTCGTAATTCGTCCTTCGTACTTCGTAATTCGTAATTCGCACGTCGTCTCTCCCGGCCGCGTGCTCACCTCCATGGATGGAACCGGTTGGCCGCTGGTGTGAAAGGACGAAACGTGCGGTTCATGGTGACCGGGCAGCCAAATATGTCCACTAGTCGAATTTCAAACGTTTGCGCAATCGTTTTCATTGAAAATAATGCATATTTTAGGGTGCTGGAACACGCGGTTCTTGCTAAATTTTAAGATGGATTGCTCGGTTCGTGAAGTCGTCCGAACGGGAAGTCCATATTTTTTGAATTTCTTAACCCAAACCAAATCCGTATGACAAAAATTTACTTTGCTTCTGGCAGGTATCTCACGGTCGTGCTTTTACTGATTTCCACCATGGCGTGGTCGCAGGGCAGAACCGTAACCGGGCGAGTGACTTCTGTAGAGGATGGCGCCGGAATTCCGGGGGTCAATGTTGTAGAGAAGGGTACCAGCAACGGTACCGCCACTGACGTCGATGGAAGTTATTCAATCAACGTAGGTGAGAACGCGACGCTTGTATTTTCATTTGTGGGGTATGCGGTCCAGGAGATCGCCGTCGGGACGCAATCGACGATCAACGTCGAACTCTCCCCGGATGTGCGGGCACTGAATGAAGTGGTCGTTATCGGTTATGGCGAAGTAAACCGCCAGGATGCGACCGGCGCGGTAACCTCGGTAAGCGCCGAGGAGTTCAACCGCGGAATGATCTCCTCCCCGGAGCAACTGATCCAGGGAAAGACCGCGGGTGTTCAGATCACCACCACGACGGGTAACCCGGGTGCGGGAGTTCAGTTAAGGATACGGGGAACCACTTCGATCCGTTCAAACAACAACCCCTTGTTTGTAGTCGACGGCGTACCGTTGAGTGGAGGCACGCAGCCTTCATCGGCGGATGTTGGATTCGGGACCATTGCCGACACGAATCCTCTGACGTTTTTGAATCCCAATGACATTGAAAGCATAAGTATTCTGAAGGATGCATCTGCCACGGCGATCTACGGGTCGCGCGGGGCGAACGGCGTGGTAATCATCACTACAAAGAGCGGTAGGGGAAGCCAGGGCACGTTTGACCTCTCGTCAAATGTCAGCGTTGCCTCACCGGCAAACAAATATGACCTGCTTGACAGGGAACAATTCCTGGATGCGGTCGAGCAGTTTGGCGGAGACCCGGTCGCTCAGGATGCCGGCGCCAATACGGACTGGCAGGACTACATCACGAGAACATCAATTTCCCACAACCAGAATCTTGCGTATTCCCGCGGATTTTCCACCGGCGCACTGCGCGCATCGCTCGGATACCAGGATCAGCAGGGTGTTCTGAAGAATTCTTACATGAAGCGCTTTACGGGCCGCATCAATGGACAGAAGTCGCTTCTCGACGGCAAACTGAACCTGGATCTCTCTGCCACCTATTCCAATGTGAGTCGGGAAGATCCTCCGATCAGCGGCAATGCAGGCTTTGCCGGTGACCTGCTGGGCGCGGCCTACTCCGCCAACCCAACGTGGCCTAGCGACCCGGATTTTAACACCGGCGGCCAAAGAAGCCCTGCCAATATGCTCACGTATTACCAAAGCCGTGGAACCACAAACAGGATACTGGCAAATCTGAGCGCAGACTACGCAATCTCGGAGGCGCTCACGGCTAAGGCCACTTACGGACTTGATAAGTCTGTCGGCGATCGCGTAACCCTGGTGTCGGGCGACGCCCTAAACGCGGGAGATGGTGTCACTGGAAACGGACAAGGTCAACTAAACGAAAACCGGACTACCAGCAACCTCCTCGAACTAACTTTAAACTATCACAAAACGACTGGTAATGTAGCGATCGAAGTGGTTGGTGGATATTCGGTGCAAAGTTTCCGCAATAACTATTTCTGGGCAACGGCGAGGGGTTTTAGCGATTACTCTGATTTTGGTAACATGAAATCGGAACTCAGGGACTCCTATGAAGCCGGGGATGCCGCAGCCGCCAGTTTTTACGAAACCTACAACAACTGGGGCATCGCGAATACGCTTGCGCCCAGCAATCCAGCCGATCCGACGACGGGAGGATTTGTCAATGGTATTAATCTTGACGAGGGGACTTTTGCCCGGAGCTACTTTGGCAGGCCTGCAGGCGTCGGCGTCCAGGCTGTTGCAGCCAACTTTTACGACCGCACCGACTATCTGCAGTCTTACTTCGGCCGGGGAAACTTTACCATTTCCGACAAGTATTTGATTACTGCTACTTTGCGGATCGACGGATCCTCCAAGTTCGGCGGTGACAACCGGTATGGCGTGTTTCCATCAGGCGCCGTAGCGTGGAAACTGCATGAAGAGGATTTTGCGCCGGACGTGTTTAGTACCCTGAAATTGAGAGCGGGCTATGGCGTTGTGGGTAATCAGGATGGCCTGGGCTATGGAGATTATGTGAGGGTGGAGCGCTACGGTGACGTTTCAATTCCCGCTAACATGTCGATTACCGTTCCAGGTACCGGCGGCGTCGGGAACGTTGAACCAAGCCTTCGCTGGGAATCCACGGAGCAGACCAGTATCGGTCTGGACTTCGGCATATCGAGCGACAAGCTGGCGGGTAGTATCGATTACTATGTGAAAAATACCACCGACTTGCTGTTACGGCGTATCGCGGCCCAGCCAGCCCTTGTCACGCAGATATTTGATAATCTTGACGCAAATGTTCAAAACAAGGGATGGGAATTTGCGCTAACCTATGCGGCTGTTGACCAGGTCGATGCTTCGCTGAGTATCAGCGGAAACCTCTCGCACAACACCAATGAACTGCAGGATTTTGGTGGTGTCCTGGATGCAGGTACCATTTATGGTCAGGGACTGACGGGCGCTTATGCACAGCGCCTCGCTGGAGGATATCCGTTATTCTCGTATCACCTCAGGGAATTCCAGGGATTTGATGAGAACGGACAGCCGATCGGTGACATTCAGACCTTTGTCGGAAAGAGTGCGCTGCCCACGTGGAATATGGGACTTTCAATAAACGCCACCTGGCGCGCTTTCGACTTCGCCGCATACCTTTCTGGCCAGTATGGCCATTATATCTACAACAACACGCGGAATGCCTTCTTTACGGCAGGCTCGATCAACAACGCCAGGAACGTCACCCCGGATGTCCTTACGAGCGGTGAATCGGGTGTGGCAGAAGCTGCCGTGTCCACGCGCTTTCTCGAGAAGGGTGATTTTACCCGACTGCAGAATCTAAGCCTTGGGTACAACGTGCCACTTCAGGACGGCTCCGCTATTAGGCGCGTCAGAGTTTTCTTCAATGCCCAGAACCTTTTCGTGATTACCAATTATACAGGCCTGGATCCGGAAGTGAGCACGATGCCGGCAGACTTCAATCTCTTGAACGGGCTTCCGACCGCGGGGATCGATTACGGTGCCTATCCCAGGCCACGGACTTTTACGCTGGGCTTGAATGCATCATTCTGATCTGAACGTTCTATTCTTAATGCAGAAGAAAATGAAAAATACCAGAAAAATAAATACCGGACTTTTTGCTAGGGTGATGGCAATGGGGCTATTTCTCAGTTCATGCAGCCTGGACATTGAAGAGACCGACGCGCTGATATCGGACGAAGGTGGCGTATTCAGCGGGGTCGAAAGCGTGGACGGCTCCATTGAGACCTTGTACAATAACATTTCGGGCCAAATGGCGACCCAGGAAAATTTGTACGCCCTGAGCGAAGTCACGACAGACATACTCGTGGTTCCGACAAGGGGTACCGACTGGGGCGATAATGGCGTATGGCGAACCCTGCATGCACATACCTGGGGGCCTACCCATAATTTTATTACCAATGTGTGGAATGACAGAAATGGTGCCGTGCTACGGGCAACGGAAGTAATTGATCCGCTGAGCAACGCAAATACGGAACAGTTGGCGCACGCTAAGTTTGTGAGGGCCTACAATATGTGGATTGTGATGGATTGCTTTGGCCAGGTGCCTTTCAGGAACGCAACGGATGGGCCTGATGTGATCCCGACGGTGATGACCCGCGCCGAGGCATACGATATGATCGTTCAGGACCTAAACGATGCCATTGCAGACTTGCCGGCCAGCGACCCTACCGCCGGCACCAAGTTCAGGGCCGTAAAGGCAACGGCGCGCTTCATGCTTGCAAAAGTTAAACTGAACGCCGTCGTCTACAAGGGCAGCTACGGTGCAACCGACCTCCAGGATGTTATCGATCTTGTGGACGCCATTGAAGCAGACGGCTATGCGATCACGCCTGACTATTTTCAGACGTTTGTTGGGCCAACATTCCCCAATACAGATGTCATCTGGGCCGTGCCGGCGGATGCAGGCTCAAAGATTTGGAGCGCATTGCACTACAACCAGGCGCACCCGGGGAATACGGGCGGCGGTTGGAACGGATTCTCAACACTGTCCGAGTTTTACGACAAGTTCGAAGGCCCGCCGGACGACAACCGTATCGGCGGAACTCAGGAGGAAAGGCGAGGGTATGTGCATATCGAATCCACCACAACGCCGGACAACGTAGGCTTTGGCTATGGTTTCCAGTTCGGCCATCAGATGTACGGTTGGAGATATTTGAATGCGGCCGGTGTAGAAACCGCGGCACCACCTCCAGCTGATCCCGAGCCCGGAGAAGAGTACGTCGACCCGGTGGGTTATGTGGTGGAACTAAAGACAAGAACGGGGGAGCCGTTGATATTCACGAAGGAATTCCCGGGCCTGATCGGTAACAACGAGGTCACCGGTATGCGACTGTTGAAATACTCGCCCGCAAACGGTTCATTCACATCCGGCCAGGTGGTGGCCCGATTCGCCGATGCACATTTGATGAGGGCTGAAGCGATGTTCCGTTTGGGCGACGCCCCCGGCGCACTTGCCGAAATTAATGAACTGAGGGCCGCGCGGGAAAATACGTCTGACCTCGGCGCCTTGACAGAGATGGATATCCTCGATGAGAGAGGCCGTGAATTGTACATGGAGAACTGGAGGCGAAACGACATGATCCGTTTTGGCGTATTCAAGAATGCCTGGGAATTCAAGGAAGCGGGAGACGGGCACACCGACCTCTTCCCGATTCCCGCCAGCGCGTTGTTGTCCAATCCAAATCTCGTGCAGAATCCCGGTTATTGAGGAAGTTTATATCATTGATGAAAAAGGGGCGAAGAGCCCCTTTTTCATAAGGGGTTATTGCATGCGCAACCTTGTCGCCTTTTTCGATTAATGTTAACTTGCCCGAATTGGGCATCGCGGTTTTATTTTTCGCTCCCGCGGCGTTGCTGTCTTTTTGAGACGTTAATAAAATGGAATGACAAAGAAGATGAATAGGGGTGTGGTGATATTCGCCCTCGTGGTGTTTGCTTTTGCCTGCAAGGACGGCGAACCGACGCGAACGGCCGGCAGTGGTCCGCCGCTCTTTACCCAACTCGATTCCGATCAGACCGGGATCTCGTTCGTCAACGCAGTGGAAGACCAGGAAGATTTTAACGTCTTCAAATACCGGAATTTCTACAATGGCGGCGGCGTGGCCATTGGCGACATCAACAACGACGGGCTGCCCGACATTTTCTTCACCGCCAACATGAAGAAGAACCGCCTCTATCTCAATAAAGGAAACTTCACCTTCGAGGATATTACGGATGCCGCTGGCGTGGGAGGCAGCAAACCCTGGGACACGGGCGTGCTGATGGCCGACGTGAATGCCGACGGACTCCTCGATATCTACGTGAGTAACGCCGGCAACATGGAGGGAAACAACCACGACAACGACCTCTATATCAACAACGGAGACCTCACCTTCACCGAGCGGGCCGCGGAATACAACCTCGCAGAAAGTGGCTTCTCAACGCACGCCTCCTTCTTTGATTACGACAAGGACGGCGACCTCGACGCGTACCTGCTCAACAATAGCAACGTGCCGGTAAACAGCCTGGGTTATGCGTCCGACCGCCACAAGAAGGCGAGCGACTGGGAGAGCGTGCCGAAAGAGTTTCGCGGCATCGGCCACCTGTTGCTGAGAAACGATAACGGAAGATTCGTCGACGTGAGCGAAGAGGCCGGAATCTACCGGAGCCTCATCGCTTTTGGACTCGGCATCCTGGTGTGCGACATGAACGGGGACACATGGCCCGACATCTACATTAGCAACGACTTTTATGAACGCGATTACCTTTACATCAACCAGCGGGATGGCACCTTCTCCGAGGAAATAAAGGAGTGGACTTCGCACTTGTGTCTGTCCGCAATGGGCGTCGACATCGCCGACATCAACAACGACGGACTGAACGACGTCTTCATTACGGACATGCTCCCGGAGACCGACGAGCGCACAAAGGCGGTGATGGAGTTCGATACGTATGATGTCTTCAAACTCAAGCAGAGCAGGGACTTCTACCAGCAGTATATCCAGAATACTTTACAGGTCAACAATGGCAACAATACATTCTCAGAGATCGCCTATTTCAGCGGTGTCGCAAAAACGGATTGGAGCTGGGCGGGGCTGATCTTTGATATGGACAACGATGGATACAAGGACATTTTCGTGACCAACGGGATCATTCACGACCTCACCGAAATTGACTTTGTGGACTTTCTTGCCGACGACGTGATCCGCAAGATGCTCGTAACCGGCGAAAAGAACGAGGCGATGTTGTCGATCATCAACAAGATGTCGGCGACACCACTCGCGAACTATGCCTACAAAAACACCCGGGACCTGAAATTCAGGAACGTCGCCGCCGAGTGGGGCCTTGGCACGCCAAGCTTCTCCAACGGCTGCGCGTATGGCGACCTCGACAATGATGGCGACCTGGACCTGGTCGTAAACAATGTCAACATGGAGGCGTTTGTTTACCGGAATGAGGCCCGCCAGGTTCTGGACAACAACTACATTCAGTTTCAATTCAAGGGCAGCGACAAGAACACCTTCGCCATCGGCACGTCGGTGAAACTTTTCATGGAGGACGACCTGATCGTGCAGGAGCTGATGCCTTCAAGGGGTTTTCAGTCGTCCATGGACTACGTGATGACGATCGGATTGGGAAAGCACGCGACGATAGACTCCGTGTCGGTGGTTTGGCCCGATAATAAACTAACGGTATTGACCGGTGTTGCGGCTAACCAGCGGCTCGTGCTCTCGCAAGCCGAAGCGAAAGAACGGTGGACGCCGCCGCCTGCGAAATCCGCGCGGCCCCTTCTTGAGGAGATCAACACCCTCCGCCTGGCGCCGCATCATGAAGATCTTTTCGACGACTTCGACCAGGAGGGCCTGGTGACCCGACAACTGTCGCGGGAAGGACCCGCGTTGGCCGTGGGCGATGTCAACGGAGACGGAAACGACGACTTTTTCGTCGGCGGCGCCAAGAACCAGGCAGGCAGGATCTATCTTCACGATGTCAGCGGCGCCTTCAGGTATGTCGCCAGCGATTGCTTCAACGATGACGCCGGCTTTGAAGATACGGCAGCTGCCTTCTTCGATGCGGATGGGGATGGCGATCCGGACCTGGCCGTTGGCACAGGGGGAAACATCGCCGCGGAAAAGGGTTCGTATACCACCCGCCTTTATTTGAACGATGGCCGGGGAAATTTCACCCGGTCAGACCATCACCTTCCTTCCGCCAGAACGAACATCTCGGTGATCGAACCGTTTGACTTTGACGACGATGGTGATGCCGACCTGTTCGTGGGCTCCCGAAGTGTTCCCGGAGTGTATGGCGTAGACCCCCAACACATGCTGTTGATCAATGACGGCTTGGGCATTTTTACCGATGGCACGGAGCGCTATGCATTCGACCTCAAGGATGCCGGACTCGTAACCGACGCATCCTGGACGGATGTCGACGGTGACGGCAAAACCGATTTGGTTACCGTATCGGACTGGGGGAGTCCCTTCGTGTTCAGGAATTCCGGGGGACGACTGAGTAAATGGGCGTCGGGCCTGGATTCCCTGAAAGGTTGGTGGGAGGCTGTGGAATCCGCTGACCTTGACGGGGACGGAGACCAGGACCTCGTGCTTGGGAATGCCGGATTGAACATGCCCTACGTGGCGTCGAAAGAGCGCCCCATGCGATTGTGGGTGAACGATTTTGACGCGAACGGAACCATTGAACAGGTGATGACTTGTGTGTATGACGACGGCGACTACCCGATCCACATGCGCCGGGAGATCACCAGCCAGATGCCGCACCTCAAGAAAGAGAATCTTAAAGCGTCGGATTACTCCCGGAGAACTATCAGCGAGTTATTCTCCCCCGAAGTCGTCGAAAACTCGGTGGTGAGGACCGCGGACTTTTCGAAATCCGTCGTCGCCGTAAATGAAGGCGGCGGAAAATTTAACCTTGTAAGTCTGCCGGACAGGGTACAATGGTCGGTGGTGTCGGCGATCCTGTGTGCCGACATCAACGACGACGGGCATGTCGACTTGGTGCTGGGGGGAAATGATTTTGGCTGGAAACCGCAGTTCTCCCGCAGGGATGCGAGCCACGGGCATGTCCTGCTGGGCAACGGCTCGGCTGAATTTGAATGGACGGACGTTTCTACCAATGGCCTTTTTGTGCGCGAGGAAATACGCAACTTAACTTCATTCAAGGATCGAAATGGAGCGCAGTTCATGGTTGCAGGCATCAACGGAGACCGGCCACGCGTCTTCAGGTTCAACGGCAGCGAGCAATGACACGGACGCGCACAACTTTTGTCTCGCGGGGTGCGGCCATCCTGGCGGGATTGTCAATGATCTTCATGGCCTGCAGTGACGAGAAACCGTTGTTTGAAAATCTCGATCCCGTCGGGGCGGGAATCCTTTTCGAGAATACGCTGAGCCCCACAGAAGACATCAACATCATCGACTACATCTATTTCTACAACGGTGGCGGCGTCGCGGTTGGCGACATCAACAACGACGACCTTCCCGACTTGTTTTTTTCCGGCAACCAGGTCGACAACCGGTTATACCTCAATAAGGGCAACCTGAAGTTTGAAGACATCACCGAAACGGCCGGTGTGGCGGGGAACAGCACGTGGAACACGGGAAGCGTGATGGGTGACGTCAACGGCGACGGGTTACTCGACATCTATGTTTGCGCCGTGGTCGGATTGAAAGGGCTCGCCGGCCACAACGAACTGTTCATCAACAACGGCGACAACACCTTCTCCGAGCAGGCAGAGATGTACGGCCTCGATTTTGAATCCTACAGCTCGTCTGCCGCATTCCTCGACTACGATGTCGACGGCGATCTCGATATTTTTCTTTTGAACCACGCCGTCCACACGCCCGGATCGTTCGGACATGCCGACCTGAGAAACCAGCGGACCTATGAATCCGGTGGTAAACTGCTCCGCAATGACGGAAATAAATTCACGGATGTGAGCGACCCGGCCGGCATTTACGGGGGCATCAATGGGTATGGCCTCGGCGTAGCCGTGTCGGATTTCAACGTGGACGGCTATCCGGATATCTATGTCGGCAACGATTTTCATGAAGACGACTATTACTACGTCAACAACGGCGATGGCTCGTTCCGCGAAGCCGGCAAGCATGCCTTTACGGCGATGAGCAAGTTCTCCATGGGCAATGACGCCGCGGACTTCAATCACGACGGATATCCCGATCTCATCAGCCTCGACATGCTGCCCGAAGACGAATCCGTCCTGAAGACATCCGTGGACGAAGAGAACAGCGGCATCCTGAGAATGCGGATTGAACGGTATGGATATCATTACCAATATCCGCGCAACATGCTGCAGGTGAACGCTCACAACGGGAAGTTCGCCGAAACGGCCCTCATGAGCCATGTCGCAGCAACCGATTGGAGTTGGAGCGCCCTTTTTGCCGACTTCGATCTGGACGGCCATCAGGATCTGTTTGTCGCCAATGGCATTCCGCGCCGGCCGAATGACCTCGACTATATCAAGTACGTTTCAAGTGACCAGATCGTCACCACGATGGGTACCACCAATCTCGTCGACGAGAAGGCGCTGGCCCTCATGCCCTCCGGAAAGGCGAGGAATTACATCTTCAGGGGTTCTGGCGGATATGCCTTCGAGGACAAGTCCGCGACATGGCTGCAGGCAGGGGAGTCCTGTTCGACGGCAACGGCGCTGGGCGACCTGGATAACGACGGCGACCTGGACATCGTTGTGAACAATGTGAACTCCAGGCCGGAGATCTACGTCAACCAGGCGGACAACACGGCGCATTATCTCAAATTAAAACTCAGGCCCGAAGGGCCGAATTCCTTTGGCATCGGCGCACGCGTGTATGCCTACACCGATGGGGTATTGCAGATGAAAGAACTCTACACCGCCCGCGGTTTTCAGGCGTCGTCTCAGCCCATCGTTCACTTTGGACTCGGCAACCACGCCGTTGTCGATTCGATCCGGGTCATCTGGACCGGCGGACATGCGCAGACGATGAAGAACGTAGCAGCGGATCAAACCCTCGAAATTTCATCCAATGGCGACACCGCAGCCCGCCCTACGGCAACGCGGCGAGAGCGGACGCCGATATTCCGGGCGATCGATCCGGCGGAACTCGGACTCACCTTTGAACACAGGGAAGATCCCTACACGGACTTTGACCGGTTGAAACTTTTGCCCTACCGGCAATCGGACCGGGGGCCGGCAACGGCGGTGGGTGATATCAACAACGATGGCCTGTACGATGTCTATTTTGGCGGATCCAAGTACATACCGGGGGAGGTCTTTATTCAAACCGGAGATGGATTTGTTCCTGCACACATTCCATCTATCCAACAGGATTCCATCAAAGAGGACGTCGACGCGGTGATTGATGATTTCGACGGCGACGGAAAGAACGACCTGTTTATCGGAACGGGCGGTGCGGACTTCTACAACGAGTCGCGTCCGCTGTTGGACAGCTACTACCATTCACAGGACTCGGGCTTTGTGCTGACGGAGGTGGAAGACTATTATGAGAACGCCGCGTGCGTAAAGGCTTTCGATTACGACGGCGATGGCGATACCGACCTTTTTGTTGGAAATGAGTCGGTGTCCAATGCCTTCGGCAAAATGCCGCGATCCTACCTCCTTGCCAATCAGGACGGAAAATTCATACCCGTGCAGCACGACCTTTTTTCGAACCTCGGAATGGTGACCGATGCCACGTGGCATGACTACGACGGCGACGGGCATACCGACCTCATCGTTGTCGGAGAATGGATGGAGCCGCAATTCCTGCGGAACAACGACGGCAAATTTGAGCCGGCGCACGTCCTGGACGGGCCCCTGAACGGCCTTTGGCAATGCATAGTGCCTTTCGACCTCGATGGAGATAGCCAGGCTGAATACATCCTGGGCAACTGGGGACTTAATTCCAAATTCAAAGCCAGCGATGCGCATCCCCTGAGAATGTACTACAACGATTTTGACGCGAACGGCACTTCGGAAACCGTACTGGCCATGGCAAAGCACGGAACCTATTATCCGTTTGATGGCTTTGATGTCCTGGCGGGTCAGCTTCCCGCGCTCCGTAAGAAGTACACGAGCTACAAGGCCTTTGCCGGCCAGTCAATTGACGAAGTTTTTTCAGGAGGCGCGTTGGGTGAAGGCATCGTCTATGAAGTCCACGAATTAGCGTCGGGCTACCTTACGCAGGTCGATGGTGAATATGCGTTCGTGCCCTTTGGGATGGAACTTCAGTTGGCGCCCATCATGGCACACGTGATCCACGACTTTGACGGCGACGGGTCATCCGAAGTGCTGCTAGGCGGAAACTATTTTGGCGTGCAGCCTGTGCATGGCCGCTTCGGCTCGTTTCCAGGGGCCCTGGTCGGGCGGGAAGGCCGGGTTCTGACGGGAAACGCCATCGGCCTCGACCTTATCAATCATTCCGTGCGTCACCTGAACGTCATTTCCCTGAACGGCAAGGCGTACTTGCTGGTCACTGTCAATGATGGGAAGGCGCAGGTTTATGAAATTGTGAAATAGCATGAAGAAGGTTTGGCTTGCGTTATCGTGTTTGGTGTTGGTTTTTGCCGTGTACTACTTGTTCATCAGGTCGTTTGAGTATGAAGTCACGTTCAGGGCGAAGACGTCGCCCGGCGACATCATCGAGACGATCAGGCTGTGGGACCGGTCGTTGCCCGGCGCGGAAGTTGTCGGGGTCGATTCGTTTCGAAGGCTCGAACAGACCATTGTGCGGGATGACCGCCGCTATGTCTATGATTGGCATTTCACGCCCGTCAGCGACTCCGTTACCAGCGTGCGCGTGCGTATTTCCGAGCCCGCGGAAGCGTTAATGAACAAGGTAGCGGTGCCCTTCGTTACGCGGCCGATCGAGGAGCACGCAAGCGACATTGCAAGGAAATTTTATGACGTCCTTCAGCAGCATCTCGCGATTACGCGGGTGCGGATCGTGGGCGAAGTTGAGATGGAATCCGCGTTCTGCGTTTGCAGCACCCTTGCAACGACGCAGGTTGGCAAAGCCGATGGGATGATGCGGGACTTTCCGCTTTTGACGTCATTTGTCGAACAGTTCAACCTCAAGCCCGACGGGCCGCCGATCGTGAGCGTTTCCGCCTGGAGCCATAGTGGTGATTCGCTGAGATTCGATTTCTGCTTTCCGATAGCGAGAAACGCCACGCTGCCTCCGACGAACACGCTTGCGTATAAGGAAATCGGTGGTGGAAAGGCGCTGAAGGCGGAGTACTACGGCAACTACATCACGTCGGACCGGGCATGGTATGCGTTGATTCAGTTTGCGGAGAAGCATGGCTATCAGGCGGTGCCACTGCCCATTGAACGCTTCCATCACAACCCCAACCTTGGCGTGAGTGAGCGAACCTGGAAGGCCGACGTCTATTTACCCTTGCGCGACAAATGACTCCTGTGTTTACTATGAAGGCGATCAAAACACCTTTCGATGTGCGGATCTTTTTGTCCGTGCGTTGTGCTTATCCCTTGTGGGTAGCCATGTTGATTTTCATTACGTCCCGCGTGAACGCCCAGTCCGCGGATGCCTGGACCCTCACCGCCGGAGAGATTGACCCGGCCAACTACTATGGCATCACGGTGGCAAACGGAATGATCGGGCTGGTATCATCGCCACAACCGATGAAAGTGAAGGACGTCGTCCTCAACGGTGTTTATGACTACTATCAGCGCGGCCGCGTGTCGAACATTTTGAAGACCTTCAACCATGTCAACATGAACCTTGATGTGGACGGTCGAAGGATTGACCGGAAGGTGATCTCGAATTATACGCAATCCCTGGACATGCGCCGCGCGGTCCTTACAACAGGCTTTGACGTGGGCGACAAGCTCCACGTGCGACACCGGTTGATGGCGTTGCGGCATCTTCCTTACACCGCCCTCGTCGGGGTGGAGATTACAGCGAAGAAGAATGCGGTCATTACGCCGATGAGCGTGATCGAGGCGCCGGAGCACCTCGCCGATGTCCGGAACACGTTCAGCGAGATCGACCGTCCGCATGTACGCATACCGTTGCTTACCTCCGCCGCGAAGAGCCCCTCGGGAAAGCACACCGTTGCCGTCAGCAACAGTTTCATTTTTGAAGAACCGCACGGACAGGAGCCGGACCTCATTCATGAAGACTGGGACTACAACATGCACCTCATGAAGTTCACGAAGGCGCTGCGGGCGGGGGAGACGTATCGTTTTTGGGTCGTGGCTTCCGCTACCTCCACGGGTACCTTCAACGATCCGGTAAATGAAGCGGAACGCCTTACCATCTTTGCGAAACTCGAGGGCGCCGACAGGCTGATCGAAAAACACGAGGCTGCATGGCGCGCGTTGTGGAAAAGTGACATCGTCATCGACGGCGACATCGGGGCGCAGCGCGACGTACACTCGGCGCTGTATCACCTCTATTCCTTTGTCAGGGCGGGAACCGCTTACAGCCTCTCGCCGATGGGACTTTCCGGCCTGGGGTACAATGGCCATGTGTTTTGGGATACGGAGCTGTGGATGTATCCCCCCTTGTTGATGCTACAGCCGGAAATGGCCCGATCCGTCCTTGAATACAGATTCCAGCGTCTTGAGGCTGCGCGTCAAAACGCGTTCTCGCACGGGTACCAGGGCGCCATGTTTCCCTGGGAGAGCAGTGAGGATGGATCCGAAGACACACCGGTTTGGGCGTTGACGGGTCCGTTTCAGCATCACATCACGGGCTGTGTGGGTTGGGCTTTCTGGAAGTACTATCAGGTCACCAAAGATAAAGCGTGGTTGAGGGAGCGCGGGTATCCGGTATTGAAAGAAGTGGCGGACTTTTGGGCGAGCAGGGTGGAGCGCAAGGGACCGGGCCAATACGAGATCAACAACGTGATCGGCGCGAACGAGTGGCAGGAGAACATCGACAACAACGCGTTCACAAACGGGATGGCCATCACCGTACTGCGTGATGCAGCAAAGGCCGCCCGCGAGCTTGGTCTCGAGGCCGATCCGGACTGGGAACACGTGGCCGCGAATATTCCGATATTGAAATTTCCCGATGGCGTCACGCGTGAAAACGCCACCTACGATGGCGTCGACATCAAGCAGGCCGACGTCAATTTGCTGGCATATCCCCTTGATATCGTTTCCGATCGCAGTCAGCTCGGGAAGGATCTGGCGTACTACGAGCGCCGGATGTCCCCGGAAGGGCCCGCAATGGGACATTCGGTGTTGTCGACATTGTATTCGCAAATCGGCGAGCCGGAGAAGGCCTACGCGCTCTTTATCAGGAGTTACCAGCCCAACATGGTTCCCCCCTTCGGCGTGCTGGCGGAGACCGCGGGTGGCACCAATCCCTACTTTGCGACAGGTGCGGGAGGAATGCTGCAGGCCGTGCTGGCGGGGTTCGGAGGTCTGCGGATTACCGACGAGGGAATCGTTCAACTGCCAACCCGCCTTCCGAAGAAGTGGAAAATGCTGCGCATCGTGGGCGTGGGTGTAGAAGAAAAGGAGTTCACCGTGGCCAAGTAATCGGTGTTCACGCTTGTATTATGTTTTGAATTTGTAAATTTGTTTAAGATCAAAACCCTATGAGAAAACTTGTCTTGTCCCTGATGTTTTTGAGTGTGACGTTCTCATGCTCAACGGTGCAGCGCGAATCCGGTGAAGACTGGAGGATCTCAACGCGGAACCCTGAATTCATTCACAGTTCGGTCAAGCAGGTGACCGATGTGATCGTTCACGACATTTTCTCCCCCCCGGTTGCCCAGCGCATCTATACGTACATGACGGTCGCGGGGTATGAAGCGCTCATCCACCAGGACAACCAGTACCAAACGCTTGCCGGACAACTCAAAGGCCTCGAGCCGTTGCCGATGCCCGAAGAGAATACGGAATATTCGTACACCCTCGCCTCCGTACAGGCGATGTTGAAAGTTGGCCGCCAACTTGTTTTCTCAGAAGAGAAGATCGATGTCTTCTACGACAGCATCATGAATGTGTTCAGGGAGTCAGGGATGCCTGAAGTGGTGTTTGACAGGTCGTTGCGCTTTGGTACCGCCGTTGCTGACCACATCATCGCCTGGTCGGGCGGCGATAATTATAAGCAAAGCCGTTCTTTTCCGAAGTATTCGATCAAGGACGACCCGGCTACCTGGAGGCCTACCCCACCAGCGTATATCGACGCCGTTGAACCGCACTGGAACAAGATCCGGACTTTCGCGATAGACTCGGCCGCGCAATTCAAACCCGTGCCGCCGACGGCATTTTCAACCGATCCCAAGAGCGAATTTTACAAGGAAGCTTTCGAGGTCTATGAGGTCGGAAAGAATCTTACAAAGGAGCAGCGCGAGATCGCATCGTTTTGGGACTGTAACCCGTTCGTAATGAATGTGCGGGGACACGTGATGTTTGCCACCAAGAAGATCTCTCCGGGCGGTCACTGGATGAACATTACGCGCGTGGCCTCTGAAACGGTGAAGGCCGATCCCGTTCGCGTTGCCGAGGCCTATGTGCTGGTTTCAATCGCGCTTTTTGACGGGTTTGTCAGTTGCTGGGACGAAAAATTCAGGAGTAATCTGATACGGCCGGAAACGTACATCAATCAGTATATCGATGACGAATGGGTTCCGCTCCTGCAGACGCCGCCGTTTCCGGAGTACACCAGCGGGCATAGCGTGATCTCGTCTGCTGCGGCGGTGACGTTGACAAAGATATTTGGAGAGGACTTCGCGTTCACGGACTCCACCGAGACGGAGTTTGGCCTTCCGCCCAGGAGCTTCGATTCATTCATTCAGGCTTCGGAAGAGGCCGCGGTCAGCAGGCTCTACGGAGGTATTCACTACCGCCCGGCGTGCGAAGTGGGGATCGTCGAGGGTCGCGCCTTGGGCAACTACATCATGGAGAAGTTGAAGACCCGGAAAGAGGGACTGGCGAGCATGTAGATGACATGGGTCAGGTCACCAGCGCGGCGCTACCGTGCGGCGCACAGGAATCGCAGGCAAATCCTGGTCCGACAATCAAAGGAAATTATTTGCGCTTGATATCAAACCGCTTGATGACGATCCGAATTGTAGCTGCCGGCCTTGCGTTTCTGATGGGGTGTTGCACGGCGCCTGATGGTGATACTGACTTTTATTCCTCCGATCTTTTTCACGATGTACAGATGGGCTCGGTCTTCCCGGACTCGAAGACATTTGTCGATTGCGTACCGCGCAGGGATATCGAAGACATCGTTGCCGACTATGAAGATGTCAAGGATCAACCCGATTTCGACCTGCATGAATTTGTTCGCCTGAACTTTGAGCTTCCCCTGAGGCCCAAGTCCGGTTTTCAGACCGACACCACGCTGGACATGAAGGAACACATCACCAGGCTGTGGCCGGTGCTGACCAGGAAGGCTGACCAGCAGGAACCGCGCTCATCGCTGATTCCCCTGCCGCACGACTATGTGGTGCCCGGAGGAAGGTTCTCCGAAGTCTACTACTGGGACAGTTATTTCACCATCCTGGGGCTTCAGACTGAAAAGCGGTATGACCTCATCGGCAATATGGTGAAGAATTTTGCACACCTCATCGATACCTACGGGTTCATTCCCAATGCAAACCGGAACTACTACCTCACGCGTTCGCAACCGCCCTTCTTTTCCCTCATCGTGAGAACGCTCGAGGCGTACGATTCTATGGCCGCGTCCACTTATCTCGATGCGATGGTGTCGGAGTATGAATTCTGGATGAACGGCATCGATTCTCTCGCCGGGGAAGGTGACGCCGTTTATCACGTCGTGATGATGGCCGATGGTACGGTCCTGAACCGCTACTTCGATAAGGGCAACACCCCGCGTCCGGAGTCCTATCGGGAGGACTATACGCTCGCCCAACAACATCCGGGCGACGACGAGAAACTCTATCGCGACCTGCGCGCAGCCGCGGCTTCCGGTTGGGATTTCAGCAGCCGGTGGTTTGCGGATCGCAATAGCCTGACGACCATTCATACGACGGATATCGTTCCGGTGGACCTCAACTGCCTCATGGCGCATTTGGAGAAAATGATCGCAAAGGGGTATGCGCTACGGGGGCAGTCCGCTGAAGCCGATGTATTCAACCAACGGGCGGAGCGCCGGCAGGCTGCACTGTTAACCTATTTTTGGGATCCGGAGGAAAAATTCTTTTTTGACTATGATTATGTGAAGGGCGAGCGATGCGAAGTCAGGTCGCTGGCGGGCATTTTCCCCCTTTTCTTTCAGATGGTCAGTGGCGACATTGCCGCCGGCGTAAGTGAAGTGATCGCCCGTGACTTCTTAAAGCCCGGCGGGGTGGTGACAAGTGTCAACAAGACGGGTCAGCAGTGGGATGCGCCAAATGGGTGGGCTCCCCTTCAATGGATGACTTACAAGGGTCTAATGAATTACCGGATCGATGCGCTGGCCGGCGAGATCAGGAAGCGGTGGCTGCAGCAGAATGAAAGGGTCTACGAGGCGACGGGCAAGATGATGGAGAAATACAACGTCATGGATACGACGCTCATCGGGGGAGGAGGCGAATACCCCAACCAGGATGGATTCGGCTGGACCAATGGGGTTGCCTTGAAATTGCTGAGCGAGGGCGTTTACACGCTTGAAAGGAAATAGACGTAGGCGATTGCGAGTTACGAATTACGAGTTACGAATTACGAATTGCGAATTACGAGTTACGAATGACGAATGGGAGGAGCGAGGTTGTCTTATAGTCTGCGCTTTGTGGTCGGTTTTAGGCGGGTGGGTAGAGACACGCGACGCCCTGTAGGGGCGAAAATGCCGGTAAACGGGGCTTTAGCCCCGGGATTAGAATGCCACCAGGGGCGCGTGCCACATGCAACGATAATGATGCGATCATTCATGGCACGCAAAGGCCGCAGGTTGAACGAAGAGGAGGGATGTCAGCCGGCGACGGATGCCGCCGCGCAACAACAGCCCGAACGAGGATTAATTGAAAATAAGTTTGATCATCTAAACAATTCATAAACCCCATGTCGCCGTATCTCGCTGAGTTTATTGGCACCATGCTCCTGGTCGTTCTGGGTGATGGTGTCGTCGCCAACGTCCTCCTGAAAGGCACCAAAGGGGAGAACGCCGGTTACATCGTCATTGTGCTGGCCTGGGGGCTGGCCGTGACATTGGCGATCTACGCGGTGGGCCAGGTCAGCGGTGCGCATATCAATCCCGCCGTCACGCTTGCGCTGTTCGCGAGCGGCGATTTTGAAGGGGCCCGGGTGGCCGGATACCTCCTCGCGCAGTTTGCGGGCGCGTTCGTTGGCGCCGTAGCCGTATGGATTTTTTACAACGGCCACTGGGAGCGTACGGAAAATCCGGGACTCAAGCTTGCCGTGTTTTGTACCGCGCCGGCTATACGCCGAACGCCGGCCAATTTGTTCAGCGAAATCTTTGCCACCATGATCCTGGTGCTGGGCCTCCTGTTTATCGGCGCCAATCGCTTTGCGGATGGGCTTAATCCCCTGGTCGTCGGCGCATTGATATCATCCATTGGATTCAGCCTGGGCGGCACGACCGGATTTGCGATCAATCCCGCCCGCGATCTGGGTCCCAGGTTAGCCCACTTTGTCCTTCCCATCCCGGGCAAAGGCCCCTCGGACTGGTCATACAGTTGGGTTCCCGTCATTGGCCCCGTTATCGGTGGATTACTCGGGGCGTGGTTGTACGGGTGGTTGTTTTAGGTTGATAGATTATGGCTGAAAAAAAATTCATTCTCGCACTGGACCAGGGTACCACAAGCTCGCGGGCGGTATTGTTTGATGAAGACGGCAAGATCCGCGGGATCGCACAGCAGGAGTTCAGCCAGATCTTTCCGCGGCCGGGATGGGTGGAACACGACCCGGGAGAGATCTGGTCCTCGCAGTTGGCAACGGTGAAAGAGGTGCTCAGGGAACAGGGCATCGACGCCGGGTCAATCGCGGCCATCGGTATCACGAACCAGCGGGAAACGGCGATCGTGTGGGACCGGAAGTCCGGAGAACCCCTTTACAACGCGATTGTCTGGCAGGACAAACGGACCGCCCCGCTCTGCGAAGAACTCAAAACCCGCGGCCTCGGCGACTATGTCCGGCAGAACACCGGCCTCGTCATCGATTCTTATTTCTCCGCGACGAAGATCCGCTGGATACTCGACAACGTCGAAGGGGCGCGGGAACGCGCCGCCCGGGGCGAACTTGCCTTTGGCACGGTCGATTCATGGCTGATCTGGAACATGACCGGTGGCCGGCGACATGTCACCGATGTTACAAACGCCTCGCGGACCATGGTCTTCAATATCCGCGAGATGAAGTGGGATAAACACCTTCTGGAGGAACTCGAAATTCCGGAAACGCTCCTGCCCGAGGTACTGCCATGTACGGCCCATTTTTGCGATTTCCAGTTGGAAGATGCCCACATCCCGGTAACAGGCGTTGCCGGCGACCAACACGCCGCCCTGTTTGGGCAGGCCTGCCTCGAACCCGGGATGGCGAAGAACACCTACGGCACGGGGTGCTTTATGCTGATGAACACCGGCGACAAGATCCAACTCTCCGGGAACGGCCTCGTCACGACAGTAGCGTGGTCGTTGGGTGGCCGGGTGGCGTACGCGCTGGAGGGAAGCGTATTCATAGCCGGCGCCGCGGTGCAATGGCTGCGGGACAGCCTTCACATCATCGACCACTCGAAGGATTCCGAGTATTTTGCCACCAAGGCATTGGGCTCGAACGACGTGTATGTAGTCCCCGCTTTCGCGGGATTGGGGGCGCCCTATTGGGACATGTATGCGCGCGGCGCGATCTTTGGCCTGACCCGCGACACGGGCAAAGAACATATCATCAAGGCCACGCTGGAAGCATTGGCTTATCAGACACGCGACATCCTGGAAGCGATGCAGGAGGATTCAGGCATCCGCCTGGCGAGCCTCAAGGTCGATGGTGGCGCCTGTGCCAACAACGTGCTAATGCAGTTTCAGGCTGATATTCTCGGAGCCGAAGTGGAACGCCCGGAGGTCATAGAATCCACCGCCATGGGCGCGGCGTATTTTGCCGCCATTCAGATCGGGTTCTGGAAGAAAGAGGATATCGCGCGCAAACGCACCGTCGAGAAGTGTTTTAAACCTGCGATGGATTCCCCCACGCGTGAACGCCTGTATGCGGGCTGGAAAAAGGCCGTGCGACGCACCATGGGATGGGCGTCAGAATGACCATCCCCAACAGGGTTATTGTATCACTTTTGCAATCCATGGTGTATCGATAACGTTACACCTACTTCGCTGGGGCTTTATGTACACTGTTGGTTATCAGTTAGTCCGGCTCCTGGCACCATGTTCGCAACCCTGAGTGGGAACCAACATGACTGCAATGCTCAGAAATTACCTTACCGTTGCCATCAGGAACCTCCGCAGGCAAAGCCTTTATTCGTTCGTCAACATAGCAGGGCTCGGCGTTGGCATGGCCGCGAGCCTGGTGATTTTCCTCTATGTGTACGGCGAATGGAGCCATGACCGCCATTTCACGAACGCCGACCGCATCTACCGGGTGGCCTACTCGTTCTTCAACATTGGTGAATTTGCCAATGGGCCGGAATTGTTGGGTGAATACCTGCCCGCGTATGACGTCGTTGAATCGTGCACGCGATTCGCGAAGAGTAGCCGGGAAGAATTGGAAGCCGGTGACCAGGTGTTTGAGGACCTGGTTTACGCGGCTGACGCGTCATTCTTTGAAGTCTTTCAATATCCGTTCCGCGCGGGCAACCCGTCTACAGCCCTGGCGCGCCCGCGAAGCGTTGTCCTGACGGAGCGCGCGGCGCTCAAATTCTTCAACACCACCGACGTGCTCGGCCGGACCATCGCCGTAGGGAAGGAACGCGTCGCCCACCAGGTGACCGGCGTCGTGGAAGACTGGAGTCACCCTTCCCACCTGAAGGCCACGATCTGGATCTCGCTCGATTTTGATGCGTCGAAAACGTACTACTGGACCTCGGCGGCATTTTACAACTACGTTTTACTGCGCGAGGGCGCGCACGTCGCAGACCTTGAGCACGCGCTGAACGACATCCAGGAGAAACAAATCTTCCCGACGGCGGGAAAACGCATGGGCAATGCGACGCTGGAGGATTATCTCGCCAACGAGAACGCGCCGCGCTTCCATGTTCAGCCGCTAAAGGAGATCTACCTTCGCTCGAAACTCAACCTCGAAGTATCCGCCGGCGGGAACGAAACCAACGTCATTATTTTCGCCCTTATCGGCTTGGTGATTCTCGTGCTGGCTTCTGTGAACTTCGTCAACCTTTCCACGGCGCGTTCCGTCCGTCGGGCGAAGGAAGTGGGCATCCGGAAAGCGTTGGGAACAACCCGGTTTCGGATGGTGGGCCAGTTCCTGCTGGAGTCGGTGATCGTCAGCCTTCTTTCCATGGTCGTGGCCCTCGGCGTTGCCGAGCTCTTCGCCTTCCTGTTCTTCTGGATTACGGGCCAGCAACTCGTCGTCGACCTCTGGTCGAACCCGATCGGACTCCCCGCCGTCGTGGCCTTTGCCGTATGGGTTGGCCTCGCCTCCGGGATTTATCCGGCCTTCTATCTGACGGCCTTCAAACCTGTGGCCGTATTGAAAGGGACGATGTCCGCAGGCCGCTCGGGATCGTTCCGCAGTGCCCTTGTGGTGTTTCAGTTTTCCATTTCAATCGCCCTCATGGTCGGCACGCTGGTCATCGTCCGTCAGTTGCACTTCATGTCTATCCGTGAATTGGGATTTGAGGAGGAACATGTCGTGGTGATCGACGATGTACCCCTACTGGGCGCTCACGCCGAATCCTTTAAGGAGGAACTGCTGAAGCAGCCCGGTGTCCTGTCGGCCAGCTTTCACACCGGCGAGCCCGGGAGCAAGGCAACCATCACCATGAATACATTCAAGACGGGGGAAATGGAAAACCCATTGACCCTGAACACTTACTATGGTGATGAAATGTTTGTTGACCTCATGGGGTTTTCGCTGGTAGCGGGGAGGGACTTTAACCGGGATCTCGCTTCAGACAGCGCCGCCGTCATCCTCAACGAGGCCGCGGTGCGCGCACTGTACCTGGCGGAAGATCCGATCGGGGAGAAGCTGAATGAGGATCAGGTCGTGATTGGCGTGGTGAAAGACTTCCATTGGGAGTCGCTGCGGAATCCGATCGCGCCCACTGCTATTCTGCCTGGCAGGTCCGTGGTAAAAGGGGTGGGTTATACGCAGCTTGGTTTGAAGGTCGCCCCGGGGCACGCGAGGGAGGTGTTGCGCGCGGCGGAGCACGCCTGGAAGGCGCGGACTTCGGAAGCGCCTTTGGAATACCACTTCCTGGATGAAAACTTCGGCGCCTTGCTGGCAAAGGAAACCGTCCTCGCCAGGGCGGTGGGTTTCTTTACCGCCCTTGCGATCCTTATCTCCTGTCTTGGGTTGTTCGGCCTCGCGGCCTATACCACGGAGCAAAGAACGAAGGAGATTGGCATCCGGAAGGTGCTCGGCGCCTCTGTAACACATATCGTGGGAATGCTCACCGGGCAATTCGCGAAACTGGTCCTGATTTCCGCGTGTGTCGCGGTGCCCGTCACGTACTATTTCGCACAGCAATGGCTTTCGGGATTTGCTTATCGCGCGTCGCTTCCCGTCTGGGTTTTTATCGCGGGCGCCGCAGCGGGCCTGTTGATCGCCATGCTGACGGTGCTTGTCCATGCACTGCGGGCCTCTGACACGAATCCCGCCCACACCCTTCGCGCAGCGTGAGGACCGCACGCAAAAAAAAAGCGGAGTCCTCGGTCCAGGAGACTCCGCTGATTAATAAGCCACTTTTTACCTATAGACCGATTAAAAGCACTGAATATGTTGCGTGACAACTGAGTTCGGCGGGTAATCACCATAAGCGATCACCCGCAAAAACTCAGCGAGACGGGAATTGAAATTGTTTCTTAGCTGGAACTTGAAATCACGGGACCAGCTCGGGAAGGTCAGCAACAAAAGGCTGAATACGATAAACAGAATGATGCCGATCTTCCTTCGCATTCCAGTGGGGTTCAAAAGTCTCCGAAAAGTAGTGTGTCCACCAGAAATACACCATACCGATATAGTGGTATTCAACATCCGTACTGGTACGGATATTTGCGGATAGCAAAAAAAAGAGGTCAGCCCCTGTGGCTGACCTCCCTGTAACCGGAATCGGTCTTGGTTTCAGAACGTTTTCTCCTCGCTTGCAAGGGAGATCATCGCCGTGAGTTCATTGATGAGCTTGTCATTGTTGCCGCCATAACCCACGCTTTTGAAGCGGATATTGCCTTGTTTGTCGAGGATAAACTTCGTCGGAATGCCCTCAACCTTGAATTGTCCGACGACCTTGTTTTCATTGTCCATCAACACCTGGAACGTGTATTGGTTCGAGGCGATGAAGTCGCTGGCATTCTTCTCCTTGTCTTTTGCCTGTTCCCAGGTATCGATAAAGAGGAACGCGACGTTGTCGTCATCCTTGAATTTGTCGACCATCTTCTGCATCCCGGGGAAGGAGGCTTTGCAGGGGCCACACCATGTCGCCCAGAAATCGATCACCACGACCTTTCCTTTCAGGTCCGCGAGGCTGAGTGTGTTCCCTTCAAGGTCTTTCAGGGCAAATGCGGGCGCGGACTTACTGATCATCGATTCGCGTAGTTCTTCCACCATCTTGAGGTACATTTCCCGTCCGAGGTCAGCGATATAGTCGTCAAAGCCTTCTTCCGAGGATTTTTCGGTGACGTAGAGTTTCCTGAGCGCTGCCTTCACCGCGTCGCTGGATTTGGCGGTCTTGACAAATTGCTCAAGTTGGGTTTTCAGTTCCGCGGCGGGGAGTACCTTTTCGGCGAGCAGGGCGTAGGTGTTGTTGTAGCCCGGTTCGTCACCCTTAGCGATATCCATCGCGGCTTCTTTCGCAGCCTCAAAGCCACCTTTGTATTCGCCGAGGCGATAGAGCACCATGGCGTATGTATCCAGGTACATGCCTACCGTGCGCGCGCGGCTCTTATCCCACTGTGTCGCGGTAAGGTAGTTCGGGCGTTCACCGGTGGGCTGATCCTTGTTTTCCCGGGCCTGTTCAACCGCGAACGCGGAGAAGTTCCTGGCGATGGCAAGGTCTTCTCCCTTTTCCTGGAGTTTCCAGGCAACGCTGTTGTAGATGGATGCTACCTGGTTGGGGTCATCCAACCCTGCCGCCAGTTTCTTCACGGTTTCCCAGTCCTTAGCCTTCGCATACGCATTAACGACGGCTGATTGGAAATAGCCGAGGTTTCCCTTGTAGCGCTCCCAGCCCTCGGCCCCCGACCTGATATTGGACTCGATGGGCTCAAACCGTGCCGCCTTCTTCGCCGCATCCGGTTCCCGCATGAAGGCGTTTATCTTGTCGGAAATGCTCCAGGTTCCTTCCGGAAATTTGGCCTTTTGTTCCTCGAGCAGGGCGGCCGACTCCTCTTTCATCTTTGCCGCCCCGTAAAGCGCGCGCAGGTAGGTGTAATCTTCCTCATCTTCGAGGCCCGCCAGTTTGACTTCGTCGATTTCCTTTTTAATGAGGTTTGCCGCGCTCGCTTCGTCCACCGATGAAAGCATCCTGAAATAGGTCGCGCCCAACTCCCTCCGCTGCTCCGGATACAGTTCGAATTCCTTCTCCAAGGCTGCGACGGCTTTTTCCGTTTGTGTCTCCAGGCCGGTGTCCCTCCCGTAGTATTCGTGTAAGTAGGCGAGGCCGGCATAGCTACCTTTGACGGGCTGGCTTTCCTCGTACAGGTGGATATAGTAACCATTGTTCGCGTTGTGGTCAAAAACGCCGTTAGCCGAGAAGCCCAGTTGGATGAAGGTGTTCTCCGGTGTGGTAGTGATGGTGCCCGTGTATTTCTTTCCGGCCTTCGCCAGGATCAGGTCTTCGGCTTTTCTCTCCGGGCCTGACAGGTAATACACGCCCTCGACCTTCTCCAGGGTATTGGCGATTTCACCGGAGGGAACATAGGTTATCTCTATCACATCCCCCGGTTTGGGGTTCGACGGGCTGAACGTGAAATGCTGCTGGCCGTAGCTGGTAACCACCAGAGCTACCAGGGCGGTCATGAGTATGTGTTTAAGCTTCATAAAAAAGGTTGATAACAATGCGTTTTCTTAAAGATACAACGTGTTGTCGTAATCCTGGGGATGACCACGGTGCTAATTTAGTTCTGCTTTCATTGAAATAAAGGCGGGGCATGTGATAAGCGGTCGGTTTTTTGCGATATTCCCTGACGGTGAGCGTGAATTTAAGCAGGGTCTTTGTGGATGGTTGAGGGGTGATAAAGGTACGAGTTACGAGGGAAAGGTACGAGGGAAGAGGTACGAGGTACGAGGGAAGAGGTACGAAATACGCAGGTAAGATGGAGCACGTGGGGTTGTTATTGAAGGTTGTTTTTGTGGAGGGCATGGTGACGTCGGTGACGTGTTGCCGGCGAGGGCATGATTAGCTAATCGAGCGTCGCGCCGGCTCCGTGCCGCCGCGAGAGAAAACACCTGAGCGAAGCGGTATTCTTTCATGAGAATGTGAGTTTTAACATGCTTTCAAGGGCAGCGATGGTCTGGTTTTCCTGACTTTCTTGGAGATTCCAAAAGTTTTTTTCTTATTTGGTCTACCGGACACCTAACCCTCCCTGATGAGAACAAGTAGGATCACCCTCATTTTGACGGTCCTTAACCTCGGCGGGCTTCTCGCCCTCACGTACATTACCCACCAGCGTACTTCTATCGTGTACGTGGACTCAAACCGGTTGATCAACAACTACCTCGGTATGCAGGAAGCCCGCAAGGCCTACCAACAAAAGGCTACCGCATGGCAAGCCAACATCGACACGTTGGCCCATGAAGTCCAGCAACAAATCATGCAGTATGAAAAGGAGAAAGCGAAGATGAGCGTGAAGGAACGCGAGCTCTCCCGGGAACTCATTAAAACAAAACAAAAACAACTCGCTGACTATCAGCAGGCGCTAAGCACGCAGGCGCAGCAGGAAGACGCGCGCATGACGGGCGAAGTGGTGGGGGAGATCAACGCGTACCTGAAAAAATACGGTGAACGAAAAGGCTATACGATCGTAATGGCAGCGACGGAATACGGGAATATCGCCTATGCCGACGAACACCTGGACATAACGGAAGAAGTGCTGGAGGGACTTAATAAAGAATATTCGGGACAATAGCGTCCCGCGAATAAATAAAACCCTTGATACCGACAAGACCCCTTGTACGCGCATGTTTCGCGGTCGCCGCCGCGTTGTTATCGGCCTGCGCCGTTTCTGAATTTGACTCCGCCGAAGCGTTGCAGGCTTTCGTGCTGTCGCCGGAAAATGACCTCACCAAAGAGGCCGGCATAGACGGATACCAGGTACAGCTTACCTATCGCCCTACAGACCTCCTCGTACACCAGGAGCTCGACGGCGGCCCATACGACACAGCGGAGGTATCCGGCCTGCGCGAAAAGTACGGGCGCTACTATTACTTCATTCTCAGCCTTTCCCGCGATTCGAAAGAAGCACTCCACCAGCTCGACGGTGGCATGGGACAGTACAGCGCACTCGTGCAAACCCTCTCGTTCCGCATGCGCGAGTACGTCACCCTGACCACCTCGGCGCGGGACACCATTCCCGTTGCCGATTTTATGTTGAACCGTACCTTCGGCCTGAGCCAGTCCACCGACCTCTTGTTTGTCTTCGCCCGGGAAAAAGCCCGCAACGACGAATGGGTCCAGTTTAACCTCGACGAGTTCGGGTTGGGCGTCGGGAACCAACGCTTCCGGTTCAGGCGTGAAGACCTGGACAACGTACCGCCTTTAAAGTTTACGAATTGATAAAAGAATTGATAAAAAAAGACCAACGATAAAACGTTTCGCGACATGATACGCAACCGAATTCTCCTCAAAGCCTTTGCGATTTTCTTCATCATTGAAATGCTGGCCAGCACCGCCTTGCCGAATGTGGCGCTGGCCTTGACGGCAGGGCCGACGGCGCCGGAGTATACGAGCTTCGAGCCAGTGGACACGACCGACATGGTGAATCTGGCGACGGGGGATTTTGTTTACAACATTCCGCTGCTGGAAGTGCCCGGGCCGGGAGGGGGGTATCCGTTGTCCTTGTCGTATCATGCCGGAATCCAACCGTTGTTGGATGCTTCGTGGGTAGGGCTGGGCTGGACTTTAAATCCCGGCGCGATCAACCGTAGTGTGAACGGGTATGCTGATGACTTTCTCAATGTTCTCAACAGCGATAGATCGTTTTGGCAGGGCGGGTCTACCGAAAGTGTAACTATTGGCGTCAACGTCGGCCGGTCCGGAATGGCATCGATCTCTGCAGGGCTTATTTTTGCTGACGATACTTACCGCGGCTCCGGTGTAGGGTATTACTACGGGTTCGGCGTTACAGAAGGTTATGGAAGGTTTAGCGCTAGAACCGGCTTTCAAGGTGGTGTCTCACCCTATGGTGACAGGTGGTCGAGTGCTGGCGTATCGGTAGGGATCGGAATGGCAACGAAGGGTGGTCTTTCTGCGGCAACGCAACTCGGAATGTCCGTCGACGGCGACGGAAAGGCCTCGGCCACCGCCTCGGTAGGTGTCTCATATGGAAAAAACGACAGGAAGCAATCTCTAGTTGGCGCATCCATGTCGAGTGTCGGCGGCAGCTCCATGTCGGCGGGCGGAATCTCCGGAAAGGTTGAAAACAGGAATAGCGGAAAGGTCAGTACGAAGGGATATAATTTTTCAGTCGATATTCCGATTTCGGGGTATGTTAGCCTAAGATTGGGAAAATCATATCAGCGATACTGGATCGACGAAACGGCCCAGGTGTACACGAACGGGGCGCTATACTTTCCCGAGACACTTCCCGGAGCGAGTTATTTGGACGACCATGCCTTCGATGTATACGACATTGAAAATCCAAACCTGCCCCGGAGCGAAAAGATCCCAGACGAATATGTGAGCGGCTCCTTTGTTGACTACGATAATTATAGTGTGCTTGGCCAGGGAATTTCAGGCGCCATTCGCCCGTACCATTATAAGGCTTATCTCCTCCGACAGACCAAGATGAATGGTGACACGGTGCGCGTCAAGTCATATCCCCTTGGTGTAAACGATAACGCTCATTTCAGATTTGTTGATGATTTCTCCAATCGTTTTCAACACGATGTTAGCCTTGATAATTTTCAAACAGATGCTCAAACGCCTCTTACGTTTAGTTTTGACCCCAACAGGTTGACGGGCGAGAGTGGCAGCGATCAGTTCGATGAGGAGGAGAATTTTCTCCCCGGTTCAAAACATGTGAGGTGGTATACGAACCGTCAGATTCTCTATGGCACCGGACGAGATGTAAATGGTGATCCTTATCCTCCTTCCACCGATGCAGCAATCCACGATGGTTTCATCGACTGTCGGGCGCTTGGCTTTGCCAGATTGAATGACGATAAGGTCGGAGGTTATAAGATTGTGAATGAAAGTGGCGTCACGTATCACTACGCCCTACCGGTCTACAGCTACGATGAATATCAGTATTCCGGGAGGCTGGATGATCACCTGATTCATCGATTCAATTCTTTGAAAAAAATTGAAAGGTATGCCTATACCTGGCTTCTAACCGCCGTGACAGGCCCCGACTACGTTGACCGCAATGCAAATGGATTTGCAGACCAGGATGACTGGGGTTATTGGGTGACGTTTGAATATGGGAAATGGACGGGTGCGTATGGGTGGCGCAATCCTTCTTCGGGCCTGAATAAAGATCTCGATCAGGAATTCAGCATTTATTCCAAGGGCAAAAAGGAATTGTATTATCTCAACTCGATCCGGACACAGACACATACGGCAATTTTCGTGAAGGAGCTCAGATTGGACGGAAAGGGTGTGTTACATGAGCACCCGAATTCCGTCACAGACGAAGCAAACAGTTTTGAGGGCCTTGATAATGGGAGTTACACAGAATTGATTCGAACGTATGCCGGCGAATCCTACACGGACTATGCGGTCACCACGTTACGACTTACGTCGATTTATCTGTTGAGGAACGACGACGTTTCAAGCTTGGGCAGCACCGACGACCTTGCTGAGCAAGGGAATATCTATTACCACTCAAACGGGCAGGATCAAGATTTGGGCAAAAACACGCATGGCAGAAATGTGATCGACAAGTTTGATATCGCCGGGGGAGTTGCTTCGGTGTTGGAGGCGAAGTGTCTTAAAAAGATTGCCTTCGATTTCGACTACTCCCTTTGCCTGGGAACACCCAATAGTTATCGTTCGGCCCTTGATGTTTTGAATACGGGTGAGCAGACCACCGGACCTAGTGGCAAATTGACCTTGAAATCATTGAAAGTTTACGGCTACGGAGGCGGCGATTTCTTACCTCCAATGAAATTTACGTACGACAAACCTTCAACATTTACGGCAGTAAGAAGTCAGGAAGATCCACCGGATGGCGGAGCTGCATGGATGCGCTTGAAGGTCGCTGACTTCCTTTCGCACAATTTTCAGAAAGGCGAACTGTTCTATTTGGATGTCAACACAAGTACTGTTTATGGCCGGATCGTTGACGTGTTAACAGATTCCGAGCAGTTGGATGTTGCTTTCTATTCAACCGTGAGTGGGGGTAGATTTGGCCTTGATGAGCCAAAGATGCTTTTCAGGACAAAAAATCCTCCGTTTCAGGAAGGCTTTTTTGATCTGTGGGGCTATTATAAGTCAGATTTCAGCCCAGACTATGCTAATGCCGCAACGTTGAAGAGTGAAAATGTGAAAAGGATGACCACGTCGACGTCCGCGCGTTCGGTCGATGTTTGGAGTCTTCGGGAGATTACCACTTCGTTGGGTTCAACGGTTGAAATTGAGTACGAGTCTGACGTATACTCCAGCGCTCTGAAAAGCCTTTCCAATATTCAAATAAAGAACATTGAACTGGTTGCCGGGAACAAGACGAAACTTACCTTGTTTGAAAATGTATCAGAGTACGGCCTTACGGACAACGATAAAATCAATCTTCGGTTTGTTACTGCGATAAAGTACACGCTTTCCAATCCAGGCAATGACAAGTGGCAATTCTACTGTAACGACGATGAAAAGGGTTTGATCTATAAATGGTACATGGATGACTACTGGAGTTCCGTCGAAATTGCGATTGAATCAGTGTCCGGAAATACCTTGATAGTAGATTACAACTTTCACGACCGTTACCCGGCAGGCGCTATCTGTTTGAATG
This sequence comes from uncultured Roseivirgaceae bacterium, assembly GCA_964551035.1. Classification (GTDB taxonomy): domain Bacteria; phylum Bacteroidota; class Bacteroidia; order Cytophagales; family Cyclobacteriaceae; genus Chryseosolibacter. The sequence goes on along the minus strand of CAZKBK010000008.1, from coordinate 13,413 downwards.
AGCAGCCAGACTACAAGGAAGAGGACATCATTCAATCCTCGGAAGACGACTGCATTCCCTTAGACCAGCTCGACGCTTCCGCACCAATTTTTTTGGGGGGAGAGATAATCAGTACAAAAGTATTCTCTCCGTACGGAGGAGGCCTCCGCGTAAAAAAGATAACGAATCGTTCCTTCTCTCGTGCGCGCTCAACAAACTATGAGTATTTCAATGGTGTCACGCCATATGAGCCGCTGGGTTTTTCAATTCCGGTTGAGAGGGTTAAGGACCTTAACTCATGCCTTGATGTTATTCAAAACGGAGTAATGGATGAATACCGGGAAAGTTACTACTCTGATATATACGATCGATTCCGGGTGCTTTTTGCCAACGCACGAGAACTACCCGGCCCTGGAGTGATGTATGAGTGGGTTAGAACAACAGAGGAAGTTGAAGACGAACATGGGCGAAGAACTTTCCCAGGGAAAAGCGAATACCAGTTCGAAGTCTTTTCACCTCGTACGATTGACATTTCCGTGCCATGGTCCAATGGCACCAGTAACCCTTTGTACAGCCAGTTGTCCTCATTTACATCTTACGGTGCGCTCAATGATCAAACGGGATACGAAGGACAAGTCTTTAACCTGCCGGTAAACAAGGTGTCGACGACAGCCTCTTACAAGACGGTAATTCGTGATTTTACTGCAATTATGGGCAGTTTGAAACGTGTTATCCTTTATGATAAGAATGGCTTAAAAATGTCGGAAACCGTAAACGGGTATCTTCATGACGATTTTGATGCTGCGGTTTTTTTAGCGAAGCTTTCGGAATTTGGTAATCAGGGAGTCATTGAAGAAGCCTTTGCTGATGCGCGAATCATTTTGAATCCAGACGAAGGAGAGACCGAACCAGATTCGTATACGCTTTACGGCATTCTGTCCAAGAAAGTGAGATACCCGAGCGTCCAAGTCTCTGAAACCACTATCAATTATAAGACTGGAATTGTGACCAAAGTGGAAAACGTTGCATTTGACTACCATTCCGGCGCAATTGTGAAAACCCGCACGGAAGATGGCTTTGGAAATGTTTTCGTCACGGAAACCATACCGGCACATCGCAAGTATGGAGGCATGGGCCTCGCGTATTCAGGCGGAAAAAATATGCTGACTCAGGAAGCCGGGTCGACTACCTACCGCGTCGGTCAGTATCCGGGTATTTTGGGCGCAGATGTTCAGACGTGGACAAACGCAATTCCATTAGTGAATGAGTTGGGAGACATCGAGACAAATCCCTCATCTCATAATGTTTGGCGCAAGCACGAGAATTATATATGGGTGGGAGACTCGCAAGTACCAGCCACTGATCTGTTTCCAACGAGTTCTTTTTTGCCCTTTGACTTTTCATCCGATCCGCCCAATACTGCCCAATGGCAAAAAACGGCTGAAGTGGATTTGGTGGACGTGAATTCAAATGCCCTTCAGGCGAAAGACATCAATGGCAACTATGCCGCTACAAGGATGCTGTCCGACCGAATCAGGGTGCGTGCAACTATTGCTAATGCTGGATACTGTGATTTCGCCTATTCCGGCGCCGAGGATAAACTGGTATGGGGGAAGTTTGGCGGAAACGTCTCGCCAGGGAGCGGTGTAAAGGACGCCAGCCAGGGGAGCAGTCACACTGGCACTTTTGGGTTGTTGATTAATGCGGGCGACACAGGGTTCACCTATGAAGCCTCAAAAAGCGAGTTAAAAAATCCAAATAATGTATATCGTGCAAGTGTGTGGGTTCGTGCGAATTCAGATGGCAGCCTGCCAAGTGTCGAATTAAAAGCAGAAACAGACAATCAAGCTGCCCTTTCGCTGAATGGCCCGGTGGAGAGTCATAAGTCGAATGGTTGGTACCAACTCAATATCAATTTTTTGCTACCAATCGATAGTGATCAGATCAAAGTGCTTTTGGTGAATCATGCCACCTCGCCGGTGTACGTCGACGACTTCCGCGTCCACCCCTACGATGCCACCATGACAAGCTATGTCTACAATGAATGGGGTGAGTTGTCGCATATCCTTGATGCAAACAACCTCTACACGGAATTCACCTACGACGACATGGGAAGATTGATATCCACGCACCGTGAAACATTCACGTATGACCGCACGAAGGTGGCAGAGGTAAAATATCATTATGCAGGAGAATCAAACTGAGACTATGGAAACGAAACGCTACATCGGTTTTGGCCTGTTTTTTCTCGCGTCACTTTTGGCGCTGCCATTTTCGGGCTCCGCGCAACAGGTAAACACCACAAGTTCCTACGCCTGCCCCGGGAGCCAGGTGGTCTTCTTTATCATGGGAGGGCCCAACTGCGGCAGCCCGGCAGTGACCAGCCAGTCCAACTGGACCGTATCACCCTCTACCGGCGTCTCCATTCAATACGTTCAAACCAGTTCCAGCCCGGTTGCCTACAATCAGATACGCGTTACTTTCCAAAACGCAGCTACCTACACCATTTCGGCGAACTATTCGTGCCCGTCGGGTGGAACCCCGGGGTCCGATAGCAGAAGTTTCACGGTTTATAGCTCCGTTCAGCCTCAAATAGATATTTCTGCAAACAAGAGCAGCATTTGTGGGGACGGCCAGGAGGTGGTGACCTTCTCCGCAGCCAATCTCCAGCATGGTGGAACGAACCCGATCTACTCATGGCGAATCAACGGCAATGTGGTGTCGGGCGAGTCAGGCTCGAGTTTCGCCACCAGCAGTCTCGATGCTGGCGATGATGTGACCGTTTCCCTATCAACCAACGCGCCCTGTGCTTCACCCTCCTTCGTCACATCAGCCCCGCTTTCTATTGCCGTAACGGATCCCCTGGATGTAACGGTTTCACTCCAGGAAGTCACAGACAGCCCGGTTTGTCCGGGTGGGCGTGTTCGGATCACAGCCACGGGGGGCAACTGGGGAACAACGCCGTCCGCGTACCAGTGGTATGTGAACGACAACCCTGTGACGCCGCCGGATAACTACCTTCCTGAACAACCGGCGCATACCCATTTTGTCGACAACACCTGGGACTATCCGGACAATTCGACGGTGCGCCTGGAGATCACCTCCAGCGAGGCCTGTGCCACGCCCAAGCCGAAAGGATCGAACGCGCTGACCATTGACGTGGGCCAGGATGAACCCTTTACGGTGGGGTTCGCCGTGCTACCCTCGAAATCGCCACCGCTGGCGTATTGCGAGGATGAAATTTCCTTCCAGGCTAACGCGTCACATCCGACATCCAACTACCAGTGGTATAAAAACGATGTACCGCTGGACAACAATCATGTGGATCCGTCGATCTATGATCCGGTGTTTATCAGCCAGGGTGACGTCATAAAGGTCAGGGCAACGATCGGGGCCGACCCGTGTATTTCCGGAACGTCCGCCGAGTATTCAGTGCCGATGAACGGTGCTCCCTTCAGCATCAAGTCGCCGGTATCGGTTACGGGGATCATCTGCGCTTCGGGGGAAACACTTTGCAGTACCAACCGTCGCTGCCAGGGCGCGGGAACGACAGACTTCAACGCCACGGCCAGCAACGCCGACAGCTTCGCCTGGACGCTGGAGAATGCAGGCAATAGTACGATCAACGCATCGACCGGCGTGGTCACCTGGGATGCGGGCTTTTACGGAACGGCCACGGTGAAGTTCACAGCCCAGGGTTGCGGTGGGCCCCAGACGTCGAGCCGCGAAATTGAAGTGCAACCGACGTTGCCTGCCATGTCCCTGTCGATCTCGACGGGCTTTACGGAGATATGTCCGGGAAGCGAGATCCGCTTCTGGATTTCAAGCGAAAGCGATGTACCACCGGGTGCGACCTATGCGTGGTATGTCAATGGCGCTGAGAGAGAGAATAACCCCGACAACCTTGCGGAATTCCCGCCGCCGCAATCCGACCCGGATAAGAATTTTGCCCGCGAAAGTTGGAGTGAGCCCGACAATGCCGTTGTTGTTTGCAAAGTCAGCGCTCCCGGATGCTATCCTCAGGATCCGGCACCCTCAAACGAAATCGTTATGCCCCATCGCACCATCGAGAACTTTACCGTTGAGATCGGCGTGGAGCCATTCCGATATCCCGCCGTGTATTGCGCGGATGAAGTGACCTTCGAGGCTATTGCAAGCCATCCCGCTGTGGTCCACTGGTACAAGAACGATGACCTGCTGCATACGGGCATGGCCTATGACCCAGTCTTCTATGTTTCCACCGACGAGATCCGGATCGTGGCCACCTCCGACGACGCCGGCGCCTGCTTTCAAAACAGCGTTCCGCAAACGGCGGAAGCTGCGCTGAACAAAGACTTTTTTGAAATTCAGGAGCCGGTGGGTGTTCCTGAGGTGTTCTCGACCAGCGGAACCGATCAATGCCAGGATGGCGCGGACTCACACTTCTACGCCGTAGCCGATGCTGCGACCAGTTTCATTTGGAGCATCACACCCGGCGCAGGTACCCTCACACCATCGGGCACGCAAAATTCTTCAGTTGCCGTTGATTGGGCGCCAGATTTCACAGGGGCAGCGGCCATTGAAGTCACAGCAGTCGGATGTCTTGACGACCAGAACGACGACTTCCCTTATGAAATCCATCCGAAACCGGCAACGCCGGACTTTCAAACGGCGCTGTTTTGCGATTTCGACCTGGTACAGTTGCAAGGTACTCCAAACGCCCAGGTCGCGGAGTTCAGGTGGTTTAACAACAATGGTGAATACCTGGCAACAGGAACTGAATATCCGGTTGGTATCCTAAGGGCGGGCATGTACGCGTATCAGGCAGAGGCGGTCAGCGTCTACGGATGCATAAGCGCCGAACGCAAATTGCTGCCAGTCCAGGTTGTTTCGTCATGTGATGACAACCTGAGTTGGATTGAAACCATTAGTTACAGTCCGGTCGAACCCGGGACCGACGAGGTTATCGCCAGGGGAAAGTCCTATTTCGACTTAACCGGAACGCTCCTCCAAAATCAAACCTGGCGACGTATACCAAATGAGACAGGGGGCTTCGACGAACAAGTATGGGCAACGCAGCCGATCCGCGACGAATTCGGCCGGGAAGTGGTTCAGACTTTCCCGGCGCCAACAGGACAGAGTGATTTTCAGTACAAGCACTGGTTCGTCGTCGCGCAGGATGGCACGCGCTACGACCATTCCCATTTTGATGAACCTGTGGACGATGAGCAAGGAACGTTGGGCGCGTATTTTGCGCCAAACGACGAGCACCGTCCGGTTACCGGCTACCCCTATTCCCGCGCCGATTTTTATGATGATGGCACCGGGGAGCCGCGATACGCCGCCGGCCCCGGCGAAACCCACCGCCTTGGCTCGGGGCACGAAACGTTGTCGGGAACGTTCCCCGTTTACGACGAGCTTGGCGATTATCTCGAACGGCGTCTCGTCGCGCTTCCGGGTATACAACAGGATGGTTCGCTGGCCAATGAAGGTGTCCAGTCCGTCGCGCGGGATGAAAACGGACGCCTTGCGGTGAGCATTGCCGACAAGTCCGGGAAAGCGGTGCTCAGCGGCCGTGCGGGAACAGAAGAGGATCACGTGCTCGCAATGAACAATGTGGTGAAGTCGGGCGGTGATCCGCTGGCAGATCCTTCGTCACCGGATTATTTTCCCTACCGCCCCATGACCTACTTCTACCTGCTCGAAGACGGGCCGGTAACCATTACCGGTAGCGCCGACTTTGTTGCCGAAGACATCGTCTCCAACACCGGGAAAGATCCCGGTGAAACGTTTGCAGACGCCGAGGGAATCTGGCCCGCGGGCTTCTACCGGATACTGCTGAATAACACGGCGAGCGCGATCACCCTTTCATACACGAATTACCTCCTCGATGTCTCCTGTCAGTTCTACGACGATGCGGGACGCCTGCGCGTTTCCGTGTCGCCCAACGGTTATTTGACATGGACACAGGCTCCTGACGACTATGCGTTGATCGACAAAACCACCTACACCTATAACCACCAGGGGTGGCTGTTGTCCATGACGGAACCGGATGCCGGCACGACGAACTATGTCTACCGCAAGGATGGCAAGATCCGCTTTTCCCGGAACGCTTCGCAAGCCGGGAGTAACCGGTTCTCTTATACGCACTATGACAAGTTGGGACGCCCGGTCGAGTCGGGAGAATACCAGGGAACGGACCTGACCTTTGTTCCCATGGATGACGCGAATTTTGCGGCGTCCGCCATGAACAGCCTGCTCGAAATGCCCGCTGACGAGATCACCTGGAATATCGCCGACAGGAGCGATTGGGTCAGAACACACTATGATTATCCGTACACGATCCAGGAAGGGGATCCGATACCCAATCTTCCGGCGCAAGCCTTCGTTCAGCACTTCGTTCGCGGCGCTGTCTCATGGACGGAAAACGCACACATCAGGACCTGGTACAGCTACGATGAGATGGGCCGCGTGGTCTGGATGGCGCAACAGCCCGCGGCATTGCAACGCACATTCCTCACCGAGTATCAATACGACTTCCTCGGGAACGTACTCCAGGTCGTCAACAGTACCTATGAAAATGGCACCCGCAGTTTTGAGTTTTACCATCATTACGCCTACGACGTGGAACGACGGCTGCACCAGGTGCACACGAGCACCGACGGCTCCGACCGGAAACTGCGTGCCACCTATGAATACTACCTGCACGGCCCGCTGAAGCGCATCGTACTCGGCAACGATCTCCAGGGAATCGACTTCGTCTACAACATCCACGGATGGCTGACACAGATCAATCATCCGGATGCCGACCAGGATCCCGGTGACGATGGCAATGATGTTTTCGGAATGGTGCTGGATTACTACGAAAGTGCGCTCACGGATCTCTTCCAGACGGCGATGGTCCCGTCGCCGCGCGATCCGTCGCGGCACCACAGGCTTATCGACGCTGAATATATCCTGGAACAATCCGCTTTGACCACCGGTGCGCAGATCGCCTTTCGGACCGCCGGGGCCGACTGGCGGCAATCGATCCGCGGGATGCTCGACATGAGCGCGAAACAGGGCGAAGCTCATGATGGTACACTTAACCGCTAAGTAAAAATGCGTTCGATCGTTTTTAGTGCCTTAAAGAAATACCATGGCGTTTGGATGACAGCCGTCATGATCCTGTCAGGAATAGTGTCATACGGCCAGCAGGACGCGCTCGTCGGCGAATGGCGTGTGGATGCCGATGAATCCGTTTTGCTGATGGACCCGAATGTCAGGACCCGCTTCGATACCCTGCAGCAGGATGTGCGGACACGGATCCTGAACGCGATGGAAGCACGGACGTTCAGCTTCGCCGGCGATGGCAGCCTCTCCGTAACGTGGACCGGCGTGAACGGTGCCCCGCGAGTCTCTAGCGGAACATGGACCCGCGATGACCAGGCGAATGAGCTTGTCCTGTCCGTGGACGGGGAACCGGTCGCGTACAATTTTGAATACCGGTCGGATGCGGTCCTGGTCCTTCGCGCACAAACGCCGGGGGGGTTCTTTGACAACCTCTTGTTCAGGAGAACACACTGATAAAAAGACCTATGAAATCAAAGTTCCTCTACGTCCTCCTCATCGCGCTTCCCTCGCTCGCGAAGGCACAGACCTATAACGTGAGCGTGATGGGCCCGTTCTCTGCATCCGTAGGTGAGACCTACGCCTATTACGCGCAGTGGCGGAACCAGTCGGGCCAGTTGACTTTGCCACCTTCCGGCACGCACCAATGGATGATCACATTGAACGGATCGCTGGAGTCGTCCAACGCGTCGTCCTGCGAGATTCAATGGAATTCGTCGGGCACGGGTTGGGTATCGTACGAGTACAACACCTGGAACAATTACTATTATGCGGATTTTCCGGTGATGATCGTTGGACCGCCCGTGGCGCCCATTCTCTCGCCACCTTCAAATGTTACCAGCAGCGCTTTCACCGCGTCATGGAATGGGGTCATGTCGGCCACGGGGTACTATATCGACGTAGCCACAAACAGTACGTTTACCAGCCTCGTTTCCGGGTATAACAATAAGGCGGTGGACGGCACAAACATCGTCGTTTCGGGCCTTGCCGGAGGCACGACGTATTACTACCGTGTCCGGGCCACGAATACCCATGGGACATCCGGGAACTCCAATGTTCGCAACGCCACAACGAAACCCTCCGCGCCGGCCGCCAACGCGGCCTCCAGCATCGCGACAACTTCCTTCACGGCGAACTGGAGCGGTGAGACGGGGGCCACCAGCTACCGCCTCGACGTCTCCACGACGAGTAACTTTTCAAGCATGCTGTCAGGCTACAACAACCTCAGCGTATCAGCCACCAGCCGTAGCGTTACCGGACTTTCAGCGGGAACCACGTACTACTACCGGGTCCGGGCGGTGGGAAGCAGTGGCACGTCCGCGAGTTCTAACACCAGGACCGTCGAAACGAAACCAGTGGCGCCCGCCGCGAATGCCGGGAGCAGCATCACCGCCAGTTCTTTTACGGCAGGCTGGGGCAGCGTGCCCTCCGCCGACAGCTACCGCCTGGATGTTTCAACCACAAGCAGCTTTTCAAGCTTCATTTCCGGCTACAACAACCTGACCGTGAGCGGCACGAGCAGAAGCGTGACGGGTTTGAGTTCCGGCACCACCTACTACTACCGCGTGCGCGCGGTGAATTCGGGAGGCGCATCGGCAAACTCGAACACGCCGTCCGGCATACTAACCAAGCCCGCTCCACCGGTTGCCAATTCCGGGACAAGTGTTGCCACGGGGTCGTTCACGGCGAATTGGACTGCGGTCACATCGGCGACAAGCTACCGGCTCGATGTTTCCACGACGAGCAGCTTTTCAAGTTTTGTTTCCGGGTACAACAACCTGACGGTAAGCGGCACAAGCCGGGCCGTCACCGGGTTGAATCCGGGCACGACGTACCACTATCGCGTGAGGGCGGTGAACGGTAGCGGAACGTCGGGAAACTCGAATACGCGGAGCGTGCTCACGGTGCCGGGCGCGCCAACTGCCGTCGCGGCAGCCAGCGTCGCAGCCAGCTCGTTCACGGCAGACTGGAATTCCATTGCGTCAGCCACAAGCTACCGGCTCGACATTTCCACCGCGAGCAACTTTTCCAGTTTCGTATCGGGATATAATAACCTCTCGGTCACGGGTACCAGCCGTAGTGTGACGGGGCTTGCCAATGGGACCACGTACTACTACCGCGTGCGCGCGGTGAACGGCAGCGGGACGTCGGCAAACTCCAACACCGTTACGGTGTTGACCCGGCCTGCCGCGCCGGGTGCGAATGCCGCCTCGGCGATCAACCCGACGTCGTTTACCGCCAACTGGTCATCCGTGACGTCGGCGACAAGCTACCGGCTCGATGTTTCAGCCGAAAGTGATTTCTCGCCGCTGCTATCTTCGTACAACAACCTCGTCGTAAGTGGCACGAGCCGTAGCGTGACCGGCCTGAACGCCGGGACGACTTACTACTATCGCGTCCGCGCCGCAAATGGCAGCGGTACCTCCGCCAATTCCAACACGCGCCAGGTGCTCACCGACCCCGCGGCGCCGACCCTCGATCCACACTCGTCGATGACGACTACTTCCTTTACGGCGAACTGGAATGGCGTGACTTCCGCCACGAGCTACCGCATTGATGTCTCCACGGCCAGTAATTTTTCCAGTTTTCTTTCCGGCTATAACAACGCCACCGTGAGCGGCACCAGCACGGGTATCTCGGGACTAAGCGCGGGTACGACATACTATTTCCGGGTACGCGCCGTCAACGGCAGCGGCGCGTCACCCAGTTCGGCCACGGGCACGGCATTGACCAAACCCGGTGCGCCCTCGGCCAGCGCGGCGTCGTCGGTCGCCGCCGGCTCCTTTACCGCGAACTGGTCGGCGGTACCGTCGGCCACAAGCTACCGGCTCGACGTCTCCACATCCAGTTCTTTTTCGACGTTCGTGAGCGGATACAACAACCTGTCGGTCACCGGGACGAGCCGGAGCGTAACCGGAATGTCCGCGGGTACCACTTACTACTACCGCGTGCGCGCGGTGAACGGCACGGGAACATCGGCAAGCTCGGGGGCCCGCTCCGTGCTCACGCTGCCCGCGGCACCGGCGGCTAACGCCGAAAGCGCGGTCAACACCACCTCGTTTACGGCCAACTGGGGCGGTGCGGCTTCCGCGACGAGTTACCGGCTCGACGTCTCGACTTCAAGCACATTCTCGAACTTTGTTTCGGGTTACAACAACCTTACCGTGAGCGGGACAACCCGGAGTGTTACCGGCCTGACCGGATGTACCACCTACTACTACCGGGTGCGCGCAGTAAATGGAAGCGGTACGTCCGCCAGTTCCGGGTCGCAGGCTGCGCTGACAAAACCCGCGGCGCCCGCCCTGCAGAATGAGTCGAATGTGTCGGTAAATTCCTTTACGGTAAACTGGACGGCGATGGGATGCGCAACAAATTACCGCCTCGATGTGTCGACGGCGAGCAACTTCGCATCGCTCGTTTCTGGCTACAGCAACCTCACCGTCGATGGTTCGGCGCACGTCGTCACCGGCCTCAGCCCCGGCACAATGTACTACTACCGCCTGCGGGCGGTGAATGCCACGGGCGCATCGCCGAATTCCTCCACAGGGTCCGCGTTGACACGACCCGACGAACCCGTGGCAGGAGCCGCATCGGCTATCACCACCGGCTCGTTTACCGCCAACTGGAACAGCGTTCCGTCAGCGACCAGCTATCGGTTGGACGTGTCGACGTCCGCCGCATTTTCGGGTTTCGTTTCCGGATATAACAACCTTACCGTAAGCGGAACGAGCCATGGCGTGACGGGACTCTCGGGCTGCACGACCTACTACTACCGGATACGGGCCGTCAACGGAACGGGAACGTCGGCAAACTCGAATACCGCGTCCGTACTGACGGAACCGCCGACACCGGGTTCCGAAAGCGTATCCGGTATTACCGCGACCTCCTTTACGGTGAACTGGACGGATATGCCGTGCGCGGCCAGTTACCGGATCGATGTGTCGACGGCGAGCAATTTTTCGGGTTTCGTCCCGGGATACAACAACCTCGCGGTGACCAACCCTCCAGTTGTAGTAACGGGTCTGACGAGTGGCGCCACGTACTATTTTAGATTGCGCGCGGTGAATGCGACCGGTGCGTCGCCATCGGGACTGACGGGCTCCGCGCAGACATTGCCCGCGGCGCCTGCAGCAAATGCGGCGGGCAGCCTCACGACCAATTCCTTCAACGCAAGTTGGAACGCCGTTGCCTCCGCGACCAACTACCTGTTGGATGTTTCCACGGCGAGCAGTTTTTCCACCTTCGTGAGCGGCTATCAGAACCTGAGTGTGACCGGCACCAACCGGAGTATCACGGGCCTGACACCTGGCGACACCTACTACTACCGCGTACGCGCCGTGAATGGTACGGGGACGTCGGCGAATTCCAACACCATCAGCACACTGATGAAACCCGGCCCGCCCACGGCCAACGCGGCCTCGGGCATTAACCCCACCGCTTTTACCGCCAACTGGACCAGCACCCTTTCGGCCACCGGCTACGTCCTGGACGTGGCCACCGATGCCGGCTTTACGTCCTTCGTTACCGGTTACAGCGGCAAGGCGGTGACGGGCACAAGCCATGCTGTGACGGGACTGACGGGGGGAACGAACTACTACTACCGCGTCAGGACCGTGAACGGGAGCGGAACGTCCGTGAATTCAAACGCTGTTCACGTGCTCACCGACCCTGTTGCGCCCATCCTCTCGCCGGCCGCGGACATCACGACGTCATCGTTCACCGCCTCCTGGAATGCCGTGCCCTCGGCCACCGGCTATCGCCTCGACCTGTCGACGGTGAACACGTTCTCGACGTTTGTCACGGGTTACCAGAACCTGACCGTAAACGACGCGAGCCAGCCGGTCACAGGGCTGGCTCCCGGAACAACCTACTATTACCGCGTGCGCGCGGTCAACGCCTCGGGCACATCGGCAAACTCGGCCACGGCCACGGTGCTCACGAAACCCGACGCTCCCGTAGCCGGCGCGCCGACCGGCGTAGGGGGGGCTTCATTTACCGCGAACTGGTCCGCCGTGAGTTCAGCCACCGGTTACCTCCTCGATGTGGCCACCGATGTGAACTTTACATCCCTCGTCATTGGCTACGATGCGCTGTCTGCAACCGGCACAACGCATGGTGTGACGGGTCTGGCAAACGGCACCACCTACTTCTACCGGGTACGCAGCGTCAACGCAAGCGGGATTTCGGCAAACTCGAATTACAAGACCGCGCTGACACGGCCGGCGACTCCCGTGCTGGCGGATCCCGCCTTCATCACCACCACGTCCCTGTCGGTCAGTTGGAACGCGGTGCTGTCCGCCGACAGTTACCGGCTCGATGTCTCGCCCGACAGCGAATTCTCGACATTCGTGACGGGCTATCACAACGTTACCGTCATGGGAACGGACGAATCCGTTACGGGACTTGACCCCGGAACGAAATACTACGTGCGGGTACACGCGAGAAACGCGACGGGCGCTTCCGCCCACTCGGCCACCAGGAGCGCGGCCACCATGCCCGCCGTACCGGAGGTCCTGCCGGCGACAAACGTTACGGCGCAATTCTTCACCGCCTCCTGGACCGCATCGGGTTCAGACGGCACCAGCTATCGCCTCGACGTTTCCCGCCATGAAGCGTTCACCGATTTTGTGGCGGGCTACGAGGACCTGGCCGTCGCCGGGACGTCAACGGTGGTGACCGGCCTGAGAAAAGGAACCACCTACTACTATCGCGTGCGGGCCGTGAACGAATCCGGTATTACGGACAACTCGTCGGTGATGGTGACCACGACGGACGAATTTGTCGCGCTCTATAACGGCCTCATCACTTCGGCGAGGTGGCGCACGGATAAGGCTTACGGCGTCGCGGGTGCATCCGACCTGGAAGGGATGTACCTTTACAGCTACGACGACAAATACCAGCTTCGCGCCGCCAATTGGGCGGAGGCCAATGATGACCTGAACACATTTACGCGCCAGGGCAACAAGTTCAAGGTGATCAATCCGGCGTACGACCCCAACGGAAACATCCTGGCGCTGCAGCGTTATGACGGGAGCGGCGCCCTGCAACATAATTTTGGGTACACTTATAATTCGGTAGTGACGGCGCCGAAAAACAACCAGCTTGAGAAGATCGATGGATATGCGACATACGATTACGACCTCATTGGACGGCTTACAACCGAAGACAGGGTGGATGGTGAGGACAAGTACATTGAATACGACGTTTCGGGCAAAGTTCGAAAAGTGTATTCATCGCCCGCAAAAACGGCTGCCGACCTTAAAGTCGAGAATATCTACGACGACCGCGGCTTCCGCCTCGCAAAAGTAAACCATGAAGAGAACCGCACCACCTGGTACATTCGCG
>CAZKBK010000007.1:0-148555 GCA_964551035.1 uncultured Roseivirgaceae bacterium | reverse complement strand
TCCCTGCGTCCAACCTCAAGAAGGAGATAACCAAAGTGTTATTCGATAAGGGTTATATCCTCAACTACAAGTTCGAGGATACGAGCAACCATCAGGGTAATATCAAGATCGCCCTGAAGTACAATCCCGAGACCAGGGAGTCGGCCATTACACGCCTGGAACGTATCAGTACGCCGGGTTTGAGGCGCTACGTCAGCGCAGGCAGAATGCCCCGCGTGATGAACGGATTGGGTGTGGCGATCCTGTCAACCTCCCGGGGTGTGATCACGGACAAGGAAGCCCGCAACCTGAATGTGGGTGGCGAAGTATTGTGTTACGTTTATTAAAATCCGAGAAGAAATGTCACGCATAGGAAAGAAGCCCATCGTCATCCCCTCCGGCATCACGGTCAACTACTCAAAGGACGACCGCAAAGTATCCGTGAAGGGACCAAAGGGTGAGTTGCACCAGGTCATCGATCCGAAATTCGAGATCAAGCAGGAGAATGGTGAACTCGTCATCAACAGGCCCTCGGAGCAAAAGGAACACAAGGCCATGCACGGCCTCTACCGGGCCCTGATCGCCAACATGGTAGAAGGCGTTTCCAAAGGCTTCAAAAAGCAGATGGAGCTCGTCGGCGTCGGTTATAAGGCTACGGCGCAGCAGAACGTGCTGGAACTCAGCCTTGGCTACTCACACAACGTGTTTGTTGCCGTGCCCGCTGAGATCAAAGTGCAGGCGTTCCAGGAAAAAGGGGCCAACCCCACCATCATACTCGAGGGTATTGACAAACAATTGCTCGGCCAGGTGGCAGCGAAAATCAAGTCGTTGCGCAAGGTTGAGCCTTACAAAGGAAAAGGTATCCGGTTCACCGGCGAATATATACGCCGCAAGGCGGGTAAGGCGGCTGCCAAGTAATACGGGCGCTGCAGAGAAACAATTGAACGATAAGGCATCATAGACTAATCAGACCTATGGCAGGCAAGAACAGGGAAAGACGCACAAAGATAAAGATGGGCATTCGCAAGAAGATCCGTGGAACCACGGGAAGACCCAGGTTGTCCGTCTTCAAAAGCAATACGAGTATCTATGTCCAGCTGATCGACGATCTGAAAAGCGTAACCATCGCATCGGCATCGACAAAGGAACTGGATTTGACGAGCGTGAATCAGGAGAATTCTAAGAATGTCGGCAAGAAGATCGCTGAAAAAGCGCTGGCCGCCGGCATCAACGAAATTGTTTTTGATCGCAACGGCTATCTCTATCACGGAAACGTCAAGGCGTTGGCAGAGGGTGCCCGGGAAGGTGGTTTAAAATTCTAAGTATAAAATATGTCGGCAAGCAATATCAGTACGGTTAAAGCCAGCGAAATCGACCTCAAGGAAAGAGTCGTTGCCATCGAGCGTGTAGCCAAGGTGGTAAAGGGAGGTCGCCGGTTCAGCTTTGCAGCCATTGTGGTTGTAGGCGATGGGAACGGAGTCGTTGGTTATGGTTTGGGAAAAGCCAATGAAGTTACCGATGCCATTACCAAGGGAATCGACGATGCGAAAAAACACCTGGTGAAGGTGCCCATCATCAAGGGTACCGTGCCTCATGAGTCCATCGGGAAATTCGGCGGTGGCTTTGTACTGCTGAAACCCGCCGCGCCGGGTACCGGTGTCATCGCCGGTGGTGCCATGCGCGCCGTGCTGGAGAGTGCAGGCGTTCACAACGTATTGGCAAAGTCGAAGGGCTCTTCCAATCCGCACAACGTGGTGAAAGCTACTTTCAAAGCGCTGACCACCATGCGGGACGCTTACAGCATTGCCCGAAACAGAGGAATTGCATTGTCGAAAGTTTTTAACGGCTAAGAGCGATGGCAAAAGTTCAGATCACACAAATCAGGAGCACGATCAAGAGACCTGAAACCCAACTCAGAACCATCCAGTCGCTGGGCCTGGGCAGAATCAACAAGACGGTGGAAGTGGAGCTCACCCCGCAAATCGCCGGAATGATCAGGAAAGTAAATCATTTGATCAGCGTAAAAGAACTGTAAGATGAAATTGCATACACTTAAACCTGCTGAAGGGTCGGTAAAGAAGAACAAGAGACTTGGACGCGGACAGGGCTCCGGCGGATCTACAGCGGGTCGCGGCCACAAGGGGGCGCAATCCCGGTCGGGCTACCACAGCAAGCCTGGCTTCGAAGGCGGCCAGATGCCCTTGCAGCGTCGGGTACCGAAGTTTGGATTCAAGAACAATAACAAGGTTTACTTTAAAGCGGTAAACCTCGATCTGCTTGAAGGATTGGCCGCCGAAGATGGAAACATCAACCTGGCGTTTCTCATCGGCAAAGGCATCGTTGGGAAGAACGATAAGATAAAAGTATTGGGAAGGGGGGAATTGAAGTCTAAGATCAGCGTTGAAGCCCATGCATTTTCAGCCTCGGCAAAAGAAGCCATTGAGAAAGCAGGCGGCACCGCTACAACTGTGAAGTAATGAAGCGTTTCATACAGACCATAAGGAACATCTTTTCTATCGAAGATCTTCGGGTCCGGATCCTCAACACGATCGGCTTCCTGATTATCTTTCGCCTTGGGTCCTATATTGTGATCCCGGGGATTGACGCAACACACCCCAGCTTGCTGAGCGGAAGTTCAGAAGGTATCCTCGGTTTGTTGAATACGTTCGTGGGAGGTTCTTTTTTCAGGGCCTCCATATTTGCGTTGGGTATCATGCCCTACATTTCTGCATCGATCATCGTGCAGTTGCTGACTTTCGCTGTCCCGTACTTTCAAAAGCTGCAGAAGGAAGGCGATTCGGGACGCAAAAGACTTAACCAGATCACCCGCGTCCTCACGATCATCATCACGGCCGTTCAGGGCTATGCGTATATACAGGGAACCATTGAGAATGATGCGATCGTCAATCCCGGGTTCTTCTTCTACTTCTCGGCAGTCGTGATCCTGGTTGCGGGAACGATGTTCTGTATGTGGATTGGTGAACGCATCACCGACAAGGGTATCGGAAACGGAATTTCCATGCTCATCATGATCGGTATCATTTCGCGCCTACCACTCGCGCTCTATGAAGAGGCGGTCGTTGTTCGCGGTATGCAATACGCCCTGCTGTTCATTATAGAGCTGCTGATACTCTTCGTCATCGTCATGGGCGTGATCATGCTTACACAGGCGACGCGAAGAATTCCGATACAGTATGCAAAACAGGTGATTGGAAACAAACTATATGGCGGTAAGCGGGAATTCATTCCGCTGAAACTGAATTCCGCCGGCGTGATGCCCATCATTTTCGCACAGGCCCTGATGTTTATTCCCGTGCTCCTCGTGGGCATCTGGGCGGACACTGAAATCGGCCGTACGATCGGGCAGACGTTCTCGGATCCGTATTCATGGCAGTACAACCTCGTGTTCGGTTTGATGATTCTCGTGTTTACATTCTTTTACACGGCCATTACCATCAACTCGAACGATATTGCCGACAACCTGAAACGAAATGGAGGTTTTGTGCCTGGCGTGAAACCCGGTAAGCAAACCGCCGAATTCATTGACACCGTACTTTCCAGGATCACGTTGCCCGGCGCATTGTTCCTGGTGGTGATTGCAATTATCCCTGCATTTGCAGTGCAGTTGGGCGTGGGCCAGAATTTTGCCCAGTTCTTCGGCGGAACTTCGCTATTGATTATGGTTGGTGTTATTCTTGACACCCTCCAGCAGATCGAAAGCTACCTGCTGATGAGGCACTATGAAGGCATGATGAAGTCGGGCAGGGTGAAGGGACGTTCTCAATTTGCTGCGGCGTAGCGCTGATGGTTAATTTAAAATCCGAAGAGGAGCTGGCTATAATCCGTGAATCATCCCTGTTGTTGGGGAAAGCCCACGGTGAAGTAGCGAAACAGATCCGACCCGGAGTAAAAACCGCTGCGCTCGACGAACTGGCTGAAGAATACATCCGCGACCACGGAGGTATTCCTTCATTCAAGAACTACAGGGGATTCCCCGCCTCGTTGTGCATCTCGGTGAACGACGTGGTGGTACATGGGTTCCCCGGAAGTTACGAGGTGAAGGAAGGTGATGTCATTTCCATCGACTGCGGCGTGCAGTTGAAGGGGTATCACAGTGACTCGGCGTACACCTACCCCCTGGAAGGGGTGACGGAGGAAACGCGACTGTTGCTGGAACGCACCTACGAATCGCTGTATCTGGGCATTGAACAGGCCAGGGCGGGAAACAGGATCGGCGATGTGGCCTACGCCATTCAGCACCACGTGGAAGGCTTTGGCTACGGTGTGGTGCGGGAACTGGTCGGACATGGTGTTGGAAAGAAACTTCACGAAGATCCGGAGGTGCCCAACTTTGGGAAACGCGGGAAAGGCGTGAAGATCGTACCTGGGATGGTGTTCGCTATCGAACCGATGGTTAATCAGGGAACCAGGAATGTGGTTCAGGAACGCGACGGTTGGACGATCCGGACGGCCGACAAGAGGCCTTCGGCGCATTTTGAACACATGGTAGCCGTGCATAAGGACAGGACGGAGATATTGACAACACATAAGTATATAGAAGAAAACTATAGCTATAAGTGGCGAAACAAAGGTCAATTGAGCAAGATGGAACAATAACCGAGGCATTGTCAAACGCAATGTTCAGGGTTCAACTTGAGAACGGGCACGAGGTACTGGCCCATATCTCCGGCAAAATGAGGATGCACTACATTCGCATTTTGCCCGGCGACAAAGTCCGCTTGGAAATGTCGCCCTACGATTTGACCAAGGGAAGAATTGTTTTTAGGTATAAATAAAAAAACGGTGGATGCCCGGTTTCGCAGGAAGCAAGGCATCAATAAATAGCGTAGACATGAAAGTTAAAGCATCCATAAAGAAGCGCAGCGCCGACTGTAAGATCATCAGGCGCAAGGGCAAACTGTATGTGATTAACAAGAAGAATCCGAGGTATAAACAAAGACAAGGTTAAGATTATGGCACGTATTGCTGGTGTAGATATTCCTGACAATAAGCGAGGCGAAATCAGCCTTACTTACATTTTTGGTGTGGGCCGCCGCTCAGCCCAAAAAATTCTTTCAGACGCCAACGTGGGCTGGGACAAGAAAGTGAAGGACTGGAGCGACGAAGAATCGAACGCCGTCAGGGCAGTTATTGCTGAGAAGTTCCGTATTGAAGGTGTGTTGAAGTCTGAAATCCAGCTCAGCATTAAACGGTTGATGGACATCGGCTGCTATCGGGGGTTACGTCACCGCCGGGGGTTGCCTGTTCGCGGCCAGACCACAAAGAACAACGCGCGCACCCGCAAAGGGAAACGCAAGACTGTGGCCAACAAGAAGAAGGCAACTAAAGGTTAATAGTTAAAGGATAAACTTTTCGAGAATGGCAACCGCTGACAAGAGAAAAGACAAAGCAAAAAAGAGAGTGGTTAACGTGGAGGCCGTAGGCCATGTCCACATCAAGGCGACTTTCAACAATATCATCATTGCGATGACCAATACCGCCGGTCAGGTGGTATCCTGGGCTTCGGCCGGGAAAATGGGGTTCAAGGGCTCAAAGAAGAACACCCCGTACGCGGCACAGATGGCTGCCCAGGATTGCGCCTCGAAGGCCTATGAACAGGGCCTGCGCAAGGTTGAAGTGTTCGTTAAGGGTCCCGGTGCCGGTCGCGAGTCTGCGATCCGGACCATCCAGGGTGCCGGTATTGAAGTGACCGCGATCCGCGATGTGACGCCGCTGCCGCACAACGGTTGCCGCCCGCCCAAGCGCAGAAGAGTTTAAACAGTAATAAAAAGATGGCAGGATTTTGCGCCGCACCGCAGAACCGCGAATGAAATCAAGTTACAACAATGGCAAGATACACAGGCCCGAAAGTCAGAATTTCAAGAAGGTTTAACGAGCCCATCATGGGCGAGAACAAAGCTTTGCAGAAGAAGAACTATGCTCCCGGCCAGCATGGACGCGGTAAGAAGCGCAAGCAGTCCGAGTATGCCGTGCAGCTCCAGGAAAAGCAAAAGGCCAAGTATATCTATGGCCTGCTCGAGCGTCAGTTTGCAAAATTGTTCGACACGGCTTCGCGAAAAAAAGGAGTGACCGGTGAAAATTTGCTCCAGCTCCTGGAGGCGCGCCTTGACAATACCGTCTACAGGCTGGGTATTGCACCCACACGGAGAGCTGCCCGTCAGTTGGTGCTTCATAAGCATATTGAGGTGAATGGCGAGATCGTAAATATCCCATCCTTTACCCTGAAGCCCGGCGACGGCATCGGCGTTCGTGAACGTTCTAAATCTCTCGAGACCATTACCAACTCCCTCTCGCTCCAGGGCGCAAGGAAGTACAACTGGCTGGAGTGGGACACGAACGAAATGACCGGCAAACTTATCCATCTTCCACCCCGTCAGGATATTCCGGAGAACATCAACGAAACACTTATCGTCGAATTGTACTCCAAGTAATTTCTAACGTTAATCAACACAATTATGTCAATACTAGCATTTCAAATGCCCGAAAAGGTTGTGATGGAGAAGGCCGACGATTTTCACGGTCTCTTTACCTTCAAGCCGTTGGAAAAAGGATACGGAGTTACGATCGGCAACGCGCTGAGAAGAATTCTCCTTTCTTCCCTGGAAGGGTATGCCATCACGGGTATCAAGATCCCCGGGGTGCTCCATGAATTCTCTACGATTGAAGGTGTTGTTGAAGACGTAGCAGAGATAATTCTCAACCTGAAAATGG
Source organism: uncultured Roseivirgaceae bacterium (assembly GCA_964551035.1). Taxonomy (GTDB): domain Bacteria; phylum Bacteroidota; class Bacteroidia; order Cytophagales; family Cyclobacteriaceae; genus Chryseosolibacter. The sequence continues at coordinate 141,844 of CAZKBK010000007.1, read as the reverse complement.
TGCGGTTCAAGAAACTCGCCGACAATTTCGACAGCAAGATCACCGTAAGCATCAAGAAGCAGAAGGAGTTCAAGGCCGGCGACGTGGCCAAATTCACTTCCGCATTTGAGATCCTCAATCCGGATCACGTCATCTGCAATATTGATGAATCGGCGCAGTTTGAAATCGAATTGACCATAGAAAAAGGACGCGGGTACCTGCCCGCCGAAGAGAACAAGCCTACAGAGCAGGTGTTCGGCTTTATTCCGATCGATGCCATCTTCACACCGATCAAGAATGTGAAGTACAGCGTCGAGAATACGCGCGTTGAGCAAAAGACCGACTACGAAAAACTCGTGCTCGATATCGAGACCGACGGCTCAATCCATCCTGAAAAAGCACTGGAAGGCGCTGCCCATATCCTGATTCAGCACTTCAGGCTGTTCTCGGATAAGTCGATCGAACTCGAAACCGGAAAGGACGCCGAAATCGAACAGGTGGATGAGGAGATGCTGCACATGCGCAAGCTGCTCAAAACGCCGCTTCACGACCTCGATCTTTCCGTCCGTGCCTACAACTGCCTGAAAGCAGCTGATGTGAAGAGCCTTGGAGACCTGGTGCAACTGGAGATCTCCGACATGATGAAGTTCCGGAACTTTGGTAAAAAGTCGCTGGCCGAGCTCGAGCAACTCGTGGCGGAGAAGAACCTGACCTTCGGAATGGATCTTTCGAAGTATAAACTTGATGAGGACTAAGAATTCGGTGATCGCGGGTTGACCGCATCCGGTGATAACAGAATAATGCAATGAGACACGGTAAGAAAGTAAATCATTTAGGAAGGAAAGCAGCCCACAGGGAAGCCCTGCTCTCTAACCTTGCTTCTTCGCTGATCCTGAACAAAAGGATCACCACCACGGTGGCGAAGGCCAAGGCGCTGCGGAAATATGTGGAGCCGCTGATCACCAAATCAAAGGATGATACGACCCATTCCCGCAGAACCGTCTTTTCGTACCTCCAAAACAAGGAATCCGTGAAGACCCTGTTTGGAGAGGTTGCTTCAAAAGTGGCCGAAAGGCCCGGCGGCTACACCCGAATCGTGAAACTGGCCGGAACGCGGATTGGCGACAATGCGGAGATGTGCCTCATCGAACTTGTGGATTTTAATACCCTGTATAGCAAAGAAGGCGCCGTCAAGAAGGCCAGAACGCGCCGCGGACGTGCCAAGGCGAAAAAGGCCGAAGGCAGCGAGGATGTAGCCGAAGCCGAAGTGGTGCAGGAAAATGCCACCGAAGAGAAGCCGGAGGCGGAGAAGAAAACCAAGAAGGCGGCCCCGAAAAAGGCAAAGCCGAAGGCGGAAAAGAAGGAAACGAAACCGGCGAAGAAGACAGATAGCAAATCCAAAAAGGACAAGAAATAGCACTTTTGGAAACGATATGGAAATGGGATTGGACCTCGGTTCAATCCCATTTTTGTTTTCAAACGTTGGCATGAAAAATTGGCGGTGTCAATGCTGGTTTAAGTTGAATCTGATATCTTATTTTGGCTGACCTTATGCAAAACAAAGCTTACCTCCTGCTCGAAGACGGGCTTCTCATCGAAGGCAAACCAATAGGCAGGCGCGGAACCACCGGCGGCGAAATTTGCTTCAATACCGGCATGACGGGCTACCAGGAGATCTATACCGATCCCTCGTACTACGGCCAGATTATCGTCAATACCACCGCCCATATAGGAAATTACGGTGCGCTGGATGCGGAACAGGAATCCGCTAGCACGAAGATAGCCGGTGTTGTGGTCAACGATTTCGCCGAAGAATTCAGCCGGAAAGAGGCCCGCGAAAGCCTCCAGCAGTACCTGGAGCGAAACAACGTGGTCGGGATCAGCGACGTGGACACCCGGATGATCGTGCGCTACATTCGCAGCAAGGGCGCGATGAATGCCCTGATATCTTCCGAACTTACGCCGGAGGAAATGAAGGAGGCCATCAGAAAGGTTCCCTCCATGAGCGGCCTTGAGCTTTCATCGAAAGTCACGACAGCCGAGCCCTATTTCGTGGGCGACGCCAACGCGCGTTTCCGCGTGGCCGCGCTCGACCTGGGCATCAAGAACAATATCCTCAGAAATCTCGCCAAACGGGATTGTTACGTCAAGGTCTTTCCCGCCAGGACTTCGTTCAACGAGATGGCAAAATGGGAACCCGACGGGTTTTTTATCTCCAACGGTCCTGGCGATCCGGCCGTGATGGATTACGCTATAAAAACGGTGAGCGACGCGGTCGAATCGGATGCCCCCCTGTTTGGAATTTGCCTGGGCCACCAGTTGCTGGCGCTTTCCTGCGGGCTGTCAACCTATAAAATGCACCACGGCCACCGGGGGTTAAACCACCCGGTGAAAAACCTCGCCACCGGTAAAGGTGAAATGACGTCGCAGAATCACGGATTCGCCGTAAGCGAAAAAGAGATCAACAAAAATGCCGACGTGGAAGTGACGCACCTCCACCTCAACGACAACACCATCATGGGTATCCGGCTCAAAAACAAGCGGGCTTTCTCCGTTCAGTATCACCCCGAAGCCTCTCCCGGTCCCCACGATTCGAACTACCTGTTCGATGAGTTCGTGTCGCTGATGGCTGAAGAGAAAACAAAGCGCAAAGAGCAAGGAACAACGCCCAAAGCGCAGAATACAATCCCAGTAAACCAACTGCCTAATCCCTAATCCCCAATACCAAAATGAGTCTTATTGAATCCATCCACGCCCGGCAGATCCTTGACAGCCGTGGCAATCCCACTGTAGAAGTTGACGTAATGACTGAAAGTGGCGCCTTCGGCCGCGCCGCAGTACCCTCGGGTGCGTCCACAGGCTCGCATGAGGCGGTTGAACTTCGGGATGGCGATAAATCAAAATACCTCGGAAAAGGTGTTAACCAGGCCGTCGAAAACGTCAATTCGAGGATTGCCGAAGAGCTTGCCGGATTCTCCGTGTTCGAGCAGAATCTGATCGACAAGATCATGCTCGAATTGGATGGAACCCCGAACAAGGGAAATCTTGGGGCGAATGCCATCCTCGGTACGTCGCTGGCGGTGGCCAAAGCTGCCGCGATGGAAGCGGGCCTCTCTCTGTATCGCTATGTCGGCGGCGTGAACGCAAACACACTACCGGTGCCGATGATGAATATCCTCAATGGCGGAAGCCATGCCGACAACAAGATCGATTTCCAGGAATTTATGGTGATGCCGGTGAATGCGGACACGTTTTCCGAATCCCTGCGGATGGGAACGGAGATTTTTCATAACCTCAAGAAAGTGCTGCACGACAAGCACCTGTCGACGAACGTCGGGGATGAAGGCGGATTTGCGCCGAATATCGCTTCAAACGAAGAGGCTATTGAAGTCGTGCTCACCGCCATCGAGAAAGCGGGTTTCAAGCCCGGCGAAGACGTCTTTATTGCAATGGATGCGGCCAGCTCCGAGTTTTACGACGCGAAGGCCGGCACCTACAACTTCAGGAAATCCTCCGGAAAGAGCCTCAGCTCCGAAGAGATGGTCGAATACTGGGCCCAGTGGGCGGCGAAATATCCCATCATCTCCATCGAGGATGGGATGGCGGAAGACGATTGGAGGGGTTGGAAAAAGCTGACCGACAAGATTGGCGCCAGGGTGCAGCTCGTTGGCGACGACCTCTTCGTCACCAATGTAACACGCCTGCAGGAGGGGATCGACAAGGGTGTCGGTAACTCGATCCTTGTCAAAGTGAACCAGATCGGTTCACTTACCGAAACCATCAACGCGGTCAACCTTGCTAAGCGCAACGCGTACAAGAGCGTAATGTCGCACCGCTCCGGCGAAACCGAAGACAGCACCATTGCCGATCTGGCCGTGGCCTTGAACACCGGGCAGATCAAAACCGGATCCGCATCCCGGTCCGACCGTATGGCAAAATACAATCAGCTAATCCGCATAGAGGAGGAGTTGGGTGAGACGGCGTTCTTCCCGGGAAGGAAATTTTGAGTCCCTTATGCAGTCTGCCTGCGTTGCTCCTTGCCGCGCCTGAGTCTCTTTGGGGATAATAAGGGCCGACTGACGGAAGTCACCCTTATGTAAAGGCATCGATGCAACGATGACTATTGACGTTTCAACAGCCAGGTTATTCGCCTGGCTTCTTTTGTGTCTGATTTACCTGACCCCCGCTGTTTTCCGAATGCGCTGCGTTAAATTCCCCGGGATAATTCTCTAAATTGAATTCGTTTCCATTTCTCTATGGGAGATAACCCGACCTTAGGTATTGCAGTCGACTTTGTCAATAACACTTCGCGTCATATTTTCCTGACCGGGCGTGCCGGTACCGGCAAGACGACTTTCCTGAAGCACATCCGCGAGAACACACCGAAGAAGTGCGTCGTGGTGGCGCCGACCGGCGTGGCGGCGATCAACGCGGGCGGGGTAACGATGCACTCACTCTTTCAACTGCCGTTGGGACCGTACCTCCCTTCAGGCAATCGCTCCGATGGCACCGGCGCGAACGACAAATCGACGCTTTTCAGGAATCTCCGGCTTAGCGGCGAAAAACGCGATATGCTCCGGGAGCTCGAGTTGGTGATCATCGACGAGGTGAGTATGGTTCGTTGCGACACGCTGGACGCCATGGACGCGATACTCCGTCATGTAAGGAAGCGCTTTTACGAACCCTTCGGCGGTGTACAGATACTCTATATCGGAGACCTGTTTCAGTTGCCGCCGGTAATGCCGGAAAATGAATGGAACCTGCTGCGACAACATTATGAAAGTCCTTTCTTCTTTGATGCGAAGGTGGTGAAGCAGGCCAGCCCGGTTTACGTTGAGCTAAAACATATATATCGTCAGAACGAAGCGCGTTTTATTACACTTTTGAACCGCGTCAGAAATGGTGACGTGAACGACAACGACTTCGGTATACTCCATGGACGGTATGACGCGCCGTTGGAATCCGACGCCAACTACATTATTCTCACGACGCACAATTACAGGGCCGACAGGATCAACCAGGAAGCGCTGGCAAAATTGCCTGGTGAGGCGCGTGAATTCAGAGGAACGATCGAAGGCGATTTTCCCGACAAAACCCTGCCCACGGAAATAGCCCTGCAACTGAAGGAAGGCGCCCAGGTGATGTTCATCCGAAATGACAAATCCACGGACCACCGCTACTACAATGGAAAACTCGCCAAAGTGAAAACGATCTCTTCCGAAAATATCAAAGTCGAACTCGCAGACGGCGGTGAGGAGTTGGTGGTGGAAAAGGAAACGTGGACCAACATTCGTTATTCCTACGACGCATCAGCAGGACAAATCGAAGAGGAAAAACTGGGATCATTCACCCAGTACCCAATCCGGCTCGCATGGGCCATCACCATTCACAAGAGCCAGGGGCTTACCTTTGAACACGCCATCATCGATGCGGGTGATTCGTTCGCGCCCGGGCAGGTGTACGTGGCATTGAGCCGATGCACCACCCTGAACGGTGTTGTCCTTCGCTCGCGAATATCGTCCAACAGCATTTCTACCGACCCGAAGGTCCTCGCCTTTACGCGCAGCGAACTTGAACCCGAGCAGCTCCGGGAAGTGCTCACGCAGGAAAAGCGGGTTTTTCTCAACCGTTCCCTGCTTGAAACGTTCGACTTTTTCCGACTGCGAGAAATGATCGAAAATTTTGGCGACGGATTGAGCGAGAAGAAACTTCCGGAGCCGGAACAGGCTTTTACCATCCTTGGGCGGATGCAGGCAGGCATTGATGAAACCTGTCGCGTTGGAGCGAAATTCCAGGACCAACTTCGCGAACTACTCAATGCGGATTCATACGATGCCCTTCGCGACCGTGTGACCAGGGCCATCGCGTATTTTACGGGCGCGCTGAGAAAGGACATTCTCGCACCACTCGACGAGCACATCGGTTTCATCACGGGGCAGCGTCGTGTGAAGAAATACCTCAAGACCCTGCACGCCATGCGACGAAAGGTTGCCAGCACGATCACGAGGGTTCAGCATGCCCGGTATGGCGATAAGCCGTTTCTGGACCGGCCCGAAACGGTAACCGATCTTCCGGAGTATCGCGGGAAAACACGCCCGGCAAAGGGCGAAAGCATCAGGGAGTCGCTCAAGCTGTTCAAGGCTGGCCTGAAGGCTCCGGAGATTGCGAAACAGCGGAACCTTACTGTGGGCACGATCGAAAGTCACCTGGCGTCTCTGGTCAGGACGGGAGACATCAACATTCACGATGTCGTCGACGGCGATAAACTCCAGATCATACTCGACACGGTCAAGGCGGATCACCCCTCATCGATCACCGAGGTGAAACGAAGCCTGGGTAAAAACGTTTCTTTTGGTGAGATCAGGGCAGTGCTTAATCACCTGAGCGCGCTGGAATCGGCGAAGCCATGATAAAAAGGTTGACGGCCTTTTCGAACGCATTGGCGTTAGCGGGTGCAAAAATGAGCCCGCATATCCATGTTGTCCTGGGAAAACGTTATATTTATATTCATTTTTTAAACTATGCTGAAAAAGATCATGCGGGTATTCCGCAATTTTTACGTGATGGCCGCGGCCATCTTCCTGCTCTGGATGCTCATTCTCGATTCCAACAACCTGATCGCGCGATTCCAGCTTAGTTCAAAGTTGAGCACGCTCGAAGAGGAAAAAGCATATTACGAAGAGAAGATCCAAGAGGTGCGGAAAGATCGGGATGATTTATTCGGCGACAGGGAATCGCTTGAAAAGTTTGCCCGCGAAAAATATCTGATGAAAAAGGAGTCTGAGGACATATTCATCATTGAAGAAAAGTAGTATGAAGCGAATTGCCTTATTGCTCCTGCTTTGCCTTTCCACCTCCTGTGTGCTTGCTCAGCGGGATGTTGATGAGGATACGGGCTGGTCGATCAAGGAACGCGGATACCTTGGCCTTGGCTTCGGCGGCCTGGGACTGGGAACACACCCCCCCTATGGACGGTACTTTTCAATTGGTGTTTCTCCACTGGCGGGCTACATGCTGGCGCGAAATTTTTCCGGCGGGGTCGGATTCGAGTACCAGTACACGAGCTATTCCGACCAAAAGCTTAGGATTCACCAATACGGCTGGTATCCGTTTCTCCGGTACAACATCAGGAACTTTTTTCTGCAAACCGACTACGACTGGTACAGCATTCCTTCCCTCAGTTCCAGTGGGCAAACTACGGACCGCGTGATCCTCGATCGGTTTTTTGTGGGTGTGGGATACACGTCATCCGATCCGGGAAGCCGCGTGCAAATGAACTTCCTGGCGTCCTACGACTTTCTCTATTCCAATGTCGGCAGCTTCAGTTCGCCCCTCTCGATCAGGATCTTCGCGACCTTCTAAAACTCCAGGGAGAATTTGCCGGCGAGCGCGTGAAGGTCTTCCACCACTTTCTTGTTTACGGGAATACCATGTTGTGCGCGGTAGGCGGCCATCTCCCGCTCCGGATCCCCGGGAATGAGCACGGGCTGGCCTGCCGCCATCCCTTCGGCGTTCCGGAAACGCGAAATCCAGTTGTCCATATGTTTCTTGAAATCGTCAGCAGGACGGAATGCGTCAATGCGCATGGCGCCAAAGAAGTGGCCGATGCCCTCGCCGACCGGGTCGGCCGGGGGTGAGAGAAAGGCCACGAAAGGCGGCACCCACGGCCCATAGTTGGCCCCCGAAAGTACGGCGGAGAAGATATCTACCCACGCGCCGAGACAATAACCTTTGTGACTCCCGTGCGCATAATCGCTCCCCAACGGGATCAACGCCCCTCCATCCTTTAGTTCGTGGGGATTGGTAGACGGCTGCCCATCCTTTCGCTGTATCCACCCGACGGGAGCCTGCTCGTTCCTGCGCTGAAGAATCTCAAGCTTTCCGTTGGCGGCGGTGGTGGTAGCGAAATCAGCGACAAAAGGCGGCTGCCTGCCCGCCGGGATGGCGATGGCAATTGGATTCGTTCCAAGCATCCGCTCCACCGAAAAGGTAGGGGCCACCAGGGGACTGGCGTTCGTCATGGCCATGCCGATCATGTCGTGCTGCAAAGCCTGCATGGCGTGGTGGCCGGCAATGCCGAAGTGATTGGAATTCCGCACGGCCACCCAGCCGGTTCCGGCGTTCCGTGCCTTGGCGATGGCGATCTCCATGGCCCTGGGCGCGACAACCAGCCCAAGCCCACCGTCGCCATCCACGACTGCCGTGCTGGGCGACTCGTGAACCACATTGACAGAAGGGCTTACGTTGATGCGCTTCGCTTCCCACAGCCTCACATATCCGGACAATCGCGCAATGCCATGTGAATCAATTCCCCGAAGGTCGGCGTTCAACAGCACGTCGGTCGCCAGCGTCGCATCTTCGGGTGAACAACCCATGCGATCAAAGACTTCTTTGGTAAATTTCCGCAGTGCTTCCAGCGGGTATACTTTCTCCATATCGTGACTTATCAATGTTGGTGAAAACGCAAACCGTTCTCCGACGGTGGACGGTGGCCCGCGGAACCCTAACCATGACGCCCGACATACAATGATCAATCGCGGTCCTCAAAAGCCAGCGCGGCCCAAAAGTAAAAAAACCCGCGATCCCCCTGAAAGAAACCGGGGAAATAACGGCGCGATTGTTGGACGTCGGCTATGGAAAAACACCCTTGAAATCATCTCCTATCTCAAACGTCAGCTTATATGAAAAATATCGCACTTCTGATTATCCTGTTGTGTGGAGGTCAAACGCTCCGGGCTCAGAATGAAAGACCACTCGATTCAAAGATTACCGCAGTCACTGTTTTTCTGAACAAGGCGCAGGTTACCCGAACGGCCACGACAACCGTCCCTGCGGGCAAGACCGAGTTTGTGCTATCAGGCCTGACCTCGGGTCTCGACCCGCAGAGCATCCAGGTCGCCGGTGAAGGCAGGTTTATTCTACTCGGCATATCGCACCGGCTAAATTACCTGGACGAACTTAACATGCCGCCGAAGTTGAAGATGCTCAACGATTCGCTCGAATACCTACAGCGCCAGGTCGTCCTTGAGAATAACCGGAAAGAGATTCTCAACAAGGAAGAGCAGATGCTGATCAGCAACCAAAAGATCGGAGGTGCCAATCAGAATCTCACGGCCACGGAACTGAAAGCCATGGCAGACTTCTACAGATCGCGCCTTACCGATATCGCGGCGTCGCGCATGCAGATCGATTTGACCTTGCGGAAACTGAATGAAAGGTTGACGAAAATCCGTCAACAGATCAATGAACAAAACGCCCTGTACACGCGAAACACGGGTGAGATCGTTGTTAAAGTAGCTGCCGATGCCGCAACTCAGGCGGAATTTGTTGTGGACTATGTGGTCAACAACGCCGGATGGAACGCGGTCTATGATCTCAGGGCCATCGACACGCAGTCGCCGATCCAACTCGGTTACAAAGCCAACGTATTTCAGAACACCGGAGAGGAGTGGAAAAACGTGCGGCTGAAACTTTCGACTGCAAACCCGTCGCTGGGCGGCCTCAAGCCGGAGTTGGCGACTTGGTATCTCGACTTCTATAGGCCGATCTACGGGGGACTGCGGAGAAAAGCGGCGGGGGTGAATGTACGAAAAATGGCGGACTCGATGGCTGCCCCTGAGATGGAACACGATTTTCATCCGCACAACGCAGATATACCATCCGACTACACAACCACCATCCAGACCTCGCTCAACACCGAGTTCGATATTGCGCTGCCGTACACGGTCCCATCGTCGGCCACGCCAACGCTCGTTGATATCCGGCAACACGAGGTCAGCGCAGATTATACCTATGCGTCGGCGCCCAAACTCGACCGCGACGCCTTCCTGCTCGCAAGGGTGACGGGTTGGGAAGCGTACAACCTTCTTCCCGGCGAGGCGAACGTATTCTTTGAGGGTACCTTTGTCGGCAACACCTATATCGATCCGGACAACATTCCGGATACGTTGAATGTTTCATTGGGCAGGGACAAGCGGCTCGTCGTCGAACGGAAGAAACTGAAGGACCTTACGTCAACCAAATTCATCGGCTCGAACAAGCGCGAAGCGCTCGCGTTCGAGATCTCCGTGAGGAACACCAAAAACGACATTGCTAAGATCATCATCGAAGACCAGATTCCCGTATCCCGGAACAACCAGATCGAGGTGACGGTGGTCGACCAGGGTGGCGCGAAATATGATGCTGCAACGGGCAAACTCACGTGGGAAATGGAACTGAAGCCCAGTGAGGTGAGGAAAGTTGCTTTCCGGTATGAAGTGAAATATCCGAAGAATGAGATTGTCGCCGGCCTCGATTGAGCATTCAGATGGTCTTATGAATAGTGAGGTAGGCGAGTACGCCTTCCTTGAGCGACCAGGTTGATACACGGATCTGCGAAAAAGCGTGCCGGTCAAGGAGGTATGTGATAAGGCAAGAGGCGACCACGATCATGTCCACGCGCATCTCGATCATGCCCGGGATCCGCATGCGGCGTTCCCGGTCGGCTGTGAGCAATTCAGCGTGTATGTTCCTAAACCCATCAATGGTTAGGGGTGTCTCCGGGTCGTCGGTCGACTTATCAATGCCATTCCGTGTGCCGTAGATTTCGCTGAGGGTGTCGAAGGTGCCGCTGGATCCTGCGAGCACCGTGGGATTGTAGTGCAAAAGGGCGTCGCGCAGGGGGACCAGCTCACGGTCGAAATGTGATTCGACGGCCTGGATTTCTGTGGGAAGGATCGGGTCGTGTTTGTGATAGCGTTCCAGCAGGCGCTGGGCGCCGATCTCGAAGCTCCTCTTCCACAGGATGCCTTCGCCGTTGCCGATGATGAATTCCACGCTTCCTCCTCCGATGTCAACCACAAGGTTGGTTTGTTCCGTTAGGCCAAGCGCGGCGCGCACCCCGTAAAAAATATACTCCGCTTCCTTGTCTCCATCGATGAGGATGACTTCCGTGCCGGCCCCTGATGCGATGGCGGAGGCCACTTCCTGCCCGTTTCGCGCGTTGCGAAGGGCGCTGGTTCCGAATGCAAAAGTGCTTCCCACGCGCCATTGCGCCATCGTCTTCCTGAACGACGAGACGGCGTCCAGGGCCCGCCGGACAGCGCTGTCTGTGATCACGCCGCGGTTGATGCCCTCCGCGCCGATCTTTACCGCGAGACGCTCCCGATGGACAACGTTGTAGCCATGGCCCGCCGCCTCCGCCACCAGCAGGTGAAAGGTGTTGGTCCCAAGGTCGATGATGGCAAGTCGCTTGTTTTTCATGTCATGGAAGCCGGTGAATTTAATACTTATATTGCGACCGTCTTTATTTAATTTTGGCACCAGTCAATAACCAGCAACATGGCCAAAAGGGGTATTTCAGATCCGACACTTCAGCAGAAATTCAACGAACTCGAGCGCAAGAACGAAGAGGCCGTGCAGGGCGGTGGCGCCAGGCGCATTGAACAGCAACACGCCAAAGGGAAACTCACGGCCCGCGAAAGGATTCAACTTCTTCTCGACGAAGGCTCCTTCCAGGAAATGGGAAAGTTCGTCATGCACCGGAGCAAGGATTTCGGGCTCGACAAGGAATACTATCTCGGCGATGGCGTCGTCACCGGCTTCGGCACGGTGAACGGCAGGCTTGTGTACGTATTCTCCCAGGACTTCACGGTATTTGGTGGTTCGCTTTCAGAGACCCATGCGGAGAAGATCGTCAAGATCATGGACCTGGCCATGAAGAACGGTGCACCCTTGATTGGCCTGAACGACTCTGGCGGAGCGCGCATCCAGGAGGGCGTCGTATCGTTGGGTGGTTATGCGGATATCTTTTACCGCAACACGCTGGCATCGGGTGTTGTCCCCCAGATCTCCGCCGTGATGGGACCATGTGCCGGGGGGGCGGTCTATTCGCCCGCCATAACCGATTTCGTCTTCATGGTGGAGAACACCTCGTTCATGTTTGTGACGGGCCCGAACGTTGTCAAGACAGTAACCCACGAGAGTGTGACCGCCGAAGAACTGGGCGGGGCGATTGCGCACAGCACCAAGAGCGGCGTTACACATTTCGCCTGCGCCAATGAGGCGGAGTGTATAGCGGGCATCAAGACGCTGCTTGGCTATATCCCGCAGAATTGTGAGGAAGAAGTCCCACGCGGTCCGTATACGCCTGGTGATGAGCAGCGGCCATCGCTCAACAACATCGTGCCCTCCAACCCGAATCAACCTTATGACATGCGCGAGGTGATCAACGGCGTCGTGGATGAAGGAAGCTTCTTTGAAGTGCATAAAAACTTCGCGGAAAATATTGTTGTAGGCTTTGCGCACCTCGCCGGCCGAAGCATCGGTATCGTCGGGAACCAGCCCGCATCACTCGCCGGGGTTCTCGATATTCATTCAAGCATCAAAGGCGCGCGGTTTGTAAGGTTCTGCGATTGCTTCAACATCCCCCTGCTGGTATTGGAAGATGTACCCGGCTTTCTGCCCGGAACCGACCAGGAGTGGAACGCCATTATTACCAACGGTGCCAAATTACTCTTTGCCTTTTCAGAGGCGACCGTGCCACGCGTCACGGTAATTACGCGTAAAGCCTATGGAGGCGCCTATGACGTGATGAACTCAAAACACATCGGAGCGGATTTGAACTACGCCTGGCCCACGGCAGAAATTGCCGTTATGGGTGCAAAGGGCGCCGCGGAGATTATCTTTAAAAAGGAAATTTCGGAAGCCGCCGATCCGCAGGCAAAACTGAATGAAAAGGTAGATGAATACACCCGGAAATTTGCAAATCCATACCGCGCCGCGCACCGCGGTTATGTTGATGAAGTGATCTATCCGGATGAGACGCGTGAAAAGCTGATCCGCGCGTTCGAGATGCTTGAAAACAAGGTGGACCAGCTTCCTAAAAAGAAGCACGGGAACATTCCCCTTTGACGGCCCTGGCATTGTTATGTTCGATTTTGAATTTCTATTTAATCGTCAATACAAACTATGGATAAGAAAAGCAGAGAATTCCTTTATAAGTACCTGAACAACGCCTCTCCGACGGGATTCGAATCCTCAGGGCAGCAGATCTGGCTCGACTACGTGCGGCCTTATGTCAACGACTACATCGCGGACGTATACGGGTCGGTGGTGGGTGTGATCAATCCGAAAGGGACGTATAAGGTCGTTATTGAGGGCCACGCCGACGAGATCTCCTGGTACGTCAACTACATTACCGAAGACGGGTACATCTACGTGCGTCGAAATGGCGGGTCTGACCACCAGATCGCGCCCAGCAAACGGGTCAACATTCACACCGACCAGGGCATTGTCAAGGGCATCTTCGGGTGGCCGGCTATTCATGTTCGCGAGCCCGGCAAGGAAGAAGCCCCGAGTTTGAAGAACATCTTTATCGATGTTGGCGCCGGCTCTAAGAAGGAAGTGGAGACCATGGGCATCCACGTGGGTTGTGTAATCACATTTGAGGATGAACTCATGGAGATGAACCAACGCTGGCTTGTAGGGCGCGCCCTTGATAACCGCATGGGCGGTTTCATGATTGCCGAGGTTGCCCGCAGGTTGAAAGAACAGAAGAAGAAACTTCCCTTCTGCCTGTATGTTGTCAATTCCGTCCAGGAGGAGATTGGTTTGAGGGGCGCCGAAATGATCTCGCGCCGACTCAGACCCGACCTGGCAATCTGCACCGATGTGACGCACGATACCCAGTCGCCCATGTACAACAAGAAGGAAACCGGCAACCTGAAGGCCGGAAATGGCCCTGTGGTGTGCTACGGCCCCGCGGTACATAACAACGTCCTTAAAATGGTGATCGAGACCGCCCAAAAGCGAAAAATTCCCTTTCAGCGGCAGGCGGTTTCGCGGTCTACCGGCACCGATACCGATTCCTTTGCCTATTCGGCGGAAGGGGTTGCCTCCGCGCTCATCTCCCTGCCGCTTAAATACATGCATACCACTGTCGAAATGGTACATAAAGACGATGTGGAAAACGTCATAAACCTGATTTACGAATTCCTTGTAAGGCTTAAACCGGGCCACGACTTCAGGTACATTAAGTAGGATTTTTAGCAAAAACTTACATTCCTAAGTTTCAGGCTTTTATAGGTTTCCTGGCGGGCGCCCGGGAGACCTATTTTTGCTTTAGCAAACAAACAACCAAACGTTATTTTTTATGAAACGGATAACAGGGCTCCTTTTTCTACTGATCGTAATGGCAGGCCATACCCAGGCCCAGAACAGGCCCATGCATGAGATTTATGCGATGATGGTGTTCAATTTTACACGCTACGTACAATGGCCTGACCAGACCTCCGGGGGCGAATTTGTAATTGGTGTGGTGGGAAATAATGACGTCTACGAAACCCTGTCTGAATGGTATGGTGGCAAGCCCAAGGGGTCAAAAACCTTTGTAATTAAGAAGTTCAATTCTTCGGACGAACTCACGAACTGTCACGTGGTCTTCATTGATAAGTCCAGGAGTGGCGAATTCGAGGATATCCACGGAAAGGTGAAGGGTAAGGGTACCCTGGTCATCACCGACAAAAACGGACTTGGAGAGCGCGGCAGCGGCATCAATTTCAAAACCGTTGACAACAAGCTCAAATTCGAACTGAATCAGAAGGCGATTGAGGCATCCAGGCTGAAAGTCTCCGGTGCGCTCGCGTCCATGGCGATTTTGATTTAATGGGTTGTTTGGAAAACCCCGGTCCCGGCTTCGGCCGGGATGGGGTTTTTTTCCATTAAATTCGCTAGATTGGGAATACCTAAACCCCAACCGTTATGAAGAGATGGATCCTGTGTGCGGGCTGGCTTCTCTGTGTTGGCTTTTCTTTTGCCCAGGAAAGGCCTCAGCACGAGATTCACGCGGCCATGCTTTACAACTTTATCAAGTACATTCACTGGCCCAATGAGAGCAGCGGCGGCGATTTCGTGGTCGGCGTAATCGGCCAGGATGACGTGTTTGAGACGCTCAAGAAATGGTACGACGGCAAGCCAAAGGGCGCAAAGAAATACGTCATCAGGAAGCTCGCTTCTCCGCAGGAGGCGGGCCAATGCCAGGTGGTGTATGTCGGCAAGAGCAAAAGCCGTGATTTCGATGAGGTCAAGGCCAGCACAGACGGAAAACCCGTGCTGACCATTACCGACGCGAACGGACTTGGACAAAAGGGAAGTTGCATCAATTTCAGGGTCATCGACGGGAGATTGAAGTTTGAGCTCAACCAGGAGACCGTCAACTCCTCAAACCTCAAGGTCTCCAGCCAGCTGTCGAGTATGGCGATTTTGATTTGATTGATCGTTCTCTTTCCGCGTTTTGAAGCCGTGGCAACCGCCGCAGGCCGACACGCCGAAAGGGACCGCTTATCAGAATTCCCGTCCAGTTGAAGACGGTTTTTGCGTAATTCACCGGCGAAGACGACGCCATTGAAAATAACCGTTACAGGTGGGAACCGACTTGTGGTGGCCCATCGTTAAGGATACAATTGAAACCTGAATACAGGTTTCAGCAAGAAACTCCAGCCGGTCGCGGTTGGTCAGGAATACGCGCGGGGTCACAGAGTTTTTATAGAGAGGGTCTTTTCTCTGTGTGCCCTGCGCGTTGTTTTTCACTTCGGGAGCTTCTCCCAACCACTCAATCCGCGTTGCCATCCACGACCTTGAAACCCGCCCCGCGGACATCCTCCCAAAATGCCGGGTATGACTTCCTGACGACCGAGGGGTCGTTTATCCGCACGTCCATGAGTGCTGCGAGCGGCGCAAAAGCCATCGCCATGCGATGGTCATGGTAGGTTTCGAACGTGGCCGAACCCGGGAGCCCGGCGGACGGAACGATCGTCCACGTGCCGCCATCTTCCACCATATCGCCACCAATCTTCCGGAGTTCATTTTGTAACGCCGCAATCCGGTCCGTCTCTTTGATTCTCAAGCTTTCAAGGCCGGAGAACACCGCCCTTACGCCCTTGGCTGCGCAGACCACCGCCGCGGTTTGCGCCAGGTCCGGACAGTGTGTGAAGTCCCATCGAAGCGTTTTCTGAACGTCGCCTTTTGTAAGCCTGAGCTGACCATCGGCAAGAAACTCGCTGCGCACGCCAAGAGGTTCCAGGAGTTGAACCACCACATGGTCGCCCTGCAACGAACGCGCATTCAAACGGGGAAGCAAAAGTTCGGCGGATTCACAAAGTGCCGTAAAGGCCAGCCAGTAACTTGCGGCAGACCAGTCCGACTCTACGGTGAAGGAGGCGGTTTTGTAGGCCTGTTTACCTATATGGATGGTGTCCCCTGTGAAGGAGGTACCTGCGCCAAAGTGTTTCATCAGGGCGGCCGTCATTTCGATGTAAGGGCGGCTTCCAACCTTCCCTTCCAGGGTCAGCGACAGCCCCTCGGGAAGAAGCGGGCCAATCATCATCAGTGCGGAAATGAACTGGCTGCTCACATCGCCGCGTATGCGAAGGGAAGAAGCCAGTTGCGCTTTGAACCCATGGATGCGAAGCGGTGGATAGCCTTCCTTTTCCAGGTACCGGATATCAGCTCCTAACGTCCGTAAGGCGTCGACCAGAATTCCGATGGGTCTTTCCTTCATACGCGCCGTTCCCGTCATGACCTTGGTCTTGTTGGTGATGGCGAAGAACGCGGTAAGAAAGCGCATGGTGGTGCCCGCGTCTTCGACGTCGATCATTTCATCCGCTGCATTGAGGAGTCGGATCATCAACTGCGTGTCATTGGCATCCGACAGGTTTTCAAGTTTCGATGTGCCACCTGCGAGCGCGTCGATGATGAGCGCGCGGTTGCTGATGCTCTTCGATGCGGGGAGCGCTGAAACGACTCCCCGAATATTTTTTGCGCGCTGAATGGAAATTTGATGATTCAATGGAACGAAATTTTAGGGATGGAAAATACGGATGAAAAAGATTTTTTATCGCGCGGATGAAACATTTGGCCGGAAATTTGAGTTATTTGTAATATATGAGTACAACCGGAAAAATAGCAATTGGAGTCGGCCTTGCATCCGGAGCTTTACTGGCAGCGTGGTTGTTGACGGGTACGCGTAAAGAAAGAACCAAAACGCTCATCACTAAAGGAACGGAACGACTGAAGCAGACGCTGAAAAATGCTGAAATGCGTGTTTTCGACGATTCAGAAGCACACTACGTCTGAGTAGTACGGTAAGATGACAGAGCCCCTTTTACCTCATCAAGGCTGATCTCACAGTCCCACCTCGCTTTCCCCGGTCCTTCGAGGAGAACGCAAAGAATCTTATTCCCCTGATTTTTCTTATCCTGTACCGTTAGCGCGGCAATCACCTCGTCGTCATTTTCCGGTAGGTTGATCCGTGGAAAATTTGCGTTGAGGTAATCCGAGATCTCTTGCCCATGTTCGCGTGTGAGTAAACCCCTGTCCATCGCGATGGCGGCCTCGCAGATCAGTCCCGCGGCGACGGCCTCACCGTGCAGGATGTGATTCCCCATGTTCAACATGTGCGTCTCGATGGCATGGCCCAGGGTGTGCCCGGCGTTGAGTACCTTTCGCAGCCCCTTTTCCCGGGGGTCGTCTGCGACAATGCGCTTCTTTACCTGCACCGAATGGTGAATAAGCTTTTCCCAGTCCTGCTCCGCGAACTCCCGGCCGCGAATCTCATTCCACATGGAGGCATCGGCAATGAGCGTGTGCTTGACGATCTCGGCAAACCCGGACCGCAACTCGGCTTCGGGTAATGTCTTGAGGAATCCCGCATGCAGTAGCGTGAGCGCAGGATGTTGAAAAACGCCGATGTGGTTTTTGAAGTGATTAAAGTCCACGCCGAGCTTTCCACCGATACTGGCATCGACCTGGGCAAGGAGTGTGGTGGGCACGAGAATGAAATCTATGCCACGCTTGTAGGTTGCCGCGCAAAAGCCAGCCATGTCTCCCAATACCCCGCCACCGACAACCACAACGACAGACCGGCGGTCGAGCGCCTGGTCCGTGAATGCCTGCCACAAGCGCGCGCAGGTGTCAAGGTTCTTATGCGCCTCGCCCGCAGGTAATGTGACCCGTTGGTGAGGCGGCAGCGATGCAGCCAGTTCTGGATAGCAGTGGACAACCGTGTGCTCATCGGTCACAACGCAGATTTTGCTGTGGCCCCGCTCACGAAGGAAGCCGGCAAGATCCCCGGCAGGGTCTGTGGAGAAAAGAATGTTGTCCGCCATGGGAATTAAGGGATAAAAGTATCAAAAAACGCAGCCAATCACAGATGCCCAAGGTTTCTGGAATCGTTTTCGGTATCAACGGAGCAATATTTATATTTGCGCACCTTTTGCGCCTATGGAAACGGACCCCGGGATTTCTTTCGACGATACGGCAATTGCATTCTCCTACAAATCGGATCGCGAGCTAAGAAAAGCCCACTTTATTTTTTCGCTTGTCAACCACCCTGCCATGTCGTCGCTGGCAACCGGGATGGTAAAAATAGGGCTGGCCCTTCGTCTTCCCATTGAAGGCATCATCCGCGCGACGGCCTTCGATCATTTTTGTGGAGGTACGAGCATCCGGGACAGCGAAAATGTGATCCGGAAGATCGGCGGCTACGGGGTAGGCACCATCCTGGACTACGCCGTTGAAGGTGAGGATTCAGACGAGGCCTTTGATAAAACCATGGCCGAAGTCATGCGGACCATGGACCAGGCAAAGGGATCGGAGCACATTCCGTTTTCCGTTTTCAAGCCAACCGGTGTGGCTTCTTTTGCGCTCCTCGAAAAAATCCAGCAAGGTGAAAACCTCCCGGAGGTGGAGGCGCATGCCTACGAGCGCGTAAGGGAACGTTTCCGGAAGATCTGCGCCCATGGGTATGCCAACAACGTCCCGGTGCTTATCGACGCCGAAGACTGGTGCATCCAAAATTCCATTGATGAACTCGCGACGGAAATGATGGCGACCTTCAACAAGGAGCGCGTGATCGTCTTCAACACCTACCAGATGTACCGCACGGAGTCACTCGTGAACCTGCAGCGGTCTTTGGAGCGCGCGCGAGAGAACAACTATTTTTTGGGCGCCAAACTGGTCCGCGGCGCGTACATGGAAAAAGAACGCGAGCGCGCAGCGAAGTTAGGGTATCCCAGTCCCATCCATCCCGACAAGGAAGCCACAGACAAGGCGTTCAACGATGCCCTTGCGCTTTGCGTCAGCAATATCGAACGCGTGGCGTTAATGTGTGGCTCTCATAACGAACAAAGCAACGCCTTGCTTGCCAGGCTGATGGCTGAGCGCGGCCTTGCCAACGACGATCGCCGCGTCTGGTTTGCGCAATTGTTTGGCATGAGCGACAACATTTCTTTTAACCTGGCGCGCAAAGGATACCGCGTTGCCAAGTACGTGCCCTATGGCCCTGTCCGCGCCGTGATGCCCTACCTCTTTCGCAGGGCCGCGGAAAATACCTCCGTCGCCGGCCAGAGCAGCCGTGAACTCACGCTGATACGGCGGGAGCTCCACCGGCGGAAACAGGCGAAAATGAACGGCTAACCCTAACCCGCCCAGGGCCGGAAACTAATAATCGGCCTGCTTGAAATGAGCGGACCTATTTCGCCGCGAATGGGCAATAATCTTTTTATTTTCGCCCATTAATTTCAAGATATGGCCTTGAGCGAACAGGAACTCGTCAGAAGACAAAGCAAGGAAGAACTCGAAAAAATGGGGATCAATCCTTATCCCGCAGACCTTTTTGAGATCAACGCATCGGCAAAGGACATCCTGGCCAACTACGAACGCCGGAAGATCGACTACAAAGACCTGCGCCTCGCCGGCCGCATCATGAGCCGCCGTATCATGGGATCGGCCGCCTTCGCCGAGTTGCAGGACGACACGGGCCGCATCCAGATTTACGTCCGACGAGATGACCTCTGCCCCGGCGACGACAAGACGCTCTACAATGTCGTTTTCAAAAAGCATGTCGACATCGGCGACATCGTCGGTGTCCAGGGTTTTGTGTTTACCACCCAAACCGGAGAGATCTCCATTCACGTACAACAGCTGACCTTGCTGGCAAAATCCCTCCGCCCGTTGCCCGTGGTGAAAGAAACGGAGGATGAACAAGGCAACAAGGTGCGGCACGACGCCTTCAGCGACCCTGAACAGCGCTACCGTCAACGGTATGTCGACCTGGTTGTCAATCCGGAGGTTCGGGATGCGTTCGTCAAGCGGACGCGGCTTGTCAACTCGATGCGGGAGTTCCTAAACGCCCGCGACTACCTCGAGGTGGAGACCCCGATCCTCCAACCGCTCTATGGCGGTGCGGCCGCGAGGCCGTTCAAGACCCACCACAATACGCTGGACATGACCCTCTACCTGCGTATTGCAAATGAACTGTACCTGAAGCGCCTCATCGTGGGCGGGTTTAAAGGCGTTTACGAGTTCTCCAAAGACTTTCGCAATGAGGGAATGTCGCGGTTCCACAATCCGGAGTTCACGCAGATCGAACTGTACGTCGCCTATAAGGACTACAATTGGATGATGGAGTTGGTTGAAGAAATGATTGAGAAAGCGGCGATCGATCTTCACGGAACCACGAAGGTGCGGGTGGGTGATAACACCATCGACTTTCAACGCCCCTGGAAACGTTACACCATGTTTGAGGCGATACAGCATTTTACGGGCATCGACATTTCCACGATGGAGGAGGAACAGCTTCGCGAGACCTGCAACAAGCTCCAGGTGCCCCTGGATGACACGATGGGCAAGGGGAAACTTATCGATCAGATCTTTGGTGAAAAGTGCGAGCCCCATCTGATCCAGCCGACATTCATCACGGATTATCCGGTCGAGATGTCGCCCCTCGCGAAGAAACACCGCAGCAAGCCCGGGCTGGTGGAGCGGTTCGAAGCCATCTGCAACAGCAAGGAGATTGCAAACGCCTTCTCCGAACTGAACGATCCCATCGACCAGCGCGAACGTTTTGAAGAGCAGCTCGAACTCGGCCGCCGCGGCGACGAGGAAGCGATGACGCTGGACGAAGATTTCCTGCGCGCACTGGAATACGGCATGCCCCCCACGGCAGGACTCGGCATCGGCATCGACCGCCTGGCGATGATCATGACGAATTCGCCATCGATACAAGACGTACTCTTCTTCCCTCAAATGCGCCCGGAGCAAACCGAGGATCTCAACCCGCAGTCCGTTTTGAGCGTTGCCGATCTTGAAGGCGTACGGGCGGAGCTGATTCCCGTTTTGCAGAAGCTGGGCATCACCTCCAAGGCGCAGATGAAGGAGATGAAGCCGTCGAAGCTTTTCAATGACGTCTGCGGCATGCGGAAGAAGATGAAACTCGACGTACCCAATCCGACGATGGAGGAGGTGGAGGGCTGGATCGGGTAGCGGCGCGGGTACTGCGCGCCTTGTGGTGAATGGGAAGCAGGGGTAGGTAGCGGGATTGTTTGGGGGCCCGGGTTTGTTGAGGAGAAGGAGGGTAGGGCGAAGCGCCCCCTCATGTGGTAATCTGGATCAGCTATACATCCGGTAAGTTTCCATCCGCACACTTTAGAATGTATACGGTCCACATACTTCGCGAGGGTACTATTTCTTGATCGAAGGGTCTGACAGTCGGGCTGTGCCCGACGAAGCCCGCCTTCAGAACTTGGTCTGAAAACGGGTCGTCAATGGCGCAGCCCGCCTACGCTCCTGCCGGAGCTTCGGCGGGAGCAGTCGGGATGACTGGATTCGAACCAGCGACCTCTACGTCCCGAACGTAGCGCACTACCGGGCTGTGCTACATCCCGAAAACCGATCCAATGATCGGGAAGCAAAAGTAACATTCTTTTTGTTTTGCCGAAACCCTCGATTCACCCAAAGCCGCTATTTCCAGGCCGGACAGCCACTGCGTAGCCTGTCGACCTACTTCGGCCAGCGCTTTAACTTCTTCTCAAACGCCCTCACGCTGTGTTCCCAGCCATCGCCATCAGGTTTGGCCTTTTTAAGAAAAGCAATTGCCTTTTCGGCCGTCGTCCGGGCTTCGGCATAGTTCCCCATCTTTTCCAGCACCTCGACCTTCTGATGGTAGACCCAGCGGTCGTCACGGATGGCGAGTGCCCGGTTCAGCCAATCCATCACCTGGCCACGGTCCAGGCCATTCCATTCGTAGAACCAGGCGGCGGTGGCGAGCATGTCGACGTTGTCCGGCTCGCTCCTCAAACCATCTTCAATCGTGGCCACGGCCTTCTCTATTGAACCGGTTTGGATAGGAAAGCGAATCCATGTGTTTTCCCATGCAAGGTTAAATACAACATCTCCCCGGACCACATCCAGGAAGATCGTAAGCGATTCATAGGTATGCCCGGTTTCTTCAGGACTTATCTCCATACGGACAATTTCTTTCGATGGATCATACTCACTCGGATCGCCGTAGACTTTGCTTGTGTCCATATTGAGCATGATGGTCCATTTGTCCTTCCCGGGAATGCTCACAAGTGCATACGCTCCCGCGAGAACGATCGTGCCGTTGATGGTCACGTCGGTGTCAAAGGAGAGCATTGTACATTTGCCCGCTCCCGTTCGCCAAAGCCGGTCAAAAGGCACCACGCCGCCCATGATCTGACGTCCCCGTATCTGTGGCCGTCCGTACCTGATCACGATGTTTGTGTAGCCTGCTTCCTGAGCAATCCGTCCCACAGGACTCAGTTCCGGAAGCCGAAGTTGCCCAATGGAGTTAAAACCTCCTGCGATGAAAACGATAAGCAAAAGATGTTTCATAAGGGATGAAGTTTCCCCTAAGATCACAGGAAACCCGAAATTTCGTGGTTAACGACTTGTTAATTCCCCTTAACGACTATTAAAGGAAGGAAACGCCTTGGGCGGCGATGTGTTAAATGCGTAAAAGCATTGCGCTGGAGAAGGTATGGCCTAAAGCAGAGCCGGCTCAACATGGTCCTCAAATAAAGAAGCGTGGATCATACCTTGCTGCAACTCCTTGTACATTGGATTCTATCTGAGTGATATTCATCTAAGGGGCTGGAACCGGCTGTTAGACGGTTGAGTGTTTATCCGGCCGACAAAAACTATCGTGCGGTGGACGGAGAAATATGGGCAACGATCAGGCTGTCCTTGAGGATCGGTAGCACGTCGTACACACCGTGTTCGAGGCAGAACGCCACGTCTTTGCTGATGTTGAGCCTGGCAAGGCGCCGGACGTGGCTTGAATTGTTCAGAAAGCCAAGCATGTCTTTCCTCGCTTCGCTGTAAAGATGTTCGGCTGCAAGGGGGGCGTCGCAGGCGGATTGTAATTCGGCTTTCAGCGCGTGGACCAGCGCGCCGGCGAAAAGTGTGTCTTCAAGGTTGATTTTCCCTTTCCACCCGGCGCAAACCACGAGTACATCGTGTGACGAGGCCCGGAGATGCTCGACAACAGCGCGCAGGTTGAGGAAGGCGCCAATGATCAGCTCCTTCGCCCCGATGGATTTTGCGATAGCCTGCGTTCCGTTCGTGGTGGTGAGGGCGATCTTTTGTCCCTTGAGTGCCGGGTCCTGATATTCGAAGGGTGAGTTGCCAAAGTCGAAACCATCCACCCGGCTGCCATCGCGTTCGCCGCTGATGAGGTAGCCCCGGGGTTTCATGGCGCGGCAATCTTCCAGCGCGGCGAACGGCGCAATGTGCGTGACGCCGTGCGCAATAGCGGTCACCATGCATGAAGTCGCGCGCAGAATGTCCACCACCACCACGATGTGACCGGTAACCTCGTAAAGGTGAAGCATCTCCGGCGAAAGGCAAACGTCAATTTTTCGCATCCGAAATGTTACTCAAATTAGCTGCGGGCCAACTCATCCCCGCTCGATGAAGGGGAGCTTGGTGACCTCTGCCCGGAGGTTCTTGCCGCGAATGTCAATGAAGATCGCAGTGCCTGGCGCCGAATTTTCCGTGGTCACATAGCCCAGCCCGATGCCGATTCCAAGCACGGGCGACATCGTGCCCGAAGTAACCTTCCCGATCACATGGCCAGCGGCATCCTTGATGGTGTAATCATGACGGGGGACCCCGCGGTCAAGGAGCTTGAATCCGACAAGCTTACGGGATACACCCGTTTCCTTTTGCTTCTTCAGCGCGGCGGCGTTCGTAAAGTCTTTCGTGAATTTCGTGATCCATCCCAACCCGCCCTCCAGGGGTGAAGTCGTGTCATCGATGTCGTTTCCATAGAGGCAAAATCCCATCTCCAGGCGCAACGTGTCTCGCGCACCCAGGCCAATGGGCTTGATATTGACGTCCTCTCCGGCTTTGAAGATGCTGTTCCAGACTTTCTCCGCATCGTTGCGGTGCACATATATCTCGAAACCGCCGGCGCCCGTGTATCCCGTGTTGGACATCATCACATTGCCTACGCCGGCAAACTCGCCGACGGCGAAATGGTAGTACCTGATCTCCGAAAGGTTGGTCTTTGTAAGCTTTTGAAGTACCGGCGCCGCCTTCGGTCCCTGCACGGCAAAAAGACACATTTCGTCAGAGATGCCCTTCATTTCAGCCTCCATCGTGTTGAACCTGGTGATCCAGTTCCAGTCCTTTTCAATGTTGGACGCGTTCACCACTATAAAATAATCGTTGTCGGCGATTTTATAGATGATGAGGTCATCGACGATTCCTCCGTTTTCATTGGGCAGGCATGAGTACTGCGCCTGGCCATTGCTCAGTTTTGACGCGTCGTTGGACGTGACCCGCTGAATGAGGTCTAATGCGTTGGGTCCCTTGATGGTGAATTCACCCATGTGGGAAACATCAAAAACGCCGACGCCATTTCTGACGGTCATGTGCTCTTCGATGTCGGACGAATAGCGAACGGGCATATTGAACCCCGCAAAAGGGACCATTTTGCCGCCCAGCTTTACATGTGTGTCGTTAAGAGGAATGTGCTTTAGCTCCATGTCGCCGTACTTGAAAACGGCACAAAGGTAAAACAATTTGGGAGAAGTTGCATTTTATTGGGACGACGTTAACCCACCAGGTGGCCTGGCAAAGTAAACGCCCGGTTCCATTAAAAATCAGTAGCGTACAGCCATCAGGGCAAAAAAAAACCAATCGAACTAAAATAATTTCTACCCGGATGATTTCCCTTTGGGTAGATCAGCGCCACCGGGATCTACTGCTTTTCCGCGTCTTCAATCACCGAAAGGATTTCTTTCCGCACTTTTTTAACGCGCGTCATTTCGTTCTCAAGGTAGGCTTTCATCACGGCTTCGCTACTGTCTGTTGGCGGATTGAATTTTCGCATCCAGTCCATCATGCCTTCGCCGGCGGAGTCGAGCCTCGCGATCATGGTCTGCTTCGCCTGCTTTTCAGATTCAGGCATGTCGGGGTTGTTCGCGAGTTCTTCCTTCAGCGAGGTCTTGATCCGGTGAATGTCATTCATTTTTGGCATGACCTCGTCGTGTATGCGCATCACGTCCTGGTATAACGCTTCCTTTTCACCCTGGCCACCGTTGTGATCGCCGTGCGCGTCATTTGATTTTTCTTTGCAGGAAAATGCCAGCAGCGAAAGCATCATGACTAGCGAGAATGACAGTTGTTTCATTGGATTGGAATTTCCACAAAGTTAAGGGAAAAGCCATAATCAAAAAAAAGGATGCCCGGTTGTCGGGCATCCCTTCACTCAATTAACCTAAACAGGTTATTTTACAAGGATCGGCATCGATGATGCCAACGCTATAAGATCTTCGTTTTCAACTTTTTTCTTCTCATCGGCGACAATGAGGAAGTTTTCGTAGAGCACGTCCAGTTCTGATTTTCCCGGCTGGTAGCCCAGCAGTTCCAGACGATGTTTCAGGGCTGCACGTCCACTGCGGGCCGTCAGCACGATGCTGGAACTCGGCACACCCACCGCTTCGGGGTTGATGATTTCGTAATTCTCCGCATTCTTCAGGAATCCGTCCTGGTGAATACCCGATGAATGCGCGAATGCGTTTGAACCCACGATTGCTTTATTGGGTTGTACGGGCATGCGCATGAGGTCTGAAACGAGGTTGCTGATCCCGTAAATCCGGTCCGACTTGATATTGGTGTGGAAATCCAGGTCCTTGTGTGTTTTGATGATCATGGCGACTTCTTCCAACGAAGTGTTACCCGCGCGCTCACCAATGCCGTTGATCGTTACCTCGGCCTGACGCGCGCCATTCGCAAGGCCCGCGATGGTGTTGGCAGTCGCCAGCCCGAGGTCGTTGTGGCAATGCACGGAGATCACGGCCTTGTCGATGTTTTTGACGTGGTCGAAGAGATACTTGATCCTTTTGCCGTAAAGGTGCGGCAGGCAGTACCCCGTCGTGTCGGGAATATTGACGACATCGGCCCCGGCGGCGATCACGGCCTCGACCATCTGTGCCAGGAAGGCAAGGTCAGCGCGGCCTGAGTCCTCCGCGAAGAACTCAACCTCGACGCCTTTGGCCTTTGCGTATTGCACAGCCCACACGCCCTGCTCCAACACCTTTTCACGCGTGCTGTTGAACTTGTGTTTGATGTGTATGTCCGATGAGCCGATCCCGGTATGGATTCGTCTTTTTTGGGCGTATCGCAGGGCTTCCGCAGCAACGTCGATGTCATCCTTTTTTGCTCGGGTGAGGGCGCACACCGTGGGATCGCTGACCGCCTTTGATATCTCGATGACGGAGAGGAAATCGCCGGGGCTCGAGATGGGGAACCCCGCCTCGATGATGTCCACTCCCAATTCTTCCAATTCGCGGGCGATGGTCACTTTCTCTTCGGTGGAGAGCTGGCATCCTGGTACCTGTTCTCCATCCCGGAGGGTGGTGTCGAAGATCTGGATTTTCTGGCTCATAAATATTTTAATTAGTGGATAGTACTTGTTACTCCGGCCATCATTCTGATCTGGTTACAAACCACGTTTCCCATCACGTCGGTGCCGAGGATTTTCTCGTGCGCCGTCGTTGCCCCGGCGATGTCGCGTGTGCGGTAGCCCTCGGCCAGCGTCTTCTCGACCGCTCCGACCACCGCGTCGGCTTCCTCGTGCAACCCAAACGATATGTCCAGCATGAGCGCAGCCGAAAGAATGGATGCCAGGGGATTGGCAATGCCCTTTCCGGTAATGTCATGCGCGCTTCCGTGAATCGGTTCGTATAGCCCTACCGTATCACCGACGGAGGCGCTGGCGAGCATCCCCATGGACCCGGCAATTTGTGAAGCTTCATCAGTGAGAATATCTCCAAACAGATTTCCCGTCAGGACAACATCAAATCCCCGTGGATCCTGGATGAGCTTCATCGCCGCGGCATCGACGAACATGTGATCCACCACGACGTCGGTGTAATGGGTGGCAACGTCCTGAACAACCGAACGCCATAACCGTGAGCTCTCCAGCACGTTGGCCTTGTCCACCGAGGTCAGCTTTTTCTTCCTTGTTCGGGCGGCCTGGAATGCCTTGTGGGCAATGCGCTCGACTTCGAACCGTGAATAGATCATCGTGTCGAAAGCAGTATCGTTACCGTTGGTGCGCCCGCGTTCGCCGAAATACACATCGCCCGTGAGTTCGCGAAAGAAGAGAATGTCCGAACCCTTCAATACTTCCGGTTTAATGCTTGACGCGTCGAGCAGTTCATCGAAGAGTTTGATGGGCCGCAGGTTGGCATAGAGCCCGAGTGCCTTGCGCATTTTCAACAGGCCTTGCTCCGGCCTTACCGGCTGCGTAGGATCATTGTCATATTTCGGATGGCCGACAGCGCCAAAAAGGATGGCATCGCAGTTTCTAAGTTTTCCCAGGGTTTCGTCAGGAAGGGGAGAGCCGGTGGCTTCAATAGCCTCATGGCCGATTTGCGCAATGTCGAAAACGAACTGGTGTCCGAAACACTCGCCAATCTGTTCCAATACCTTTCTTCCACAAGCGGTGACCTCTTGACCGATGCCGTCGCCGGGAAGTATGATGATTTTCTTTTTCATTTCTTGATTTGATCGTGTGTTAATGCACGAGGTCGAACTGCCTGATCTCATCCCGAAGGCTCAACAGGTAGTCGATGTCGTCGTATCCGTTGAGCATGCAAGCCTTTTTATAAGCGTTGATCTCGAAGGATTCCCTTTCGCCGGATGGAAGGGCGATCGTCTGTTCGTTGAGATCGACGGTGAGCTCAGCCGGCGGATTGTTTTTCACCACGTTGAATATTTTTTCCAGAAAGAGGTCCGAAACCTGAACCGGAAGCAGGGCATTGTTCAGCGCGTTGTTCCTGAAGATGTCGGCGAAGAAGCTGGAGACCACCACGCGGAAGCCGTAGTCATAAAGCGCCCACGCAGCGTGTTCACGACTGCTGCCACACCCGAAGTTTTTTCCTGCAATGAGAATTTTTCCGTCCCAGGTGTCGCTGTTCAGGACGAATTCCGGTTTCGGCTTTCCTTCGCGATCGAAACGCCAGTCGCGAAACAGATTTTCACCGAAGCCTTCCCGTGTGGTGGCTTTAAGGAATCGCGCGGGGATGATTTGATCGGTATCAATATTTTCTGCCTCCAGTGGAACGGCGGTGCTTACTAACGTTGTGAATTTTTCCTTTCCCATCTTTTCTCAGTTAAAATCTGCCAGTTCTCGAACGTCGGTCACCTTTCCCGTAATTGCCGCAGCCGCGGCACTCAGCGGGCTCGCGAGGAAAGTCCGTGACTTCGGCCCCTGGCGGCCCTCGAAATTTCTGTTCGAAGTGGAGATACAATATTTGCCTTCCGGGATTTTGTCTTCGTTCATGCCCAGGCATGCGGAGCATCCGGGTTCACGAAGTTCGAAGCCGGCCGCTTCGAAGACCTTGTCCAGGCCTTCCCTGCGCGCCTGTTGTTCAACTTGCTTGGAACCGGGGACAACCCATACCTCGACGTTGGGCGCTTTCTTTTTCCCTTTTACAATTTCCGCGACGAGCCGAAGGTCTTCAATGCGCGCGTTCGTACAACTACCGATGAAGACGTAGTCTACCGCTTTTCCAAGGAGTTGCGAACCGGGTTCAAGGCCCATGTATTCAAGCGACTTGGTGAAAGAGGATTGCTCGCTGATGTTTTTCAATTCTTCCACGGTGGGTATGCGGTCGGTGACTTTGATGCCCATACCCGGATTGGTGCCATAGGTAATCATGGGGGCGATGTCGGAGGCACTAAAGGACAAGACTTTGTCGTAGACCGCGTCGGTATCTGACCGAAGGTGTTTCCATTGCGTGATGAGGCGCTCCAGGTGCTCACCCTGGGGGGCGAACTTTCGTCCGCGGATGTAATTGAAGGTGGTGTCATCAGGTGCGATCAGCCCGCCGCGCGCGCCCATCTCGATACTCATGTTGCAGATGGTCATGCGCGCCTCCATGGTAAGCCCGCGGATAGCGTCACCGGCATACTCGACGAAATATCCCGTGGCGCCACTCGCCGAGATCTTTGAGATAATGTAGAGGATAATGTCTTTGGCAACGACGCCCTTTGAAAGCGCCCCGTTGATCTCGATCTTCATTCGCTTCGGCTTGTACTGCAGGATGCATTGTGTAGCAAGTACCTGCTCCACTTCGCTTGTGCCGATGCCGAAGGCGATATTTCCGAAAGCGCCGTGCGTGGAAGTATGGCTGTCACCACAAACTATCGTCATTCCCGGCAACGTGAGGCCGAGTTCCGGGCCGATGATGTGCACGATGCCCTGGAACGGATGCCCGAGGTCGTAGAGGTTGACCCCGAACGCCGTGCAGTTCTTGCGAAGGGTTTCCACCTGGTGCCTGGACAGCGCTTCCCGTATGGGAAGGTGCTGATCCCTGGTCGGAACATTGTGATCGGCTGTCGCCGTGGTGCGTGCAGCGTTAAATACCTTGATGCCTCTGTTCCGCAAGCCGTCGAATGCCTGCGGGCTGGTCACTTCATGGATGAAATGTCGGTCGATGAAAAGGACGTCTGGGTATCCTTCGCTTTGTTTGACTACGTGTGCGTCCCAGATCTTGTCAAAAAGTGTTTTTGGTGAGCCTGTCATTCTGCTTTAGTCTTTCCTGCCTTCTTCTCCTTTCGAGTAACAACTGTTAGTTTGTCACCGTATTCATAAAATGAAACCGCCCCCGGTAGTCGGAGGCGGTATGCTAAAATTTTGGGCGTTGCAGTGTCGTTTCAACCCGATGAAATTCGGGGGATAATTCACTTCGCGAAGATGAAGAAAACCCAACGGTGCGTCAACGAAAAAGAAAAAAATCTTTCGTTCTCCTACTTAACAATTGTTAGGCCTTTAGATAATCAAATTTGTATGGTCACGATGCAATCGTGTTCCATTCAAGCAGGCGAACTTTCTGTTGAGATACCAACCGGGGCGCGGCAGCGTTGAGCTTCTGTCCGGAGATAACCGCTTCGTACCGGGCGACGTAGGCTTTCGCCATGCGCTGTGCATTGAAAAGATCGCGTGCGTAAACGTGGCAGTTATTCCGATTGAACTGACCCGCGTTCCTGATGGCATCGGCGAGGTCACGCGCATGGTTTGAGAGGTATCCGATGTCGGGATGAACAAGTTCTGGCAAAGCGCCATGCAACGTCCCGAAGACCGGGCACCCAAAGTACAGACTTTCTGTAATCGCAAGGCCGAAAGGTTCAGGCCAAATGACAGGGAAAATGAGGCCTTTGGATTCTTGCAGCACCCTTACCTTTTTTGAATCTCCTACCATACCGTGAAAACGCACGCGGGTGGATCGATAAAAACGAAAGCCATATTTAAACCGCCAGCGTCGCCCGCCCAGTACCCTGAGCCTTTCCGTGACACTCTGATCTACAACCTCGATCGCACCCCGAACGTTTTTCAATGGCCATGCCGCATTGCCAAGGAAGTGGAAATGGTACCTTCGGTCCGACAGCGACGGCGTGCCGTACATGTCCCAATCCAACCCGTTGTAGACAAAGGAATCGGAACCATACCGCGCCGCATGTGACCTTGAAACGAAAATGCTGTTGACATCGAACGGAGAAAAATCGTTGATGTTCCAATGTACCGTGGCTACATAAGGCGTGGTGATTGAATCCTTTGGCTGAAAATGGAAATGCACGACGTCTGTTCCACGCGGAATCTGCTGATCTATCGGACGCGTTTCATCAAGTGGCAGCACGCTCGCGAACGGACAGGCCGAACCTTTACCGACAAGGAACGTGACGCGATGTCCCATTTGCGTGAGCGCTTTTCCCAGTGACCACATAATCCGTTCAGTGCTGCCGTAGGCAGCGACAGGAATGCGTTGCCTGCCCGCGATCACAATGTTGAGACGCGCGTCCATTCGGTTTACGCGGAAAGGGATTCGGCATGCTCCCGAAGGGCTGTCCATTCGGGGTTCACGGCAACCAGCGATCTCAGAAACCGACCGGCACGAACCTGATCATTTCGCGATTTATAGAATCTCACCAGTTCCATCAGCGTGTCGGGATGGTCTTGTTCGTGGTGCAAGGCAAGGCGCAGGAGTTGACGTTTTAGGAATCCGGCGGCTGACAGACACATAGCCATGCGGTGATATTTGTATGCCGGATAAACAAATCCAGCCATGGGTACAAACACGCCGCGTGCATACCGACGGCTATTGCTGCTGAGGCTTGAGTAATGACGCAACGCTTCGCGCGGCCGGTCTTGTTTCAGTAAGACATCGCCCAACAATAACGACGTCGCTGCCGCACGTGGTTGGAGCGCCAGGCTCCGCTTAAGTAAATGGCCGGCTTCAGCGCATTCACCCTGGCTTATGTGGATCGATGCGAGGTTGTTGAGGCATGCAGGCCTGAATTCAGCGACGGCATTTTGCGCCAAAGATTGGAAGAGCGGGATGGCGATATCACCTTGGTTTAAAAACCAGTGCGTCTTTGCTTTCTGGTAAGTGAGCCACGCATTCTCCCCGCTCTCGAGTGCCCTGTCGATGAGTGCGAGATAGTGCCGCTGTTTGTTCAGGACATGATCAGGAGATTGCCTGTCGATGGCGTGGTCGAGGAACGCGTGCTGTGCGAGTTCGATCTGCAAGTTGGCGCGAACGATTGCCGGTGCAACAACTTCGTGAACGATGCCCTCATACCGAATGCCGGATCGACGACGGAAGGCGCGGACGATCAGAGTGGGGATTTTCCCTCTTTTAAACGTCTTGTGGTGCAGGTAGGTGTCGCGCCGGATGAGGTAGAATCCACCCGTTTGGGCGGGAGCGGAATGCAACGCTTTTCGTAAGGCAGCGCCATCGACAAGGCGTTCATCAGCGTCTATAAAGAGAACCCATTCATGAGAGGCCAGGTCCAGGCACTCGTTGCGTGCCGCCGCGAAATCGTCCGTCCACGGGATGGAAGCCGTTCGCGCACCCAGCACATGGGCGAGCGCGATCGTCTGGTCCGAAGACCCGGTGTCGGCAACGATGATCTCATCGGCAATCGACTTTACCGACAGGATACATGCGGAGATGTTGCGCTGTTCGTTCTTAGTGATAATGCAGACGCTTATCACTGTCTACACTCATGAGTGATAAAAGGTGGCGGCGTCGTCGGAATCGACATGGTCGGCGGACTGAGCGCTGGCTGCGCTGAAAACGCTTGCGATGGAAACGAGGACGTAAATGATGAAGTTCATAGGTAAAAAGGGTTTAAATGTCGATGTGGCGTTGACGCTGCCGAAAGCAATTCAGCGCGTCGTCATGAAATGGGGATTTCCTGGTAGGTAAATATACGTATAAGATTAACAATTAACCAAATGCGCCATGACGTTCTGAATTTGTTAAACGGAACCGTTCTCGCCGACTATTCAACGATAACCAAAAGCACAAATGGACGCTGGGAAAATGAGGCAATATTTATACCTTGGGGCCAGTATTTGTCGTGTAACCCCACGCTAATGCGAACGTCGCTGTTGTTGTTATTTGCGTTCGGATGCTTCTCAGTCCTGAGCCAGGACATCGTATTGGAGGAGCACAAAGTAAACCTATGCGCACTGTCCGTCACGGACCAGGCGCAATACCTCATTCATCATCAGCACACATTTTACCGCTCCGATTATGGCGAGACGCGAAAGGTTCGAAGTATCGCCTTTAACCTGATGCGTCAAACCCTTGTCCAGCCGTTAAAACCGAGCGCTTCCCGTTCCTGGTCGATGCGCAATAAAAACAGTGCGCTATGACCCTACGACAATCAGGAACCGGACACCTACAGGCGGTCGCCCGCATCATGTTGGCAATCGCCGTTTTTCTGGCCACATGTCCGTTGCAGGGGCAGACGCCTTCAATCGACTCGATCGCTTCCGCTGTGGAGAAGCTACAGGGGACAGAAAAAGCAAGGGCGTATTACCTTCTCGTAAATGAGACCTTGAGGAGCGACGTTGAGCGGGGGAGCCGCTATATGCGGGCAATGGAAGATGCGCATGGTGCGTCTTCGGACAAGGCGGTGTTGACCTGGTTGAATCTTGCGCGTGGAGTCAGTTGTGTGCGTTCGGGGCGCACGGACAGCGCCATCGCCTGCCAGTTACGCGCGCTCGATTTTGCAACGGCTTCCGGTCAGGATGAAGCATTGCTGAGGGTGTATTCAGATTTGGGAAAGACCAATGTATTTGCGGGAAGGGCCGAGAAGGGGATCGACTACATGCTTAAGGGCCTTCGCCTCATCGAGCGATTTCCGCATCGCGAGACAGAACTTAAACTTCACACGAACATTGCTTGGGCCTACCTGGAATTGAAACGCTATCGCGACTGTATTGATCAGGGCCGAAAGAACATTCAGATGATGGAGGGTACTGAATGGGAGTGGGTCGCCTTATATACCTACAATAACATTGCCGTCTGTTATGGAGCAACGGGGGAGCTCGATTCTGCGCGTTACTATATTGAGAAAGGCATGGATGCTGCCAAAAGGAACAACAACAACCAACAGTTGGCGAACGCGCATTTCATCCTTGGAAAAATATACGCGGAGGCCGGTAACCCGGATCTGGCCATTGAGCAGTACCTAAAGGCGAGACCCTACCGCGAAAAAGTAGGAAACCCCTTCTTTATAGTATCCGACCTTTACACCATTTCAGACCTCTATGCGACAACGGGGCAGTATCGAAAGGGTCTTGACGCAGGACTTGAGGCGTTGGACATGGCCCGGAGATTCAAACTCCGGATGAAATTTGACTGGACGTATTTCGCGCTGGCAAAAAACTACGAGGGCATCGGAGATTACCTGAACGCGAGCAAATACTACCGCCTCTGGGCAATCGCGAAGGATTCATTATACAAGAATGCAAATGCCGAGGCGATTGCCGAGATGGAAACACGATTCGCCACCGAGAAGAAGGAACAGGAACTCGCATTAAAAAATGCCGTTGTCGCCGAGCAGGCTGCACGGATTGGTCGCAACCGGGTGGTCATTTTTGCATTGGCGACCACGTTGCTTTTGATCGTGATTATCTTCCTGTTGTTAAGAGGCAGGCTCAGGCGCAAACGTGAACTGCTGTTGCGTGAAGCGCAGATTCAGGCGACGATCGAGTCGCAGGAAACGGAACGAAGGCGGTTTGCCCAGGATTTGCATGACGGTATCGGTCAATTGATTTCGGCGTTGAGGCTCGATATACACCGCATCCACAATGACACGCCGCTCGAGGAAAGGATAAATGTAGCCGCCAGGGCTGAAGGCCTGTTGAACGACATGCACAGGGAAATCCGAAGCATCGCCTTCAACCTGATGCCTCAGACGCTGGTCCAGAACGGGCTTACCCCGGCGCTCAGGGAAATGTCGGGCCGAATCACAGATTCGGGCAAAGTCGCCGTGCGGGTGGTCAGTTTTGATGTTCCGGCACGACTGGAATCGTTAAGCGAGATTTCCCTTTACCGGATCATTCAGGAATGGGTCAACAACGTCCTGAAGCATGCGGGCGCTACGCTGATTGAAATACAACTCGTCGGCTATGAGGATGGAGTCACCGTGACCATCGAGGACGATGGGAATGGGTTTGACGTGCAACAGCTCGGTCTGGGCGGCGGATATGGGTGGAAGAACATTCGGTCGCGGGTGAATTTGATCAGGGCAGAGATGGACGTAGACTCAAACCCCGGCCGAAGGGGCACCACGCTCATCATCAGGGTTCCCCTGAAGACGGTCCCCGGCAGCGTGGACGTCGCGGTATCTCCAAATACCCAGTAGCACGGATACCTTCGGGTACGAATGACCTGGTATTTTGTGTATATGAACGATTCCGGTATATTTAATTTCTTTAGACCAAAATTCGGAAGGGTGGCGGAAATGAAAATTTTGCTGGTGGATGATCATGCGATCCTGCTTGACGGGATCAGGAATCTCCTTGAAAAGGAAGGACTTGTTGTTGCGGGCGTTGCCGAAAGCGCCGAAAAAGCGCTGCTCTTTCTCAAGTCGAACGACGTGGATATCATCATCACCGATTTTCATATGCCGGGAATGGATGGACTCTCACTCGTCAATACCGTGAGGCGCATTCAGCCGTCGATCAAGACCATCGTTCTCAGCATGCATGACGAAACCCACCTGGTAAAGGAGATCCTTCGGGCTGGTGTCAATGGCTACGTCCTGAAAAAAGATACGCATCAGGAGCTGCTGGCGGCCATAGATGAAGTTCGCCAGGGACGTGTGTACCTCAGTAGCGACATCAACAAGATTCTGATCACCAATCTGCAGAATCCGGATGAAGGGCGTTTGTTGACCGATCGTGAAAGAGAGATCCTTAAGCTCATCGCCCGGGAATACTCAAACAAACAGATCGCGGAAGAGTTGTTTATCAGTGAACGGACTGTTGAGACCCATCGCAAGAACATCTTCAAAAAGACTGCCACAAGCTCGTTGGTGGGTCTTATCAAGTTCGCTTACGCGAATAATCTGATCTGACGGTAGTCTACATACCCTGATTCCACAGTACAGTCTCATCCCGTGCTGGTATGCCAAAATACTGGCACGCCGGTATATCCCTGCCCCATGCTGCCTTCTACTTTTGTTCCGTTGTTGCGAATGTCTGCAACAGATGTTGGTTTTAATTAATACAAAGCTCATGAAAAAAATTCTTCTAGTTTTATTATCGGTTTGTGCGATGAACGTTTACGCGCAAACCGATTGGTCGGACTTTGACTTTATCAAGGAATGCAAAGTAGACACAAAGTTTCCCGGTGCGGTGGCCAAGTCGTTTCGGGACAATCCAATTTTCATCAACGACTATTTCTTTATGCAGGCATCCTTGATGAAAGGTAAGTCGCAGGCCGGTGTGATGCAAAAGCAGGGTGTCGGCAGTGCCTTTGCGGAGGCGGCATTGGCGGGTGTCAGCAAGGAAGCCCTTCAGTCACTCATCGATGACCTCCACAAGGAGTTGGTTTCCGGACTGAAAGCGGCCGGATTCAATATCAGCGATGGCGAAGCCCTGTTGCAGAGCGAATATGCAAAAGGAAAAGCCGACGGCAAGAATGTGATGATCGGAAAGACGGATGGCACTGTCATCTTCGACAAGGTGGGCGGAACCGATCCAATGGTCTATGACACCAGGGAACGCAGCATCTTTCGTCCGCGCGAAAAGAACGTATTTTTAACATCGGCGAAAATTTCCGGCAACTTTTATCAGAAGTTGTCGACCAAGGAAAACGTCAACCTGCTTAGCATCGGCTATCAGATCCGGTTTGCCACGTTCGAAGGATCCAAGACAATGACGCGCAATACGCTTGAAACGCAGGCCGGACTCAGCATCACGCCCGTCATCATGATCGTTAATCCAAAGGGATCTTTTGCCTGGATTGCGTTTAAACGGGCTGTGTGGGGCAACAACGATTGGAGCAAAGGCCTCGTGAAGGAAGGGTCGTTCAATGGATCGCTGCTCGGCTTGTCGTCGAAAGGGGAATACGCCATTCATGCCGATGAGGCGCTCTACGTCCAGGAAGTACGCAACATTATTTCCAACCTTCAAAAGGATTTGGTCCTTCACATCAAGTCCCAACTTTGACGTTATTTTTAATCGCATGAGATCAGCTGGCAATGCCCGCGCGGGTCTCACGCAACCTTACCCCTATGAGAAGATCAATAATCGTTCTTTCCCTGGTCAGCCTCTGCCTTTCCGCGTCGGCACAGGAGTATTATAAGAAGGCACACGATGACCCGGACGCCGTACTGAAAGGTCATGTTGCTGTAGAGTTCTATGGTGTGGACGTGGGTTTTAGCAACATAGACGGGGCGATGCTGTTTGTCATCGGAGCAAACGGCGAATACAAGGTGAATGACAGGATCTCCGCGGAAGGATCGGTGCGCTTGCCCCTCGTGCGTTTTGGAAGCGAAGGTACCGGGTTTGTTTTTGATGGTGGCGTGTACTTGCGCTTGAATTCTGTAAACGCCGAAAAAAAGGTAAACGTCATCCTGGGATACAAAGAGGAGGATATCTTTGGTACGAATAAGCGCCTGGCGACGACGAAGTATGTTCCAATCACCGGAACGGTTAAACGGATCATGATCCTCCGCGGCGGCGTTTATTTGAGGAACTCCGGGTTTGGCTACGACGATGGCCTTTTGATCGACTACAAGCCCGCATCGATCTTTCACAAAGGTGTTTACATCGGCATCGGGAAACAGCGGCAGTATTTTTTTCAACTTGAGCGGACGCTCAACGGAAAAACGGCAAAGTTTGGTGCGGGAAGCATCTTCCGTCCTTATGTCGATGTCATGATCCTGCCTACAACGGTCAAGCTCACACAGGAAACGTTTGGACTGGGTGAGGGGCCGAGCAAAGAGCTCAGTGGGTTATTTGGCGCAAGGGCCGGCTTTCGCTGGTACAGAAATCCCTTTTGGCGGGAGCAGAACGAAGGACGGAGGATTCCCTTCTTTGGCAATACCGTCGTGACCCTGGAAGCCGGCATGCGCCCACTTGAAGGACTGTTCGTCAATGGCGCGATCAGCTTTATTGTCCATAAATTCTGAATTTCGCTTAATGGAGGCGGGTGGATTGGACGGATCCATCCGTACTCTTTTCTCAAACGAGGTATTCGAAGAGATTTTCGTTTTGATTCACGAGCGTGTAGTTCAGTTTGTGATCATCCATTCGTGAGATCAGGGCGTCAAATTCCTCCTTCGACTTCACCTCGATGCCGATCAGCGCGGGGCCACTTTCCTTGTTGTGCTTTTGAATGAATTCAAACCTGACGATATCATCGTTAGGGCCAAGAATGAAGTTGACAAATTCCTTCAGTGCCCCGGGGCGTTGCGCGAACCGAACGATAAAGTAGTGTTTCAGTCCTTCGTAAAGCAGCGACCGCTCCTTGATCTCCTGCATGCGATCGATGTCATTGTTGCCTCCGCTCAGGATGCACACGATTTTTTTGCCGCGCAGGTGTTCGGCATAAAGGTCCAGAGCGGCAATGGATAACGCTCCGGCAGGTTCAGCGACGATCGCATCCTCATTGTAGAGTTGCAGGATGGTGGAGCTCACCTTGCCTTCAGGAACAAGCAGCATGTCGGTGATGGCGTCTTTGCACAAATCGAAGGTGAGATCCCCTACTTTCTGAACGGACGCGCCGTCCACAAAACGTTGAATTTTTTCGAGCTTGACTGGCTTGCGCGCTTTTAGGGCTTCGTGCATCGAAGGGGCGCCTACAGGCTCCGCCCCGATAATCTTCGTTGCAGGCGAGTACAATCTGAAATATTCGCTGATGCCCGCACACAGTCCGCCTCCCCCTACGGGAACGAAAAGGAAATCGACGCCGGACAGTTCGTCCAGGATCTCTTTGCCCACGGTGCCTTGCCCTTCGATCACGCGCGGATGGTCGAACGGGGGAATGAACACCATGTCGTGTGCTTTCGTGAACTCCAGCGCATGCGCCTGGCACTCATCGAAGGTGTCGCCGGTAAGAACAATCTCAATGAGGTCGCCGCCAAACATTCGAACCTGGTTGATCTTTTGTTTCGGTGTTATCGCAGGCATATAAATCACGCCCCTGATGTCGAGTTGCCGGCAGGAGAAGGCTACGCCCTGCGCATGGTTACCGGCGCTGGCACACACCACACCGCGGCGGCGCTGCGCATTGGTTAGACTTTGAATAAGGTTATACGCGCCCCGAAGTTTGTACGACCTGACCACCTGGAGGTCTTCGCGTTTCACGTAGACTTCCGCCCCGAAGCGCTCGGACAGCTTGCGGTGATATTGTAAGGGCGTTTTCAATACAACCGGCTTCAGCGTGTAGTATGCCGCATTGATGTCGAGCGTGAGTGCGTTTGTTTGTGTTACCATAGAAGGCAATGGGCTTGCGACCGTGCTTAATTGATCATGCTCTCTTCGACGTGCTGTTTTTCAGGGCGCAACTTGCGAACGGCGGCACCGGCTTGCCATAGCTCGCTTTCACGAACTTCTTTAAGCTCCTCCGACAGCTTTTCGCGATAGTCGGGCTGGCTGCAGCTTTCGATAGTGCGTTTCGCTTCCTGTCCCGATGCGACGCTCTTGTAGAGCTCCTGAAAAACGGGAAGGGTCGCGGCCTTAAATCGCTTTTTCCAATCCAGCGCGCCACGTTGAGCAGTGGTAGAACAGTTGGCGTACATCCAGTCCATTCCATTTTCTGCAACGAGGGGCATAAGCGATTGCGTGAGTTCCTCCACGGTTTCGTTAAAGGCCTCTGAAGGCGAATGGCCGTTTGCACGGAGAACCTCATACTGCGCTTCAAAGATCCCTGCGATGGCGCCCATCAACGTGCCACGTTCACCGGTAAGGTCTGAAAAGACCTCCTTCTTGAAGGTCGTCTCAAACAAATATCCAGAGCCCACGCCAATGCCGAGCGCAATTGCCTTTTGCTTTGCTTGGCCGGACGCGTCCTGAAATACGGCATAGCTCGAGTTGATGCCCTTGCCCTGGAGGAACAACCTTCGTACGGAAGTTCCCGATCCCTTCGGTGCTGCCAGCACGACATCCACGCCGGAAGGGGGAATGATACCAGTCTGTTCCTTGAAGGTGATGGCAAATCCATGCGAGAAATACAATGTCTTTCCCGGGGTCAGGTGTGGTTGAATGGTCGGCCAAAGCG
This sequence comes from uncultured Roseivirgaceae bacterium, assembly GCA_964551035.1. Classification (GTDB taxonomy): domain Bacteria; phylum Bacteroidota; class Bacteroidia; order Cytophagales; family Cyclobacteriaceae; genus Chryseosolibacter. The sequence goes on along the minus strand of CAZKBK010000007.1, from coordinate 101,987 downwards.
CGATCTGCCCCGCGTCGGAAAGTAAGAATTCAATGATCGTTCCACGGGACGCCGCTTCTTCAATCTCAAACAGCGTCTCTCCGGGAATCCATCCATGTTCAATCGCCTTGCTCCACGTTCTTGTCCCCTTGCGCTGACCGACGATTACATTGAACCCATTGTCGCGCAGGTTTAGCGCCTGAGCCGGCCCTTGTACACCATAGCCGATGATCGCGATCGTCTCGTTCCTGAGGAGGTCTAACGCTTTGCTCATTGGAAACTCTTCCCGCGTCACCACTTCCTCCGTGACTCCGCCAAAATTGATTTGTGCCATAAGAAAATTTGTTTTGTCTTAATACCTAATACTTAATACCTAACACCTAATCCCCAACCTACGCCACCTGCCTGTTATTTCGTTCGCTAAGTTCATAATACATCGCGCTGCCTTCATGGTAAATGGCAGATTCGACTTCAATGAGCTTTTCCAGTTGGTGTTTTACTTTTTCCACCAGGTCGGCCGTGGTATAGATGAGAATCACGGCGCCACCGCGGGTAAAGTCATCGTCATTTTCATGGGCAATGAGCTTCTTGATCCGAACGCGGCGACGGTTCAATACATTGACAATCCTGTTCAGGATCGAAAAGTTGTTGTCGGCCGCAACGTGTAATGTGTATTCCTTTTTCATGTTCGGTTAGATTGACATTTAAACTTCCGTGGAGGGGGGTGCGAGCATTACGTCCGAGACGCAGCCGCCGGCCGGGACCATGGGAAAGACGTTGTCCTCTTTTTCGACGACGGCTTCGAGGAAATATGGTCCGTTCGCCTTCAACATTTCATCTATCGCTGATGACAAATCCGCGCGGTGCTCCACTTTGCGCGCCGGTATGCCGTAGGCGGACGCCAGCGTGACGAAGTCGGGATTTATCATTTCGGTAAAAGAGTACCTTCTCTTGTGGAACAACTGCTGCCACTGCCGTACCATGCCGAGGAATGAATTGTTAAGCACGAGGATTTTAACGCTGATATGGTATTGCATAATGGTGCCCAGTTCCTGGACCGTCATTTGATATCCGCCATCACCGATTACTGCGATCACTTCTTTTTCAGGCCTTGCGGTCTTCGCGCCAATAGCCGCAGGAAGGGCAAATCCCATGGTGCCGGCTCCCCCCGAAGTGATACTCGTATCCGGGTTTTTATAACCGTAGTATCGTGACGTGACCATCTGGTGTTGGCCAACATCGGTGACGATGATGGCTTCGCCCTTCGTGATGACGGAGAGCCGGTTGATCACTTCACCCATGCTGAGTTTATTCGGTGGATTGAACTCAGGCTGGATAACTTTTTCGTATTCGACTGCCTTTAAGTCACGGAAGCGCTGAATCCACTCCTTGTGGTGGTTGGACTTGCACAAACCCGATAACGCCACGAGCGCCTCGCGCGCGTCGGCATGCACCGCGACGTCGGTATGTACAATCTTTCCGATCTCCGCCTTGTCAATTTCAATGTGGATCACCCGGGCCTGTTTTGCATACCGGCTCACGTTGCCTGTGACGCGGTCGTCGAAGCGCATCCCGACGGCAATCAGGACGTCGCATTCGTTGGTGTTTACGTTAGGGGCATAGTTCCCATGCATTCCGAGAAACCCGACGTAGTTTGAATGATCTGTGGGAAAGCAACCCAGCCCCAGTAACGTGCAGGCTACGGGGATGCCGGTCTTTTCGGAAAATGCCAAAAGCGCCTCGGATGCGCCTGATAAGAGGACGCCCTGGCCCGCAAGGATGTAGGGCTTCCGGGCACCGTTGATCAGCGCGGCAGCCGCCGCAACTTCCGCATCGTTAAGTTCTGGCTTTGGCCGGTAAGTTCGGATATGATCGCATTTCCTGTACTCAAAGGAATCGAGCAGTTCGTTCTGTGCATTTTTTGTGATGTCGATCAAGACGGGACCGGGCCTGCCAGTGGTTGCAATGTAGAAGGCTTTAGCCACTGCCGGCGCGATGTCTTTCGCCTCGGTCACCTGTACGTTCCATTTGGTTACGGGCAGTGTGGTATTGATCACGTCTATCTCCTGGAAGGCGTCGGTGCCCAAAAGGTGGGCAAAGACCTGGCCGGTAATGCAGACCACGGGGGTGGAATCGATCATGGCATCAGCCAGCCCCGTTACCAGGTTCGTTGCGCCCGGCCCCGACGTTGCGAAAACCACGCCCGGCTTTTTTGACGCGCGGGCGAAGCCCTGGGCGGCGTGGATCGCGCCCTGCTCGTGCCGGACAAGGATGTGCGTGAGCTTGTCGGCGTAGTGGTAGAGCGCGTCATAAACGGGCATGATCGCGCCACCGGGGTAGCCAAACAGGGTGTCGACGTCTTCCGCGATGAGACTCCGAAGTAAGGCTTCGGACCCTGATATGTTTTTGGCTGTGCCGGGTGAACCGGCGTTTGTTTCAGTCTTCGTCAGTAACGCATCCATCGGCGGCGGTTTTAACTTGTTTCGCGTATTTCAATAAGATTCCATGTTTTGCATTCAGCGATGGACGTTTCCACGCTGCGTTTCGGTTGGCAAGTGTCGATTCGTCAACCAGCAGGTTGATTTGATGTCTGGCAATATCAATTTCAATCGTGTCGTCGTCTTCCACCAGTGCGATGAGGCCTCCGTCGAATGCCTCGGGGGTGATGTGCCCCACAACAAAGCCATGGGTTCCCCCTGAGAAACGGCCGTCAGTGATGAGGGCGACCGACTTCCCAAGTCCGGTGCCCATGATGGCGGAGGTGGGCTTGAGCATCTCCGGCATTCCCGGTGCGCCTTTCGGTCCTACGTAGCGGATAACAACGACATCGCCGTTCTTGACTTTCCCTTTGGAGATGCCGTCGATGAGTTCGAATTCACCGTTAAAGACACGCGCGGGACCTGTGAAGCGCTCTCCTTCCTTTCCGGTGATTTTGGCCACGGCGCTTTTCGAGGCGAGATTGCCATAAAGGATCTGCAAGTGCCCGGTTTTCTTCAGCGGATTTTCCAGGGGGTAAATGATATCCTGGTGCGCAAAGTCAAGGTCTGCCGCATGTCGAAGATTTTCGGCAAGGGTTTTTCCCGTTACAGTCAGGCAATCGCCGTGCAGAAACCCTTTTTGGAGGAGGTATTTCATAACCGCTGGGACGCCGCCGATCTTGTGGAGCGCTTCCATGAGGTATTTTCCGCTCGGCTTGAGATCCGCCAGCAGCGGCGTTCGGTCAGAAATCGTCTGGAAGTCATCGGGGTTGAGTTCCATGCCGACCGATCGGGCCATCGCAATCAGGTGCAGTACCGCGTTTGTGGATCCACCCAACGCGATGACTACCGTAATGGCGTTCTCAAAAGCCTGCCGGGTCATAATATCGCGCGGTTTGATATCCAGCCTGAGGAGGTTGTGCATGGCCGCTGCGGCCTGTTTGCATTCGGCTGATTTCTCTTTGCTCAACGCCGGGTTGGATGATGAATACGGAAGCGCCATACCGAGGGCTTCAATAGCCGATGCCATGGTGTTGGCGGTATACATTCCGCCGCAGGCGCCGGCGCCGGGGCACGCGTTTTTTACGATGCCTTTGAAATCCTCCGGCGTAATGGTACCTGCGAGTTTTTGTCCCAACGCTTCGAAAGCCGAGATGATGTTCAGTTCCTGTCCTTTCCAGTGCCCTCCGGCGATGGTGCCGCCATAGACCATGATCGAAGGGCGGTTTAACCTTCCCATCGCCATGAGTGCGCCTGGCATGTTCTTGTCGCAGCCAACGACGGCGATCAATCCGTCGTAGTATTGCGCGCCGCAGACCGTCTCAATGGAGTCTGCGATCACCTCCCTGCTGACCAGGGAATACCGCATCCCTTCGGTCCCATTGCTCATGCCGTCGCTGACGCCGATCGTGTGAAAAATCAATCCGACAAGGCCATCGTCCCACACGGCGGCCTTCACCTCCTGCGCGAGCTGATTAAGATGCATGTTGCACGTATTTCCGTCGTAGCCGGTGCTGACGATTCCCACTTGCGCTTTTTTAAGATCGTCATCGGTCAGGCCAATCCCGTAGAGCATGGCCTGCGCGGCGGGAAGGGTTGGATCCTGGGTCAGCGTCTTGCTGTACTTGTTGACCTCGACTTTTTCGCCCGTGGACTTCCCATTCGTTTCCCTGGTGAGAGATTCAGGTACAGTTGTGGTATATTTTTCAGATTCTTTCATCCGTGTTCACTTCCAATGCCCAATGCCTAAATGCCCAATCCCTAAATAATCACATAGCTGAATGACTTTTCCAGCACCTGGCACTTATACGCTTCCTGGATCACCGCGCCGATTGTCTCCTTCCAGGGCTTGGCAAACGTATGGGCGTCGATGGATTCAATCCCGGCGATCTCTACAGCCGTGCCGCAAAGGAACGCGCTGTCGGCGTTTTCAAGTTCATGCGGACTGATGTGGCGTTCCTGAACCGCGATATCGAGTTCTTTGCAAATGCTCATAACCACCTCGCGGGTGATACTTGGAAAAATGTGACCCAGTGGTGGCGTAATCAAAACGCCATCTTTCTCCAAAAAGAAATTGGCTGCGGGCGCGGCGGCCACATTGCCGTTCATATCCAGAAGTACCGCTTCATCATAACCCCTCCGCTGGGCGTCGGTCGTCGCCAGGATCCCGTTAACATAGTGTCCGGTGATCTTGGCTTCCACATTGATGGACGCCGGATTCGGGCGCTGGAAGGAGGAGACACATAGCTTGAGCGGTTTATGCCCGTGATATTTGCCCCACTTGAACGCGCAGATCATCAGGTTGACTTCCCTGGGCGTGGTCAGGTACATGTTCGGCCCGCAGTATACCAGTGGCCGGATGTATGCGTCGGACAATTCGTTCTTTTCAATCAACTGATAGGAAACCCGTATCAGCTCTTGAGGATCATGGTTGAGTGGAATGCCAATGCTCTCACAGCTTCTTTTCAGGCGTTGGAAATGTTCCATGGCCTTGAACAACTTCACGCCGTTCTTCGTCTCGTACGCACGGATCCCTTCAAAGACGCCAAAACCGTAGTGCAGGGTCTGGCTATAAAGGTCGGTATGTGCGTCAACGGCTTTGACGAACTTGCCATTCAAAAAAAGGACCGTGTCTTTCGTGTAGTACATAGATTTTTTTACAACTGTTAGTTTGTGATCGTCTCTATAAAACAAAACCGCCCCGGAGTTCGGGGCGGTTGGTTATCCTTGTTTGAAAAATTTTATACCATTATCGCCCCTTCTGGTTTCGGAAGAAGAATAATGACGACAACCAGCACAAAAAGCAGACGGCTCACGTTTGCACGGGAGATGAATTGACTTGCTGTACTGCCGATCGCTTTCATGATCTATTGGTTATCTGCAATTCTCACAAATATTCAACTACCGTTCAAGAATAGAACGAAAAATATTTTTGGCGATGAACGAATGTTAGGTAAGATTTTGCGCCTTATTCATCCTTCAGCACGTCGACCGGATTGGTTTTCGCCGCCTTCAGGGAATGATAGCTCGTGATGAGCAGCGCAACGACCATTGTGCAGCAACCTGTCATCGCAAACGTCCAGACAGAGGGCTGAATCCGGTAGGCAAACTCCGTTAACCATCGGTCCATGGCAAAGTAAGCAACCGGAGTTGCAATGAGGAACGCCAGCGCAATGAGTTTCATGAAGGAATTCGAGATAAGGGATAGGATGCTCACGACGGATGCGCCCGAAACCTTGCGGATTCCGATTTCCTTGGTTCGCTGTTCGAGTGCGTAGATGATCATACCGAGGAGGCCGAAGCACGCGATCGTGATACCGAGTATAGCCATTACGGTAAGCACGCCGGCAAACCTTTCCTGTGTTTTGTACGATTCGTCAAAATCCTGGTCGATGAAACCATAATCAAAAGGGACATCGCCGGCGTGCTGTTTCCACCGCTGCCGGATTTGGGCGATGGTCTCCGCCCAGTCCGCCTGTTCGGATGGGTCGATGCGCAAAGTGATCAGCTTCCTCGGCCCTGCAAAGACGTGCTCACAATCAATATGGAAGATCGCCATGGGTTGAACGCCGACATCCAGCGTCCAGAAGTTAAAATCGGAAACCACGCCGATGATGGCAAAGCCCTCTTCCTCTCCCGGGTATCTTATCTCCCTTCCAATAACGGATGCGTCCATCGGCCAGCCCAATTTCCTGATGGTGGCCTCATTGACGATCACACGATACTTATCGTAGGGCTGGTCTTTCGAGAAATTCCGCCCTAACACAAGCCGGATACCCAGAACGGGGATGAAGTGTTCATCGCCGGTGGTAAAATTCAACGCAAAATTTTCTTCAACACCCTCCGCAGTAAACGACTCTCCGCCAAACACGGATGGCGGCACGGAGGTGCATGCCGTCGCTCCGGACACGCCCGGAATGGTCAGCATCGACGCGATGACGCGGTCGTGATTCCCGACGGATTCGAGGTGCCGTACCGTCATGAGGTTCTCTTTTTGAAACCCGACATCCTTTTGGTAGAAGAACCGAAGTTGTTGAAACACGATGGCCGTGCATGCAATGAGGATCATCGAAACGGCAAATTGGAACACGACCAGGCCATTGCGAAACAGCTTCCCCTTTCCTCCCGTGGAAAATTTTCCCTTCAGCGCTTCCGCCGGACGAAAACGACTCAGGAAGAAAGCGGGATAGCTGCTGGAGAGGATGGCCATGAGGATTGCCAGCGCCGCAAGGCCGCCCAGGATCGCAGGAAGATTTTCGCCGGTGAGGGCGAGTGTTTTTTGAGTAAGGTGATTGAACCAGGGCATCGCCAGTTGCATGAGCGCCAGCGCGAGCAGGGCGGCAAGGGTGCAAAACAAAAGCGCTATCATGAGGTGGTCGAGGATCAGGTCTCGTTTTCCGAGGCCCAGGACCTTTCGGATGCTGGTCTCCTTTACACGTTTCGTGAACTGGGCGGTAGAGAGGTTCATGAAATTGATACATGAAAGGAGGATGATGAATATCGCCGCGCCAACGAGCGCGTACACCACGGTGATGTTCCCAACGTCTTCAAAGCTTCCGACCACCGGGTACCGGGGTAGGTGGAGCGTGGTCAGGGGCTGCAGGAATAGCTCCCACTTCTTTCCCGAGGCCGTATATTCCGCGTACGATAGGTTCATCACCCGTCGCAGCGTCTCTTCAGCGCGCTTCTGAGGTATCGCGGCGACCTTCGCGCGCGTGGCGTTGATATCGGCATGGTCGGCCAGGAGGATGAACGTTTCCAGTTGGGTCCAGATCCAGCTCCAGTGAAGCTCGTCGATTGGAAAATTCTTCATCGAAAGCAGTACGTCAAACTTGATCGTGCTGTTGTCCGGAACGTCTTCCAGGACACCCGTCACTTCGTACGTCGTCGGATCGCTTTCCGTTCCGCTCAGACGCACAAGCTTTCCGATCGGGTTTTCATCGCCGAAATATTTTCGGGCGGTGGACTCCGTCATCATCAAGGTGTTGGCGAGTCGAAAACCGGAATTGCGATCGCCCTGAAGGAGGTTAAAATCGAAAACGCGAAAGAAGTTTGTGTCCGCCGCCAGGATTGCATCTTCCTCAAAGGAAATAACCTCACCTTTCGGGTTGGAATACGAAATGATGTGCGACCGCGGCGTATGCAGGCTGGTGACCAATTCCACCTCGGGTAGTTCTTCCTTCATGGCGACCGCAACGCCCGGTCCCGTGCGTGAAAATTGATTCTTGTCGTCTTCGGCCCAGATGAAGGTTTGGTTGACACGATAAATACGTGCTGCCTTCGTGTGAAAGCTGTCGTAGCTCAGCTCATGGTCGACATAGAGGTAAATCAACAATGTACTGATCATGCTAACGGTCAGTCCGGCCAGGTTGATGAGCGAAAACAGTCGTTGGCGTTTCAGGCCGCGAACGAACCGTACCATGTGGCTTTTGAGCATATGCTGAAGTTTCGGGTTCTCAGGCAAAGGACGTACCACCCGGATGACGGGACGGAATATGGCGTCTGGCGGACGTTCCGCTCCGATTCTCCGTCCGGTTTTGCGCCTCGGCGTCCGATGGCGGTCACCGTTGCGAAGGCAAGCTAGGAACCAAGGTAGGCGAGGATGCCGTCCCTGATCGCCGTAAAGGTTTTAGCCAACGTTTCTTCGTCCTCTTCGAGCAAGGTTACGCGGAACCCTTGCAACTCCGAACAAAAGGAAGAAATCGGCACGACACAAACGCCTTTTGCACCAAGGAGGTAATAAACAAAACGTTTGTCCAGGGGAATGTCGTGCTGAACCCAGGACGCGACGAGTTCACGGACCCGTTTGTCGGGGATGTCTATGGTTTGGTGAGGTTTCAGTGTACCGTTCCGAAAAATGATGGTGTTGTAGAACGCTCCGAAGGTCTCATTGAACGTGAGTTCCGGAACCTGGCCCAGTATGTCGGCGATAATTCTGCTGCGGCGGCCAATGTTGTCGTTCGTTCCGTCGCGATAGGTCTTGAACCGCTGGTCTCCGAATATTCTCGGAATGGCAAGCTGAGGGAGTTTGGTCGAACAAACTTCGATCATCTTCGCGTTATCGAGGCTTTCACAGAAGCGGTCGAAGTCTTCGTCCCTGTCGCGGTTGTAATACTCAACCCACCCGCAGCGCGCCCCCGGCCAAGGCAGTTCCTTGGAGATCCCTTTCATGGAAATGCCGGGGACGTCACCAATGATTTCGGCAAGGGCGTAGGCGCGGGCGCCGTTGTAGGTAATGTTGATATAGATCTCGTCGGCGATGAGGAAGAGTTTGAACTCGCGCGCGATCTCAACCATTCGTTTGAGCGTTTCCAACGGGTAAACCATCCCCGTCGGATTGTCTGGATTGATGATGAGGATGCCGACGATGTTGGGATTGTACCTGACTTTATTATAGAGATCGTCCAGATCGGGATACCAGTGGTTGTCCGGGTCGAGCCGGTAGGTGAGCGGCTCGTGGTTCGCGTGAGCCGCTTCTGCGCTTGAATGCGTGGAGTATGCGGGTGAGGGTCCGATCACGCGCGACGTCTGATCAATGTACTGATACACCTTGCTGATGGCATCGCCCAGGCCGTTGAAGAAACAGATGTCGTCGGCCGAGATTTGTGCGCCACCCAGGGCGTTGGTTTGGGCGGCGAGGAACTCCCTTGTTTCAAGCATGCCTTTCGAGGGGCAGTAACTGTAAGTATCGTCGCTCCTGACGAGTTCCGCGATGACGTCCTTGATCCATTCCGGTAGCCTGTGATGTTTCTGTATGGGATCGCCGATGTTTTCCCACGAGATGTCAACGCCGAGTCTTTTCAGTTGCTCGGCTTTTTTGACGATCTCCCGGATCTCATAGCTGAGTTCCTTTGCTCCCTCGCTTAGTAGCCGTTGTCGCATAAATGGATTTTTTTCGGGATGATGTTGGCGGTTTTGTCGAAAGGATTCAAGAGAACGGATGGAAAAATTTTTTGAACGACTGTTTGTTGGGCAGGAATGCACGACCCTTTTTTGTAGCTGCGACGGCGCTATGACACAAAGGTCGAATGCCGATCCTGTGCAAAAGTACTTCGTGGCCTCGTGCCCTGGCGGCACGATCGCCTTGTCTCCAGGCACCGCTACAGTTGCAGGCCACGCAGCAGCACATCGGGCACCGGCGCGACCTTGCGTTTCTCGTAGTCAAAACAAACAATACCCGTCTTCCCGCGCGCTACTTCGCGCCTGGAAGCTTTGTTGGTCAGCAGGTACACCATGTCGAAACCGTATTTGCTGAAATTCCGGACCCCGAGGCCGCAGTTGAGCATATCGCCGAGAAATGACTCGCTCCTGTACACCACCGCCACATCGGCAATGACCTGTCCAACCGGGCCCTCAAAGCTAAGTTCGTTCTTGAATCCCAGTTGGCGGTAGAACCGGATCCGGGCTTCCTGCATAAGCGTGAGAACACGGTCGTGCCCAAGGTGGTTGCCATAGTTAAGATCGCTGGCGCGCACATTCAGTTCTGTTTCAAACAAAAATGCCTCGGGAAGGTCGATTGTAATGCGGTTCATGGCAAATCCGGTTTATTATATATAATATGGGTACGCAATTTTAGCGGAATCCACGGAGAACGGCGTGGATTCGGCAGTCCGAATTTAAGACGAGCGCATCTATTCTTTAAGGAACTGAAAAGAAGGATGTCGCTCCTGCCATCACGTGATCAATGGACGAATACAGAACTTTCGAGATTTCGAGTTTCAGGGAATTTCAGGACATTATCCTCGACATCCCCAACGACCAGTTTATCCTCTACCGGGGACAAAGTCAGGATAAGACTTTGTTGCCAAAGATTGCCCGGTACAAGCTTGCCAATGTGGAGGATACCGAGCGTGAAATGCTTGACGACTTTCAACGCCGAAGTTTTCACCTGATCGATTACCAACCGGGCACGCAATGGGACTGGCTGGCCCTCGCCCAACATCATGGCATGGCGACACGGCTGCTTGACTGGACCGAAAACCCATTGATCGCCCTGTGGTTCTCCATGGTCGGCAGCCTCGACGACATCAGGACCGACTACTCGGTGGTGTGGGGATTCAACGTGCCCAAAGAAGATATTGTCATATCCACGGACGACAAGGATCCCTACAAGGGCGGAATGACCAAAGTTTTCAAGCCCAACCACATTACCAAACGCATCTCGGCACAGTTCGGCTGGTTTACGATTCACAAAAGCGACTCCGACCGGAAGTTCATCCCTTTTGAACAAAACCCCGAGTACGCGCCACGCCTTTTCAAGATCAAGGTCGACAGCAATTGTTTCAAGGAGTGTAAGATCAGGCTGCATAACTTCGGCATCAATTCATCATCGATGTACCCCGACATTGACGGCCTGGCCAAGCACGTTGAGTGGCTGTTTCTTGGCAAGTGAGAGATCATAAACTCTTCCAAAAATACAGCGTCGCGTATGCCTCCCACCCGCGGTATTTCCTGAAAAGTTTTCGTACCTCATCCAGCGTTGGTTTGCGCGTCATTCCCTTCAGGTTCCTGATGGCATTGTGCAGCCCGGCATCTTCCAGGGGAAAGGCATCGGGATAACGGAACGTTTTCATCAACGCATAATTGGCCGTCCAGTTCCCGACCCCTTTGATTTTCATGAGCGCTTCGCGGGCATCCTCCAAGGAAAGCCCGGTGAGTTTTTCCTTGGATATCTCATTACCGGCGAAGGCCTCGGCGATGACGCGCACGTAAAGGCTTTTCTGCCGTGAGAACTGCAGGGGCAAAAGGGCCTCATCCCCGAGCCCCGTCACAAGCGCAGGCTCCGGAAAGAGATAGTAGGATTCCTGGTTGTAAAACAATCGCTCGCCGAAGTGTTCGACAAACCGCTGCTTGAGCGTGTAGGCGAACGAAAGATTGATCTGCTGACCCAGCACTGCCCAGATCAGGGATTCAAAAAGATCCGGCTGACCGATGATCCGGTACCCATAAAACTTCCTGACCAGCGCGGCCAGAAGCCTGTCACCCGCAGCCATGGCATAGAACGGCATGAGGTCGGTCTCCAGGTCAAACCATTCACGCACATACTGGCGCACATCCTTTTTTGATTCGGCGGAGGGATTACCGTTCAGGAACTCGATCACAAGCTTGTCGCCGCGGCCGACGACCGAAAACAACACCTTTTCGTCACCGTGTTTTAGTAATTTGACTACACGGTTGCCTTCAATCCGGTGAAGGAGCTCCCTCGGGGAGCGCAAAAGAAACTCGCGGGTAAGGTTAAAACTGAAGGGCTCGGGGACGCGAAGGGATGTTTTCAACATGGCCTCAATATTAGGCGGCATCCCTTCAACGTCCAAAAACATCGGCAAAATGCGCAAGAAACAGGTTGAAAACGGACAGGTCTTCGCAGACCTTTGGGTCGTGCTTAATTCATTAATTTATGGTCCTGAATGCGGAACAACAACATATCAACTATCAGCGTATTGAACACGCCATTCGTTACCTGGAGGACAATTTTCAAACGCAACCGGATCTTGATGAAATTGCGGAAAAGGTTCACCTGAGTCCGTTTCATTTTCAACGCATCTTTACGGAATGGGCAGGTATCAGCCCCAAACGTTTCTTGCAATTTCTGACCGTCGATTTTCTCAAGGCGAAGCTCCAGGAATCGCGGAGCGTGATGCACGCGGCCGAGTTTGCCGGCCTTTCGGCGCAATCGCGCGTGTACGATCTGTTCACCACCCTGGAGGCGGTGACCCTCCAGGAATACCGCCACCGGGGGTCGGGCATTCATATCGACTATGGATTTCACCGGACGTTGTTTGGACCGGCGCTCATGGGCGTGACGACGCGGGGCATCTGTTGGTTGTCATTCCTGGCCCATGATGAAGATCCGAACCACGCTGTGGAAGAGATGAAGGCGCATTGGCACAATTCAGTTTTTCATGAAAACAACGCGTTGGCCGCCGACATGAGCGAACGTGTTTTTAACCAGCCTTCCGGCCGTAAGAAACTCCATCTCCTGGTGAAGGGCACCAATTTTCAGATCAAAGTATGGGAGGCGCTGTTGCGAATTCCAATGGGTGACCTGGCCACGTACAAAGATGTTGCGTCAAGGATTGGAAGTCCTGCGGCCATGCAGGCGGTAGGGTCTGCCGTTGGTTCGAACCACATCGCCTGGCTCATCCCGTGCCATCGCGTTATCCGGCAGGACGGTATCCTCGGCGATTACCGGTGGAGCTCAGCCCGAAAGAAATCGATGATCGGATGGGAAATGGCCCGCCATGCTGCTCCTAACAATCATTAGTTGTAAAAAATAATTCCTGGAATCGGCGACGGGCAGTTGCAAGTAAAAGGAAAATCGCATTACCTTTATCACCGCAAGCAACAGGAATGAGAGTCAACAACACGTTTTTTTATTTTTATTACTACTTCTTTAAGGCCCGGACGGGACGCTAAGAGTGGTGTGTTGTTGTAAAAGATAACCCGAAATACTCAGGAAGTCCCGGCAAAACCGGGACTTTTTGTTTGGTATCGTTTGAAAAGAGATGGAAAAGCGTACAAAAACAAGAGTCGCCATTCAGGGCATCGCGACAAGTTTTCACGAGATCGCCGCCTTGTCGTGGTTCAAAGATCCGATTGAAACGGTGGAGTGCCTTTCGTTTCACACCTTGTGCGAGCACCTGAACGGGGGAGAGGCCGACTATGCCGTCATGGCCATAGAGAACTCAATCGCCGGAAGCATCCTCCCCAACTATTTTCTTTTGCAAACCTATCACTTCAGCATCATCGGAGAAATTTATCTTCCCATTCACATGCACTTGCTGGCGTTGCCTGGCGTCAGTTTCACGGACATCAGGGCGATCGAGTCTCATCCCATGGCCATTCGCCAATGTTCGGAATTCATTCATTCCCTCAACGGAATCCAGGTAAGGGAGAGTGACGACACCGCGCTTTCGGCCAAAAAGCTTTCCGATTTTCAATTGCGGGATACGGCCGCAATAGGCAATGAAGCCACCGCCAACAAGTTCGGTCTGGCGATTCTTGAAAAGCGGATTGAAACGCACAAAAAGAATTTTACGCGGTTTCTCGTTCTTTCCAAGAAACGCAACGGGCAGCCAGAGGGCAACAAGGCGTCGTTGTCGTTCGAGGTCGCGAATGAAGTGGGCAGCCTGGCAGAAGCGTTGATGACGTTCAAAAACAACAACATCAACCTCACCAAGATCCAGTCAATCCCCATCATCGGAAAACCGAGTGAGTATTCGATTCACGTGGACATCGAATGGGAAAAACGCAGTGCCTATGATGACGCCTTGCAACAGGTGCTGCGGCAGGTCAGAAATTTGAATGTGCTGGGAGAGTACAGGAAGGGAAGGGTTGAGTACTAGGATTTAGTTTAAAGTTTGGAGTTCGAAGTTTAAAGTTTTGGAGTTCGAAGTTTAAAGTTTGGAGTTCGAAGTTTAAAGTTTGGAGTTAAGTTGGCCAGTTGATTAGTTGTTAGGGTGGTAGGTTTCGTTGATAGGATTGTAAACATGAGCATTGAGATGATACAAACGGCAAAAAGGATCGAGCAGGTTGAGGAGTACTACTTCAGCCGAAAACTGGCGGAAGTGCGGAGCCTTGATACGCCCGAACACCGCGTGATCAACCTTGGCATCGGCAGCCCGGATCAGGCGCCGTCCGTCAATACCATCGAAGCGCTCACGGACTCCGCCCGAAATCCTTCGCACCATGGCTATCAAAGCTACAAGGGAATCGCCGCGTTCCGCAATGCCATTGCCGCGTTTTACCAACGGACATACGGTGTCGCGCTTGATCCGGAAACAATGATCCTTCCATTGATGGGCTCGAAAGAGGGGATCATGCACATTTCCATGGCATTCGTCGACGCGGATGAGGAAGTGCTGATTCCCAATCCTGGCTATCCGACCTACGCATCGGTGGCTGCGCTGGTAGGGGCGAAGCTCCGCACCTATCGAATGATGGAAGAAGACAACTGGAAAGTTGACATTGAGTCGCTGGAGAAGGAAGATCTTTCGAAGGTGAAACTGATGTGGGTGAATTTTCCGCATATGCCAACGGGCAAGACGGCCTCACGCGATGAGATGAAAGCCCTTGTCGATCTGGCGCGAAAGCACAGGTTCCTTATTATTAACGATAATCCCTACAGCCTCATCCTCAATGAATCGCCGCAAAGTATTTTGTCGGTTGAAGGAAGCGAAGATGTAGCCCTCGAACTGAACTCCCTTTCCAAATCCCATAACATGGCCGGGTGGCGGTTGGGATGGATTGCGGGGAGAAAGGAATATGTCGACGCCGTACTCCGGGTGAAAAGCAACATGGACTCCGGGATGTTTCTGGGGTTACAGGATGCCGCGGTCGAGGCCCTTAAGAACGGCGAAGCATGGTTTGACGCCCTGAACGAAGTGTACCGTCGCAGGAAAGTGGCGGCGTTGAAGATATTGAAGGCGCTGGAATGTTCATGGTCGCAGGCGCAGTCAGGCCTTTTTGTGTGGGCGAAGGCGCCCGATCGTGTTGACGACGTTGAAAAGTGGATCGATGACATTCTCTATGCGACGAAGGTCTTCATTACGCCTGGCTTCATCTTTGGAGATGCCGGCCGGCGCTACATACGAATTTCCCTGTGCAGCACGGAGGAAAAACTCGAGGAAGCCTTTCAGCGCATCGAACACTATCAGCGAACGCGTTCCACGGCGAAGGGTGAAAAGATAGGTTTATAACGAAGGAAATGAAAACGACGATTATTGGTTTAGGATTGATAGGTGGGAGCATTGCCATCGACCTGCGCAAAGCGGGCCTGGCAACGGAGTTGACGGGCGTAGACGAAAATACGGAGCACGCGGCGCGTGCAATTGCCCGTGGTCTTGTCGATCGGGTAGCGCCGCTCGAGGAGGCTGTCGCGTCGTCCGACCTCATACTCACCGCAATTCCGGTTAACGCCATCCGGACGGTGCTCTTGAAAGTGCTGGACCTGGCAGCACCGGGCGCCGTGGTAATTGACACGGGATCGACAAAGGGGCAGATCTGCAAGGCGCTGGAAAATCACAAGCGCCGGGAACAGTTTGTTGCCGCTCACCCCCTCGCGGGTACGGAGAATTCGGGGCCTGATGCCGCGCTCAGCGGTCTGTTTACCGGAAAACTGAACATCATTTGCGAGAAAGAAAAGTCATCCTCCGCTGCATTGCACGTTGGCGAGCAGGCATTCCAGGCATTGGGCATGCGCAGTATTTTCATGGATCCCGTAGAACACGACCGGCACGTCGCCTACGTTTCTCACCTGTCGCACGTGAGCGCGTTCCTGCTCGGGCAAACCGTTCTCGACATTGAAAACGATCAAAAGAACATTTTTAACCTTGCGGGAAGTGGTTTTGCATCGACGGTGCGGCTGGCGAAAAGTTCACCCGACATGTGGGCGCCGATTTTTGAACAGAACGCCGAATACCTCAGTCAGGCTTTGCTTGAGTACATCATGCACCTTCAACGATTTCAATACTATTTGATGAAGAAGGATGTAGGCGAACTGCACCGGATCATGACCGAGGCCAACAGGATCCGCAGTGTTCTCGACGGCATTGAATTGAATCAACAAACAAAAATCAAAGAAACCGAAAACTCCATAACGAATAAATCATGAAAAAGACATTGCAACTTGAGCCCATTTCGTCCTGGCTCCCCACGGGCGGCAAGCCGGTAATTATCAGCGGGCCCTGCAGCGCGGAAACTGAGGAACAGACGGTGGCGACAGCCCGGCAGATCGCCGCAACGGGGAAAGTACACGCCATCCGCGCGGGCATCTGGAAACCGCGGACGAGACCGGGGCAGTACGAGGGCGCCGGCGTGGAAGGTTTGAAGTGGTTGGTTCGGGCAGGCAAAGAGACAGGGCTGCCCGTCACTACCGAGGTGGCCAATGCCGCGCACGTTGAGGCTTGTTTGAAAGAAGGCGTCGACATTCTTTGGGTCGGCGCACGAACAACGGTGAATCCGTTTTCCGTTCAGGAAATTGCAGACGCGCTGAAAGGCGTCGACATCCCCGTCCTGGTAAAAAACCCCGTGAATCCGGATCTCGAACTATGGATCGGCGCGCTTGAACGCCTCAACAAAGCAGGGATTGTGAAGCTGGCGGCTATCCATCGGGGGTTTTCGTCGTTCGAAAAAGGGCCTTTCCGCAACGCGCCCATGTGGGATATTTCCATTGAACTCAAGACACGTATCCCTGATCTCAACATCGTTTGTGACCCCAGCCACATTTCGGGTAGCCGTGACCTGATTGCCCTGATCGCTCAGAAGGCACTTGATCTCGACATGGATGGCCTGATGATCGAAGCGCACATCAACCCCGATGCGGCGTGGAGTGACGCCAAACAGCAAGTTACGCCCGCAGCGCTTTTGAAGATCGTTGACGGGCTCGTTGCCCGCGAGGTGAACTCCGAGAGCAAGACATTTAAAGACACACTGGGAATCCTCCGGGAACAGATCGACCAACTCGATGATGAGATCATGCAAAAGCTCGCGTCGCGGATGAAGATATCCGAGAAGATCGGCCAGTACAAAAAGGAGAATAATGTAACCATTCTCCAGGTGCGCCGGTGGGAAGAAATCATTCAAACCCGGCTTGCGCTCGGCAGGGCCATGGGCCTCGACGAAGAATTCACCAACGAACTTTTAAAGTTGATCCACCAGGAATCGATCCAGGTACAAACGCGTGTGATGAACAAGGTAGAGGAAAGGGTGTAGACAACCTATTGAAACGCTGTCGTTGGAAAGTAGTATTCACCCCTGGCGTTGACCTTGACCGCCTTGAGCGATTTTCCCGTTTCGAAGTCCGCGTAGATACCGCGCAGATTTTCCCAAAAGCTGATCAGACCTGGATTTGACGCATAAGCTGTCTTGAGACGGCTCATGCCCTCCTCATTCATGCGCGTGGGGTAAATGTGGATGGGGATTTTTGTTTGCCCGTTGTTCCGCGCCTCAACGGCCAGCACGTAGAGTTCTTTTATTCTTTCGTCCGTAATGGGGATGCATCCCAGTGTCACACAGTTCCCATGCACGTAGATTGCGCCGCCGGGGGCTTTCTTGTCGCTGAGGATCCGGTCGGATGCATTGGGATAACTCACCCCCAGCGACAAATAGAAATTACTCAATGGGTTGAAGTGGTTGATATAATAAATGCCTTCAGGAATCTGAAGGTCGCCCTCCTTCCGTTTCGGTCCGAGTACGCCCGACGAGCTGCAAAAGTCGTAGGTTGTCAGTAGCGTAAATGTGCTCTTGTTGGTGGCCTTGACCCACACCTCGACTGCCTGCTCTTCCTTTAGGGCCCGGATGAACAGACTGAATCCGTCATACACGAGGCCTTTGTGTTGAAAGTACTGCTTTACGATGGCTTCTTTCTCATCATAGGCTGTCCGCACCCGCGCGTTTCTGAGTTGGGTTTCCTTGAAGGAGGGTTGTTGGAGGGCGATCATCAGCGACAAAATCAGTGCAGGGCTAATCATGGCAAAGAATTCATTTGGGAATGGATGCAACATCTCCTCCATTTCCATAATGGTGCCAGAATATTTCCGAAGAACGGCCTTTTACGCCTCGGGCTCAGGGGGATCGATATTGCTTTTCTTCCCTTCTTCGTCCGATGGTGCCAGTTGCAAGTGAAAACCCGTCACGAAATAGATTTCATTCCGGCTGAATTCCTCGTGGATACGGATATTGATGGCCTGCTGGATGTCGGCGTAGAGATTGTAGTCGGGGCTCAGGACATAATACACGGTTTCAAAGCGCAGGCTCCAGTCTCCGTAGGCGAAAAAATGTGACCGGTCAAAACGGGTGCCGGATTGCTCCCCGACGATCGACTTAATGATCAGCGGAACCTGGCGGATCTTTTCCAGTGGCGTCCGGAAGTCGAGGTTCAGGTTGAATACCACGCGGCGTTCATACATCCGCTTGTAGTTGTGAACCCGCGCGGAGGTCAGGTTCGAGTTGCCGATGATGAGTTGTTCCCCGGACAGGCACCGTATGCGGGTAGTCTTGATGCCGAGATATTCGACGGTGCCAAGTTTGTCGTCAAAGATGATGAAGTCTCCAACCTCGAAGGGCTTGTCGAAATAGATAACAAAATAGTTGAAAAGGTCTCCCAGGATGTTTTGCGCTGCGAGGGCGATGGCAATACCACCGATACCGAGGCCCGCAATGATGGCGCTGACATCCTGACCGAGGTTCTCCAACAGAAAGATAATGCCGATGATCCAAATGAAGATGTTGATCACCAACATAAGGCCGCCCAGTTGCTTGATCTTCTGGCCGGCCTGGTCTCTACGCTGGATGCGCGCCCGGAGCAGCTGCATGATTACCGAGGAGATGAGCCGGATGACGTAGTAGGTGATCACCACCGTTGTCGCAACCTCTATGACACCCTGTACCCTGGCGCTGAGGGTCAGGAATGTGAGTGCCCAATAGATCAGCGAAAAAAGGAGAATGGGGAGTGCAAAACGATCGACACTGTTAACGACAAAGTCGTCGGTGGTGCCCTCCGTTTTTCCCGCGGCGATCTTGAGTCGCGAGATGACGATGCGCTTGACCAGGGCCAGCACGAGGATGCCCGCCAGCACAACGCCAACCACAATGAGATACCCTTCGACGGTATTGTTGAAAAATTCCTGGTTTAAGAGATCCTCCATGTTCGTGGGGTGAAATTAAAGGATTGAGAAATGTGGTGTAGGATTAGTCTAATTTTTTTTATCTTGAAAAGGGTAAAAAACTATACCGGAATCGCTGATATTCGCACTCCTAAATCTTCCCACTATGAAACCCTCATTCCGAAAAATTGCCCTTGGCGCGGTGGTTGTCGCTATTACCGCAGGGGGCATATTCTACTTCACCGCTTCCAAAGGCACAAAACCGGTCGACGCGGCGGTTAACCCGGCTTTCGGTCAGTTCATCTCGTCTTACACGGCTGGGGTGATCAACTCCGGTGCCGCGATTCGAATCATTCTGGCTTCCGAAGCGGTGGATTCGACCTTGATCGGGCAGGAGAGTGCTGTGAAGCTTTTTGAACTTTCACCCGCGGTTAGCGGGAAGACGGTCTGGCTCGACCAACGAACGGTGGAATTCCGGCCTGACCAACGGCTCGCATCAGGGCAGGTGTACGAACTTCGTTTTTTTCTTTCAAAGCTCGTCGAGGATATTCCCCAAAGCCTGGAAACGTTCGCCTACTCATTCCAGGTGATACCCCTCCATTTTGAACTAACGATTCAAAATGTGAAACCCTACGTCAAGACCGATCTGAAACGTCAACGCATCGAAGGCCTTCTCCATACTTCCGACTTTGCGGATAACGACGCGGTGGAAAAAATGCTTTCCGTGTTGCAGGATGGTGAGGCGCTAAAGGTCAACTGGAGCCACACAGACGAAGGGAAGCAACACCTTTTTACCATCGAAGAGGTTGCGCGGAAAGAGAGCGCGTCGAAGGTCACCGTCCACATTGATGGCGGCGCCCTCAACATCAAACAATCCGACTCGCGGGAAATTGAAATCCCCGCGCTGGGTGATTTCAAGGTGACCAACGTGATGGTAGAGCAAAGCGCGACGCAGAATATCGTCATCCAGTTTTCGGATCCGCTGAACGAACGTCAGAACCTCGCCGGGCTCGTCACGGTGGCCGGCATCAACAACGTCGACTACGAAATAAGGGACAATGAGATCAGGGTGTATCCTCCCGTGCGTCAGACCGGCACCAAAACCCTCACCATCGAGAGCGGGATCAGAAATGTGCTCGACTACCGCCTTAAGGAACGCACGACGCATGAGGTGGTGTTCGAACTGCTGAACCCGGCCGTTCGGTTTGTCGGAAAAGGATCAATCCTTCCCAGTTCCGACGGCCTGGTGCTGCCGTTTGAGGCCGTAAACCTCAAGTCCGTCGATGTTCAGGTTATTAAAATATTTGAAAACAATGTCGTCCAGTTCCTTCAGGTGAACAACCTGGCGGGAAACAGCCAACTGCGCCGGGTAGGCAAGCCCGTGGTGAAAAAGACCATCTCGCTGGAGAACGCGGGCGTAACCGATCTCGCCAAGTGGAACAGGTATACACTGGATCTGGCAACCCTCATCAATGCGGAGCCGGGCGCGATCTACCAGGTCAAGATCAACTTCCGGCGCCCGTACGTCGCCTATGGTTGTGAAAACGTGGAGGGAGCGGGTATCGACAACGACCAACAGACTTTCGAACTTGAAGAGTGGACCGCCCAGGACGACGAATCAAGCTATTGGGATTCCTACGAGGATTACTACTATGGTGGAGATTACGACTGGTCTGAGCGCAACAACCCCTGCCACTCGTCATACTACCGCGGAGACAAAGCGATCCGGCGCAACGTGCTTGCGTCAGACCTTGGAATCATCGCGAAACGCGGGGGCGACGGAAAAACGCACGTCTTCGTTAACGATCTCAAGACGACCGCGCCTCTCAGCGGCGTAACCGTGGATCTCTACGATTTCCAGCAACAGGTCATCGGCACAGCAACAACGGATAATCAGGGTCGCGTAATCATTGATCAGAAAAGCACGCCGTTCATGGTTATTGCCCGGCATGGCGCGCAGCGCGGATACCTGAAACTGGTCGATGGTGAAGCCCTTTCCATCAGCAACTTCGACGTGGGCGGCGAAAAGATCAACCGCGGCCTCAAGGGATTTCTCTATGGTGAACGCGGCGTGTGGCGACCGGGTGACTCATTGTATATGACCTTTATGCTTGAAGACCGCATGCAACTGGTGCCGGATGCTCACCCGGTGGTCTTTGAGTTGCAAAACCCGCAAGGACAGGTTACCAGTCGCATTGTGCGCTCCGGCGGCGAGCATGGATTTTACCACTTTGCAACGGCCACGGCGCCGGATGCCCCTACCGGGAATTGGCTGGCACGCGTGAAGGTAGGCGGCGCGGCATTCACCGAGCCCGTCAAGGTGGAAATGGTGAAGCCAAACCGCCTGCGTATCAACCTGGATTTTGGCGTAGACAAAATCACTGCCGACGACGCAAGGCTTTCAGGGAATCTGCAAGTGAGCTGGCTCCACGGTGCGCCCGGCAAGAACCTGCGCGCGGAATTCGAGGTGATGTTTACCCGCGGCGTTACACGGTTTGACCGTTATCCCGATTTTGTGTTCGAAGATCCGTCAAGGGATTTCTACAGCGATTCAGAGATCGTTTTTGACGGCTACACCAATGAAGAGGGCAAGGCGGTGGTCAACGCGACGCTCGATGCCGGAAGCAACGCGCCAGGTGTGCTCAATGCCGTTTTCAGGGGAAAAGCTTACGAAGAAAGCGGAAACTTTTCGATCGACCGGTTCAGCATTCCCTACTACCCGTACACGTCGTTCACCGGCATCAGGCTGCCTCAGGGCGACCGCCGCGGCATGCTCCTCACCGACACAACGCACACGGTAGACGTGGTCACTGTTGACGCCGACGGTGCACCGGTGTCGCGCGACAATGTGGAGATGTCGCTGTATAAAATTGAGTGGCGTTGGTGGTGGGACAATACCGATGAAGGTGCCGTCTACCTGGGAGGCTCAAGTTCCCGTTTGATCAGCAGCGGAAAGATCCGCACGTCGTCCGGCGGGAAGGGTTCGTGGAAGTTCAAGGTAAATTACCCCGAATGGGGGCGTTTCCTCGTGCGGGCGTATGATCCGGTGTCAGGGCATAGCACCGCCAGGATTGTTTATATCGACTGGCCGGGTTGGGCGGGTCGCGCGCGCGGTGGCTCGATGGGGGCGACGATGCTGTCGTTCAACGCCGACAAGGCCGCCTACAATGTGGGTGAGATAGCCACCGTTACCATTCCGGGAAGCGGCCAGGGCCGCGCGCTGGTGAGCATCGAAAACGGGAGCCGGGTCATCAACAGCTACTGGGTGGAGACCCAAAAGGGAGACACGCCGTTCTCATTTGATGTCACCGCCGACATGGCCCCGAACGCGTTCATCCATATCACGTCGCTGCAACCTCACGCCCAGACCTTGAACGACCTGCCTATACGCCAGTATGGGGTGATACCCATGCAGGTGGAAGATCCGGCGACACACCTCGAGCCGGTGATTGAGATGCCGGAAGTCCTGGAGCCCGGTCAGGAAGTAACCGTCAAGGTGTCAGAGAAGACTGACCGCGCCATGACGTATACCGTAGCCGTTGTAGATGAAGGGCTACTCGATCTTACACGATTCAGGACACCCGATCCCTGGAAACGGTTCTATGCCCGCGAGGCGCTGGGCGTCAGAACCTGGGACCTCTACGATCAGGTGATGGGTGCCTTCGGCTCCCGCGTAGAGCGCCTGCTCGCCATCGGCGGTGGCGATGAAGGTGAAAAAGAAGAAGATGCGAAAGCAAACCGCTTCAAACCGGTGGTGAAATTTTTCGGACCCTTCACCATAGACGGTGGCACGGGCGAACACACTTTCACCATGCCGCAGTACATCGGGTCCGTGAAAACGATGGTGGTGGCCGGATATGACGGCGCCTATGGCAATGCGGAGAAAGCCACACCCGTGAGAAAACCGTTGATGGTGCTGGCCACGCTGCCGCGTGTGCTGGGACCTGAGGAAAAAGTTACGCTGCCTGTTACCCTTTTCGCGATGGAAAAGGATATTTCTGAGGTGAACATTACGGTGAAGACTTCAGGCCCCGTGCAAGTCGCCGATGCATCCAGGACGGTGACCATGACCGGAACGGACATGACCGTGAACTTCGACCTGAATGTGAAATCGGCGCTCGGTGTCGGAAAAATAGAGGTGACGGCGACATCCGGAAGTTACAGCGCCGCCGATGTGATCGAAATTGACATACGAAATCCAAATCCGCCCATCACGCGCGTGGAGGAGAAGATACTCGAAGGCGGTCAGAGTTGGAGCACGGACGTGAGTGCCGTGGGACTGGCCGGCACCAACAGTGCCGTGCTTGAAGTTTCGTCAATACCTCCCATAAACCTCGGCCAACGGATGAAGTACCTGCTCCAGTATCCCTATGGTTGTATTGAACAGACCACTTCTACCGTATTTCCGCAGCTGTATGTTCACCGTGTAAAAGCGTTGAGCGAAGCCGAAAAGACCAAGATCCAAAACAACGTGCGCGCAGGCATCGATCGATTAAAGTCCTTCCAGCAAAGCGATGGCGGATTTTCGTACTGGCCGGGTGGTGAGAATTCCGACAGTTGGGGGTCTACGTACGCAGGACACTTCCTGGTTGAAGCTGAAGCCAACGGTTACTTCGTTCCCGGAGATATCGTTCGCAAATGGAAGAAATATCAAAAGCGCAAAGCGCAGATGTGGCGCAAGCACCAGGAGGCGTCAAGCAGCGAACTGATCCAGGCCTATCGCCTCTATTCCCTTGCATTGGCGGGAGAAGCCGAACTGGCGGCCATGAACAAGCTCCGTGAACAAGGCAACCTCCCGCCAACGGCGGCGTGGATGCTCGCGGCAGCCTATGCCAAGGCTGGCCAGCCCGAGGCCGCGAAGAACCTGGTACAAAACCTTCCCACGACGGTGAAATCGTATCAGGAATTAGCGTACTCGTATGGCTCCGGCCACCGCGACAAAGCCATCATCCTCGAAACCCTCGTGCTCATCGGAGAGCGAACAAAAGCTTTTGAGGTGTTGAAGGAGATCTCCTCGGCGCTCAGCGACCCTTCGAAGTGGATGAGCACGCAAACGGTGGCCTGGTGTCTGAAGTCCGTCGCGTCGTTTGCCGGCGCGGAGCAACGCGGGCCGATGAAATTCACCTACACGTACAATGGAAAAGATGTAGACGCATCAACAGATCTGCCGGTTGCGCAAGTGCCGATCGCCGTGGATGGTGTTGCCGCACGCGCCCTCAAGGTCACGAGTGCAAGTTCGGGTACCTTGTTTGCAAGGGTGATCGCTGAGGGTACGCCGGCGCGCGGGAACGAGACCGAAGACGCAAATAATCTCGCGATCTCGATCGCCTACAAGGATATGGAAGGCCAGCCTATCGACCCGGGTCAGTTGGAGCAGGGAACCGAATTCATGGCATCCGTCACCGTCTCCAACCCCGGATTCCGCGGTGAGTACAAGAACCTTGTGATCAACCAGATTTTCCCGTCCGGATGGGAAATCAATAACCTGCGACTGACGGGTGATGAAGCCATGTCGAAAGGTGATGTGCCAACTTATCAGGATATTCGCGACGACAGGGTCTACACCTTCTTTGACTTGGCTGCGGGTAAACGGAAAACCTTCGAGGTGCAACTTACGGCCAGCTACGCCGGAACGTTTTACCTGCCGTCGGTATCCTGTGAGGCGATGTATGATAAATCCATCCATGCCCGGAAGAAAGGGCAGGTAGTCCGCGTGTCCAGGCCTGCGATTCAATGATGATGGTAACGGTCAGGGATCAGTGGTATTTTCCCATGCAGTTCCGCATTGTGGGCGTTGTGGCGATACTGGCGAGCGTCGGTGTGGCCACAACGCATCTGTTGGGGGCCGCCGTTGTATTCCTGGTTGGGGTGATCATAGTAACGACGCATTATGGGTTTGCAATAGACAAGGAGGCCAGGGTGTACCAGGAATACATCTGGCTGTTGGGCTGGCGGGCAGGTAAAAAGGTTCGCTTTCACACGATGCATTATCTTCTTATAAACCCGGCGAAAATCACCCGTACCTACAACCTCAGGGTCAATTCGACCACAATCAGTGAGCTGGCTTACAATGGCTATGTGAAGATCGATGACGGCGAGAAAATTCATATCGTCGGCTCCACAAACAAAAGGGTCGTGTTGAAAGCCATGGAAAAGTTGAAGGACTACCTGGGTATCCGCCTGACGGACAACAGTGGCGAGGTGCAAGTGGAGATCTGACCGAATGTTGAGAAAAGTTGAAAGGAAACGGTTGTATGCTACGGTGGCGGTTCTGACTTGCTTCGTGGCCTTCTACTTTTGCCTGCCCGCAAAACTTTTCAACGACCCATACTCCACCGTACTGAAGGCAAGGTCGGGCGATTTGCTCAATGCCTCGATTGCCGCCGATGGGCAGTGGCGATTCCCGCTCATCGACAGTGTTCCCGCAAAATTCGCAACGGCGATTGTCGCATTCGAAGACAAGCGTTTTTGGAATCATCCCGGCGTCGATATCCTGGCCATGGCGCGCGCGCTAAGGCAAAACCTTCAGGCCGGCGAGATCGTCAGTGGAGGGAGCACGTTGTCGATGCAGGTCATTCGGCTTTCACGGAAAGGACAATCCCGCACCATCCTTGAAAAACTTATTGAAGTGATTCTCGCCACGCGGCTTGAACTTCGGTATACCAAGGAAGAGATCCTCGGACTGTACGCCGCGCATGCGCCGTTCGGCGGAAACGTTGTCGGTCTGGAAGCGGCATGTTGGCGATACTTCGGCGTAGACGCCCACCGCCTGTCCTGGGGAGAGGCTGCGCTCCTTGCCGTGCTGCCCAACGCGCCCTCGCTGATACACCCGGGGAGGAACAGGGCCTTGCTGCAGGCGAAACGCGACCGCCTGCTGGATCACTTGCGTGACACCGGGGCCATTGACGATTTCACCTGTTCGTTGGCGAAAGCGGAGGCTATTCCCGACGCGCCCCTGGCGTTACCCACGTTGGCGCCGCACCTGCTGGACCGAATGAAGAAGGAGGGACATGCGGAAACGCGGCTCATATCATCCATCGATTTTGGTGTCCAGGAGCGTGTGAATGAAATTCTGCAAAATCATCACGAACGGCTCAGCGCCAACCAGGTATTTAACGCTGCCGCGCTGGTGGTTGATGTCAATACCGGTGCCGTGGTGGCCTACGCCGGAAACGTAAGGACCGTCTCCGAACACGACCCCTCAGTTGACATTGTGGATGCGCCGCGCAGCACGGGAAGCATTCTCAAGCCGATCCTGTATGCCGCGATGATGGATGAGGGACAACTCCTTCCGGGCACCCTGCTGCCGGACATTCCCACACTTATCAATGGGTTTGCGCCAAAGAACTTTTCCCGCCAGTACGACGGTGCCGTTCCTGCGGACCGGGCACTGATTCGTTCGTTGAATATCCCTGCGGTGCACATGCTGCGCCGTTACCGTTATGAGAAGTTTCATCAGCTCCTCAAGGATGTGGGCATGACCACGCTCACACAGGGTCCCGACCATTACGGCTTGTCGCTGATCCTGGGTGGCGCGGAGGGAACGCTGTGGGATATTACCGGTATCTACGCGTCAATGGCGCGGTCGCTGAACAACTACTTTCAACATCCCGGTGGCGCGCGCTACCGACGGACCGATTTCAGGCCTCCGCACTATGACCTGCGTCATGACCCGACTGAAGGGCCGCTCGAGAAGACATCCTGGCTGAGCGCGGCATCAATCTATCTTGCATTCGATGCGATGGAGGAACTTTACCGGCCGGGCGAGGAAACGGGCTGGCGGCATTTTAGCAGCGCCCGAAAGATCGCGTGGAAGACGGGCACGAGCTTTGGTTTTCGCGACGCCTGGGCTGTGGGCGTGACACCCGACTATGCGGTAGGCGTGTGGGTGGGCAACGCAGACGGAGAAGGACGCGCTGGGCTAACGGGTACGGAAGCTGCTGCACCGATT
The DNA here is from genome assembly GCA_964551035.1 of uncultured Roseivirgaceae bacterium. Taxonomy (GTDB): domain Bacteria; phylum Bacteroidota; class Bacteroidia; order Cytophagales; family Cyclobacteriaceae; genus Chryseosolibacter. Next base: position 74,976 of record CAZKBK010000007.1, on the reverse strand, counting down.
ATGTTTGATATTTTTTCGATGCTTCCGGGGGACAGGTGGTTTGCGCGTCCGGAGGGAGAGATGGTTTCCGTGACGGTCTGCCGCAAGAGTGGATACCGGGCTTCTGAATTTTGCGGCCGGACCGACGCCATCTACATTGACCGGTCAGGACTCGAAACGATGCCGTGCGGTTATCACAAGCGCGTCCATGTTTCTGAAGACCGGCGCTTCCGGCTGCATCGCGAATGTGCCAGGGTCGGCGAAATTCGCCACGTTAACTGGTTTGTACTCCCACCCGTTCAGGAATATTATTACAAGTTCACGGACCTGTCCTACAAACCGTTGCCGCCATTTCGGGCCGATTGTCAATCGACAAACGCACATCCGGCCATGGATCTCATCTATCCGCGTGAAGACGCGCGAATATTTATTCCTCGCGAACTCACCGGCGAAGTGGGGAGCGCCATCTTTGAACTCGCTCATCGAAACCCTTCGGCAGAGGTGTATTGGCACCTTGATGGCGTTTATATTGGCAGTACACGAACTGTGCATCAGCTCGCCCTGGCGCCCGGAGATGGCAACCACGTCCTCACCGCTGTGGATGAAAGCGGCGAAATTATCGAACGGCACTTCGAAGTTATTTCCCGAATGTGACCCTTTTCCCGAATTTTTCTATCTTAGGGTGGTAAACCCCACGTGTGCTATGAAGATTTTCATACTTTTTGCACTTGGGTGCACATTTTTTGAATTTTCTCCATTTTGTGCGCCCGGTCAGGATGCCGCTGACCTTTACCCCAACTACGTCGTGATCGGCGCGTTTGCCCATCGCGAGAATGCCGTTCGCTATGTCGATGATGCGAGCGATCGGCGATTTCAGGCTCGCTTTGATCTGAATCCCAACCGAAACCTTTATTATGTTTTTGTATTGGCGACAGATGACCGCGAAGCTGCCATGGCGGAGGCGCGACGGTTGCAAACGGAAACGGCGTATGTCGATGCATGGGTATATAGCGGTGCTCTCGGTGAGGCGCCACCGGTCAGCAACACGTCTGACATTGAACCCCATGATGGCACCACATTGACCGACGTCCCGCGTCATGACCCTGATTCAGCAATGGACGTTGCTCCACCTCAACCGGATCCCGAAGTGAGTTCGTCGTTGGTGTCTCAAGATACACTGGCGGAGGACGCGCGGCCCATGAAGCTCAAACCCGTGGACGCAGGCATCGCCGCCGAGGAACTGACCAGCAGGAATTTTGTCTTTCATACGTATAACGCCGCCGACGGCACGCCGCTCAAAGCCGAAATATCGCTGATAGACGTTGCGCGGTCCGCAAAATTGGCGTCCTATGCCGGAAACGAACCCGTGAAAGTTGTTGTGCCATCGCGGGGAGGTACGTCGTTCATTTTTATATGCGAGTCGTTTGGCTACAGGAAACAACAAAGGGATTTTGATTTTAATGCGCCACCCATTGAAGCCCTTTTTACCGACGATGCCGGCAATCTTGTCGTTCCGTTTGAAATGGTGCGATTGCAAAAAGGTGATATTTCTGTCATGTACAATGTGTTTTTCTACAGGGATGCCGCGGTGATGCGACCGGAGTCGCGCTACGAAGTCGGTTTGCTACTGCAGATGATGAATGAGAATCCCGAATATCGGATAAAACTGCACGGGCATACCAACGGCAATGCGCACGGGAAGATCATTTCGCGTGGCGAAGGCGGTGGCTTTTTTTCGCTGACCAACACGAAGGAGGGTTTCGGTTCCGCAAAGAAACTTTCGGAGCGGCGTGCCGGAACCATCATGGAATTTCTTATCGACCAGGGGATTGCGGCGGATCGCATAGAACTCAGGGCCTGGGGTGGAAAGCGGCCGCTCCACGACAAGCGCAGTGTGCGGGCGAAAGAGAATGTCAGGGTTGAAGTGGAGATACTCGAGGACTGAGGCTGTCATTTGGGATCGCGGGCGTTCCCTCGTCCTGTGCCGGAACGACGGCTTCCTCCAGACTTTTCGTCAATTCGTGAATCATCTCGTCCAGGCGGATACCACACTTCCGCAAATGACCGGCAATCTGGTCTTTCTCCTCCACAGAGGCCTGCTGAAACAGGTTGATCAATCCAAGGATGCTGGCGACGGGTGCGCGAAGTTTATGGGCGTTGATAAAGGTGTACTCGGCGATTTTTTGATTCTGCATTTCGAGCTGCGCGGTCCTTTCCCGAATGCCGTTTTCCAGGCTTCTGTTCAGGTGTTTGAGTTCTTCGTTCAGGCGAAGTAGTGCCTCCGCCTGGAATTCGATCGCTTCTTTCTGGAACGCGCTCTGACGGCGCATCCGAACCATGAACCATGCAAAGCAACTTGTAATGATGAAGCCGGCGCCGATGGCCGCAATGGTGATCTGCTGCGCCCGCAATTGCCAGTCCAGCTCCGATTGTTCGGGTCGAAGGGATTCCGCCGGGGTTTTGCCCGCCTCAGCATCCGGGCGCGAATGCGCTGAAAGCTTGCCCGCTACTGCAATGAAAATAACAAAGATCCCCCGTTTCAGCATGGTACGTTCTGCAACAGGGTTATGTGGTCATTGCCTTCAGCACATCGTGCTGCGTGATGATATGGACCTTCTCGCCCTCATCCCGCACGAGTACCGCTTTGTTATCCTTATTCAAGAGCGAAGACAATACATCCAGGGTGCTGTCTGGCGCAATGAAAAGCATGGGCTGGTCCATCACATCGGCTACAGCCCTCTTATGCAACTGAGGATCCTGAATAATCTTTTCAAGGATACTGGAGGAGGTGATGCTTCCGACAAAATTTCCACTTTCCGTGACCGGGATCTGGTCAATGCCTTCCCGGTTGAACATCAGGATTGCATCGCTGACCCGTGCGGATTTTTCCACCGTAATAAGACTCTCCCTGCCGTTGCGTTCGTTGATGATATCGCGCGCGGTCCCGAAACTTCGTGTTTCGAGGAAGCCGTGGTCTTTCATCCACTGGTCGTTATAAACCTTGGCGAGGTAGCGGGTGCCGTGGTCGGGAAGGATGATGACCATGAGGTCGTCTTTCTTCAGGTTTTCCTTCGCGTATTCCAGCGCGCCATGAACGGCGGATCCGCTTGACCATCCGACAAACAAGCCCTCCTCCCGCGCCAGCTTCCGGGTCATGATGGCGCCGTCCTTGTCCGTTACCTTGATGAACTTATCAATCACACTGAAGTCGACATTTTTCGGAAGTATGTCTTCGCCGAACCCCTCGGTGAGGTAGGGATAAACTTCGTTTTCGTCGAAGATACCCGTCTCTTTGTATTTCTTAAAAACGGAGCCATAGGTGTCGATGCCAAGGGCAAACACCGACGCGTTTTGTTGCTTGAGGAAGGTAGCGGTACCGCACATCGACCCGCCTGTGCCCACGGTGGCGACGTAGTGCGTGATCCGGCCTTCGGTCTGTTTCCATATCTCCGGGCCCGTTGTCTCGTAGTGGGCCTTCGCATTGGAGAGGTTGTCGTACTGGTTCGGGTAGATGGAATTCGGAATCTCCTGGTTCAGTTTCCGGGCGACGGAGTAGTAGGAGCGCGGGTCGTCGGGCGCCACGTTGGTCGGACATACGATTACATCGGCGCCGACGGCTTTGAGGATGTTGATCTTCTCCTGCGACTGCTTGTCGGCCATGGTAAAGATGCATTTGTAGCCTTTGGCGATTGCGGTAAGCGCGAGGCCCATGCCGGTGTTTCCGCTCGTGCTTTCGATGATGGTTCCTCCGGGCTTCAGCGTACCCTCCTTCTCGGCGTCTTCGACCATTTTCAACGCCATCCGGTCTTTCATGGAATTGCCGGGGTTGAAATACTCGACCTTGGCCACTACCGTGCCCGGAAGTCCCTTAAAAATCTTGTTTAGCCGGATTATCGGCGTATTGCCGATTGTATCAATGATGGAATTGTGGATCATGGCTGTGTGTATTGCCGCAAAATTAAGAAAAGGGATGAGAAGATACACGAGATAGCGACGCAGGTCTTTATCACCTGTCGCAAGCGACGGGAAAAGCGAGCCAGGCAATACGAAATACGCCCACATGCCGAATCAGCCAAATGTTATTGTTGCCCGGGTGGGAAATGCGCTGTTTCTTTGTGACTAAAATAGACACTGATTTTCCGGAAATGCGAGGCTGGGGCGATTGTGATTATCTGGGTGATGTGTGAAGGCGCGCACTGAAGAAACACGCACAGAGATTGCTGTCTCTCAACATGCTCAACTCGCGGCGCCCGCCAGTAGATACAACACCGCCATCCTTACCGCCACGCCGTTCTCTACCTGATCCAGGATGATGGAATGTTCGGAGTCGGCGGCATCGCTGCTGATCTCCACGCCGCGGTTGATTGGTCCGGGGTGCATGACGACAATTTCCCTTTTCAGGCTGTCGAGCATTTGCCTGGTGATCCCGTAGTAGAGCGAATATTCCCGCAGGGAAGGAAAGTACTTGATCTGCTGACGTTCCAGTTGTATCCTGAGTACATTGGCGACATCGCACCACTGGAGTGCTTTCATGACGTCGAACTCCACCTCGACGCCAAGTTGACCAATGAACTTTGGCAACAGCGTCGGCGGCCCGCAGACCATCACTTTTGCCCCTTGCTTCTGGAGAGCGAAGATATTGGAGAGTGCCACCCGCGAATGGAGGATGTCTCCGATGATGGCCACCTTTTTTCCCGCAACGGATCCCAGTCGTTCGCGGATCGAAAATGAATCAAGCAGCGCCTGCGTGGGATGTTCGTGCGTACCGTCTCCGGCATTGACGATGTTGGCCTTGATATGCCGCGACAGATAATGCGGTGCACCGGGGCTTGCGTGTCGCATGACCACCATGTCGACCTTCATCGCCAGGATGTTGTTGACCGTATCGAGGAGGGTCTCGCCTTTTTTTACCGAGCTGTTTGACGACGAAAAGTTGATCACATCCGCGGAGAGTCGTTTCTCCGCAAGCTCGAATGACAGCCGTGTTCGGGTGGAATTCTCAAAGAAGACGTTGGCGATGGTGATGTCGCGCAGGGACGGGACCTTTTTTATGGGTCGATTCAGGACCTCCTTGAAATTGTCGGCGGTCTCAAAAATAAGGTCTATGTCGTCTCGCGTAATGTCTTTGATGCCTAGCAGGTGCTTCGTGCTGAGTTTTGACATAGTCACTAATCCTTATTTATGAGCCAAATCTTGTTGTGTTTATGTCCCTGGGCCTGCAACTCCACCAGGACGCGTTGTGACGCCATCGTATTGACGATGCGACCGACGTAGTCGGCGGCAATGGGTAATTCACGGTTGTACCTGCGATCGATCAACACAAGGAGTTCAACTTTGGAGGGGCGCCCAAAGGCGATCATGGCATCCATGGCGGCGCGGACGGTCCGGCCTGTAAACAGCACGTCGTCGACAAGCACGACATTCTTCCCTTCGATGATAAAGTCAATGCGATTTTCACTCGGGATGACCGGCGATTCGCGCCTGCGAAAATCATCGCGATGAAAGGTCACGTCGAGGTATCCCAGTGGAATAGGATTCTTAATGGCTTTTCCGAGCGTTCGGTGGATGTGTTCGGCCAGGTAAATCCCGCGCGGCTGCATGCCGATAATAACGGTGTCGGCAAAGTCGCGGTGGCTTTCGATCAATTCCTGACAAAGACGGCTGACGGTGATTTCAAGGAGGTCTGAATCGAGGATGAGCTTTTTCTGCATATTGCCGTCCGCAAATATAGGGAATCCTCTCAAGCCTGCCAACGGATCATTTTCGAACACCGTCGGCGAACGTCACTTTGTTGACGTAGAAAACCCTTCTTTTCGGCGTTTGGCGGCCATTCTTGCCTACGATCTCCTGCACGCCATACGCGTACAGGTTGTTGTCGTACCAATATTCCAACCTGCCATGATCGCTGAGCTCCTTCGCCACCACTTCCTGGTCGCTGAAGATGCTGATCGGATCGATGCTCTTGCCCTCAAGCACCTCGCTGCCATCGATGACCTTCGTCCTGATCGCGTGGTCGAATACATAGAACAAGACAATCTTGTCGTCGTGTGCTTCGATCTTGACAAATTGTTCCAGGGAAAACGTTTTGACATCGTTGATCTCGAAGCTGTTATCCCATAACAAATTACCGTTTGCGTCGAAACACAGGATAACGGCATGGGTATAGACGTATCCGTCGAAAACGCGGGCAAAACCTTGTCCGTAGGCGCCGTAGGCGTTACTCGGGTAGCGGTACTTGGGATAAAACGCCTCGCCCAGCAAAATGTAGTTTCCCTGATAGGGAATTAGTTCATGTACGAGAAACCGGTAGTTGAAGCGTGTGGTCTTGCCGCGGACTTTTCTGCGTTCGATCCTCGAACGGATACGCTGTTGCCGTTTTGCTTTCATGTAGTTGAAAAAGTTCTCGAGGTCTGCAAAGTTGTAGTACCGCACATGTTCGTTGCCGCGCCGGTCCAGCAAAGCAATAAAAAGGCCGCGTGAGTATTCTGCGTCGGCGGTGCCATACACGCCGGCGACCAGCCGTTGGTGGTTGGGCGTCTTTATGGCTCGCCCGAAGATCAGGTGCTGATGGTGGTTCGGCGCCAGCGGCGTGTTCGAGATAAGATGTCCGCTTGTGTCATAATTCTTGATCCAGATCGTTCGCTGTTTCCTGAAATTGCGGGCGCTGATCAGGACGTCAAAGGTGCCATCCTCGTAGGTTTTTAACTGGGTCAGTTCGCCGACTTCGTTGAATAAGCCCGGCAGTATTCTGGACGTCATCTTTGCAAACGAATAAAAAATGACTACCGGCACACGGTTGTAGTATCCTCCGATCAGGGCGCCTTCAGCCGTGACGTGAAATTCCGTTGGCGCCATTGGAATGATACCCCGAACGACGTACCGGAAGTAGTGCCCCGTGTGTTCGTCGATGGCAAATATCACAAAGTCGTTTTTGGAATAGTCGTGGTATCTGAGGAGCAGGTACAGTTTATCCTGAAAGCTTTTGCGGCCCATGATCAGGTAGTCCTTGTCGATATGAATGTAACCGCTCCATTCTTCGGCAAAAGCGGTGTCGACCTTGATCAGCTGAAGAATGTCGTCCTTGGCGCCGAGGTAAACCCGGTAGAGGAACAGACCACCCTTGCCCGCGGGAATAGTCTCGATGTGGCGTTCCTGGTGTATCAGTGGGAGTTCATAGCGCGCGGTCTGCAACACCTGCGCCGTCAATGGCGGGATCGGCAGCATGCCAATGAGAATCGCATAGCGGACGATGCTACTCAACCACGATCTTGTTGATATAAAACACGTTGCGAACGCGGTCATCCTTGTTCTGGACGTTTTTGATGCTTTGATAACCCCAAAGGTAGAAGGTGTTGTCCACCCAATGACGCAAGCCATCGTCGCGCTCCCGGTCGGAACGAATTTCATCGACGGGGTCAAACGTTGAAATATCCTGGCGGATCTCTTCGGCCGTTCCGTCGGCGATGTTGATTGCGCGCCCCAGCAGCTCAGACTCCTTTTTGTAAAGGATATACAGACGTGAATCGGAGAAGTAGTAGTCTGAAACTTGTTCAAGCGCTGACTTTTCGACCTCATCGAAACTAAGGCTTTGGTCCCAAAGGAGGTTGCCGTTGGGATCAAAAGCGACGACAATGCTCGCTTCCAATTCGACATCGGCGGTCGCCATGTTGTTGTCCATCCTCATGGGTCGGTACATTCGCATGCCTGGATAATAATAAGCCGGCCAGAATGGATTATAGTAGTATGGGCTGTAGTAATATGGATTGTTGTATGGTGAATTGTAATATGGATTCATTTCGCGCTCGGGATCGTACACCTCGGCGAGCAAGACATAACCATTAAGATGTTCACTGAGGCGGTAGGGCATCACGTGTGTCATGAACGACGGTTTCTTGCCTTCGCGCGCGTCTTCCCGGGCATTCTCCTTGATGCGCTCCGCCCTTTTTGGGTTAAGATGATCCGTAAAGTGTTCCAGTTGGCCGAATGATAGGTAGGTGATCTTTTGTTCTGAAAACGGATCAACCGGCATCGCGAAAAAGCCGGACGACTGATTACCCTGCCGGTCGCCCCACGTGCCGGTCAGCAGCAAATCCTCCCGTTCGAGTTTCGACGTTATACTTGACTGAAGCGTGAAATCTTCATCAACGGGCACCACGTCCTCGAGGAGCATTTTTCCCGTCTCGTCGAACGTTCTGAAGATCAGTTTTCGTTCATTGCGCATGCTGCGGTCAATAAGCACGGTGTTGAAGGTTTCGTTGTGATTTACCCGCAGGTCGATAAGTTCATTGTCTTTTTGAAAGAATCCCGGTATTACCTTAAGTTGCCCGCTTTCCATCTCGTAGATGAAGACCGCGGGCTCATTGCTTACGTAGCCTCCGAACACCATATTGTCCCCCACCTTGTTGAAATGCGCAAGCTTGAAGTCAAGTTCCGGATTGATTTCCTTTCGGGAAACCTCCTCAAGGCCGGGCAGGGTCAGGTGAATGAGAAAGAAGCTGTTCCGGGAGGTTTCTCCCGTCCTGAATAAAAGGTAGAGATTGTTTTTTGTATGTTCATAGCCAATGAAGGGGTACCTGTAGTTCACGCCGACGTCGGTGGTTTGCGTTTCCTTTAAGTTCGTGTTGAGCAGGGTAAGCTCCCATAACCTCGCGGGTCCATCATATTCGTTCTTTTCACGAAAAAGGGCGATGCCCTCCTCTTTCAGAGGTATCAGCGAGTAGGGTTCGTCCATTCCCCTGTGTTTGATCTCAAACCGGTGTGTTTGGTTCACCTGCGCGTTTGCTGCAGTCAACTGCAAAATCAGCACGACCAACAAGGCAGCGTGGCGGCTTCCAAAGCTTGTCAGGATTGCGTGTATCGTACTTCTCGCGTCCATCTATGCTCCTCCACTGATTCCGACGATGTAATCAAATTCGTCCGGTTTTACCGGCTGTACCGACAGGCGCGATGCGCGTACCAGTACCATATCGGATAAACGTTTGTCCGATTTGATTTGTGATAGTGACACTGGGTTTTTCAGTTTCTTTTTTGGAGCGAGGTCCACGACCACCCAGTCCTGGTCCTTGGGGTCGGCGTATGGTGGGTTCGTTACGGTTGCGACCCCTACGATAGATTTTTCGTCACCGGTATGGTAGATGAACGCGATGTCGCCCTTTTTCATGGCTTTCATGTGGCTCCTCGCCTGGAAGTTGCGCACGCCGTCCCACGTGCATTTCTTTTCGCGGACAAGGTCGTCCCATGAGTAGGTGTCGGGTTCGGTTTTGAGTAGCCAATAATTCATATACAGTAATGATTGGGTTATTCCGAAATTAGACAATCCCACGGAATTCCCGACCTGCGGGGCGTCTAATTTTGGAAACGCAACAAAAAAGGTGCCTCTGTTGATACGTTGCGAGCATGAGCCGTATCCCTGCCTCTTTGGAAAGCACAACGATGGGCAATCTGTTTTCTATCTCGCGAGCAGGGAATGGCCAACATCCCACATCGGCGGAGTCCACCAAATGGGGGATGGCCTTTGTTCCGATGGGCTTGTGGGTCTCTCGGAGGCCTCGGGATAACGTGAAATGGGCCAGGCCTGTAGAACGTGCTAGTAAGCCCGCACGAGTTTACCCTCCATGTAATTGACGTAGGACTGGTTGACGACCTTGTTGCCGCCAGGCGTGGGATAATTTCCCGTGAAGTACCAGTCTCCGGTGTGGTGAGGACAAGCTTTGTGCAGGTTGTCCACGGTTTGAAAGACGACCTGCAAGCCGGCCTTCATGCCGGCGGGTCTTACAATCTCGGCGATCTTGGACGACAACTCCTCATCGGTGAATTGATCATAAAGGTGCTTCACATGGTTGGCCTGCCGGCGCTGACCCTGCGCGTTCGTGCATTTCTCGTAGACTTCGCCCAGAAGGTAATCCTTGCCCCGTTCCTTCAGCAGGCTTACCATGGCCCGGAAGGCAACGAAGTCGCCCATGCGGCTCATGTCGATGCCGTAGCAGTCCGGGTATCGGATTTGCGGCGCGGAGGAAACGACGACAATCTTCTTCGGGCCGATCCGATCAAGCATTTTGAGAATGCTTTTCTCAAGGGTGGTTCCGCGCACGATCGAATCGTCAATCACGACCAGGGTGTCTTTGCCTTTTTTCAGCACCTCGTACGTCGTATCATAGACGTGAGCCACCATATCGTCGCGATGAACGTCGTCGGCGATAAACGTCCTGAGTTTAACATCCTTTAGGACTAATTTTTCGATCCGCGGTCTGAAGGAGAGAATGTCCTCGAGGGAGTCCACGGTGGGTTTGCCATCGATAATGATTTCTTTCTGTTTTTTGATGAGGTAGTCCTCAATGCCAGCCATCATCCCAAAGAAGGCCGTTTCGGCAGTATTGGGAATGTAAGAGAATACGGTATTCTTAAGGTCAAAATTGATGGACTGCAACACTTGGGGGACGAGCAAACGGCCCAACTGCTTGCGTTCGCGATAGATGTCCGGGTCGTTGCCACGTGAGAAGTAAATCCGCTCGAAACTGCACGATTTCTTTTCCCCCGGCTTGAAGACCTCGTGCTGCCCGAATTCGCCGTTCTTGTCGATGATGAGGGCGTGGCCGGGGCGGATCTCCTCGATCTGTGCATATTCGACATTGAAAGCGGTTTTGATTGCCGGCTTTTCGCTTGCCACGACAACCACCTCGTCGTCGGCGTAAAAATAGGCGGGGCGGATGCCGTTGGGGTCGCGTACCACAAAAGCAGAACCCGATCCTGTAAGGCCTGCCATGGTATACCCGCCGTCTAAATCCTTGCACGCCCTTTTCAATACGCGGTGCATGTTAAGTTCGTTCTCGATGATGTCGGAAACCTCGCGGTTCGAATACCGGTCCTTGTACCGCTCAAAGAGGGTTTGGACCTCTTCATCGAGAAAGTGGCCGATCTTCTCCATCACCGTTACGGTATCGACCTTCTCTTTTGGGTGCTGTCCGAGATTCACGAGGATATCGAACAACTCGTCTACGTTCGTCATGTTGAAATTGCCGGCCATGACGAGGTTACGGCTTCTCCAGTTGTTCTGCCGGAGAAAAGGGTGAACGTTTTCAATGCTGTTCACGCCGTGAGTTCCGTACCGGAGGTGGCCAAGCCACAGTTCACCGGTGAATGCGATATTTTCCTTGAGCCAGTGTTCGTCGCGGAACTTTTCCTTTCCGGCCTTCTGGCCCTTTCGGAATTTCTTGCTGATTTTTTTAAAGAGGTCGGCGACGGGCTGGGATTTGATTGAGCGGTACCGGCTGATGTAGCGGCGGCCAGGTTCAAGATCGATCTTGATGTTCGCCACGCCGGCCCCGTCCTGGCCCCGGTTGTGTTGTTTCTCCATCAGGATATACATCTTGTTGACCGCATAAGTCGGCCCGTACTTTTCGATGTAGTAGGAAAGTGGCTTTCGCAATCGAATGAGGGCAATGCCGCATTCGTGGAGAATCTGGTCGCTCATGGGAGATCCGTTATCCGTTTCAGTGTCTGTTGACTTTCCGGAAACAAACTTCGCAGCCGAAAAATTCGGGATATGTAGGGAGCCAACCGTTACCTGAATTTATGAGACAAAGGTAATTTTATTAATCCAACCCATCAACAGCCCCGGGGCAAAGAAGAGGGCCAGCAGGATGATAACGAGCAAAAATGCCAGAAAATGCAGAAATCCCGCCTGTAAATTCGCCTTTGGGATTGCCGGTTGGAGCGTTCGAAGGAAACTGTAGTATGGAATGCGGAAATAGTAAAAAAGTGAAATGACAGTGTTGATCAGCCCGAGCACCAGAAGCCATAGGTAGAGTGGTTTTCCCGCAATGCCATACGATTCCCACAGGGCGGAAAAAACGAACAGCTTGGCCGTAAAGCCGGCGGTAGGCGGTAAGCCCGTCAGGGACACGAATCCAATCAACAACAGCACCGATGCCCACACAAAACTACGGGCTGCCCCGGCGAACCCGGGGATGGTGTGGATGTTTTGCTCCTCAAAAAAGAGGAGAACGGCGAAAACGGTGAAGTTCATGACGAGGTAGACGACGGCATAAAACAACATATAATGAATGCCCTGCGGCGAGAAAGGCACCAATCCCACGAGCAGGAAACCGGAGTGGGCAATCGAAGAATACGCCATCATCCTTTTGGGATCGGTCTGCTTCAGTGCTGCGACATTGCCGATGGTGATGGTCAACAGGGAGACGAGTGCCAGGATGCTTTGCCAATCGAATGCAGGTTCTCCAAAGGAATTCAATGTCAGGGCAAACCTGACCAGCACCCCGAGGCCTGCGAGCTTCGGTACAACGGAGAAGAATGCGACCACCGGCGTGGGTGCTCCTGCATAAACGTCGGGAGCCCAGAAATGCATGGGCGTTGCCGATATCTTAAAGAGAAAACCAGCGATGACCATCAGGCCCGAAACCAACACCAGCGGCGATGTACCCGATGCCAGTGTCTCCGTCAGATGGGGGTCATCCATCCTTAAGGTTCCCGACAACCCATAAAGAAGGGAGAATCCGTACAGCATTACCGCCGAGGCGGTTGCCCCAAAAAGGAAGTACTTCATGCTTCCCTCGCTGCCTTGCTTGTTGAAGGCGAATCCGGCCAGCACATAACTTCCTATGGACACCACCTCAAGGGCAATGAAAATCATCAGGAAGTTGTTGCACATCACCAGGAGGTGGGCGCCGATGGCAACCCCGGTGAGTACCGCGAAGTATTCACCGGGGCGTACCTGTGGTCGTGCCGTTGTCAGGAGGCAGGTAAAGACGACACCGGCGTCGACCAATACTTTCAACCAGGTTGCCAGCCCGTCGTGCCTTAGCATGCCGTCGAAGAGGATCACGTGATCGCTCAAGTCTTGGACAAGCCCCAGCACCAGGGAGACCAGGTGTCCCGCTGCGGTGATCATCAACAGGGTGCGTTGCTTCTGTGTAACGAAGGAAGCGATGATGAGCGCAACGAAAAGAACGACCAGGGCAAGCTCTGGCAGGAAGTAGATCAGGCTTCCCTGAATCGCATCCAGACGTTCATTCCAGTTTGCCCCCATTTCAGAACGTTAAGCTTTTTCCCGCCGACATCACGGAACGGACGAAGTGCTCGGTAAATGGATTGATCAGATCCAGCAGCGGCTGTGGAAAAATTCCAAAGAACAGCGCCGCCAGCGCCAGGGGCGTAAGCATCAGGTATTCGCGTCGATCGAGATCATGCAGGAGGCTAACCGATGTTTTTCCCTTTAGATGAAACGTTCCGAAGAACATCCGCTGAAGGGTCCATAAATAGTAAGCGGCGCCGAGTGCGAGCCCGACCGTGGCGATTATCGCGTAGCTTTCGTGGATCAGACCGTTAATGCTGTTGGCTTTGAAGGCGCCGAGGAAGACCATGATTTCGGCGATAAAGCCTGAAAAGCCCGGGAGTCCCATGGAAGCGAAGAATGCGATCAAAACGGCGCCGAAGAACGCCGGGGTCTTTGATGCCAGCCCGGAATAGTTTGTAATCGTACGGTCTCCGGTCCGGTCATAGAGCACCCCGGCGACAATAAAAAGCATCGCTGATATGATGCCATGGCTGACCATTTGATATACGGCGCCGGTCACGCCTTCCTCGGTCATGGAGGCCATCCCGAGCAGCACAAAACCCATGTGCGACACAGACGAATAGGCGATCAGCCGCTTGAGATCCTTGCTGGCCATCGCATTCAATGCGCCATAAATGATGGAGATGACGCCAAACAACGCCACCACCCATGCCAGGTCGAGGGCCGCTTCCGGAAAGATCGGCCAGGCGATGCGCAGCAATCCATACGCCCCGATCTTGAGGAGCAGCGCGGCGAGGACAACCGAAACGGGTGTAGGTGCTTCCACGTGCGCGTCTGGCAGCCACGTGTGCAAGGGAAACGCGGGCAGCTTGATGGCAAATCCGATGAGCAAAAAGAGGAAGGCCCATGTCCTGGCGGGCACGCCCCCTATAAAGGTTCGGTTGTTCGGATCAAGAATGGTGTTGGAGATAAAGTTGATGGGATTGCTCATGTGCAACAGGTTGAAACTGTGCACGAGTGAGCCGTGGGCCGAGGGATCATTGACCGAGAGATACAACGCGATCATCACGATCAAAATGAGGATCGAGCCAAAGAGTGTATATAGAAAAAATTTGACGGATGCGTATTCGCGACGGCTGCCGCCCCAGATTCCAATGAGGAAAAACATCGGCAACAACATGAACTCGAAAAACAGGTAGAATAAAAGTAAATCGAGCGCGGTGAAAGTTCCGATGATTGCCGCGTTCAGGATCAGAAGCAGGATATAATATCCCTTCGTATTTTGCTGAATGGTGTAGGAAGAGATCGTCACGATCAGCATGACGCCGACCGAAAGGAGAACGAGGGGCAGGCTCAGGCCGTCAAGACCGACAAAGTATTCCGCTTTCAACGATCCCCAGGACCCGAGGTTGATGGTGATCCAGGGTTGCTGCTCAACAAATTGCAAGCCTTTCCCGGGGTCAAAGAATACCGCGGCGCAGACAGCGAGGAGGAGTTGAATGGCCACTGTGACCAGTGCAATTAACCTGAGTATCTGCCGTGATCCCACGGGTATGAACAAAGTGATGGCAGCCGCAATCAGTGGGGTGAAGATCAGGCCTGAAATGAGATATTGCTGCATCCTTCAGTGACGGTGTCGGTATGGCGTTCGTGGTTGGCGTACGTTGATGGCTAATCCAACATCCAAATTAGAAAAATAATAGTCGCGAGGATCGCCCAAAAAATATAAAGCTGAATTTTTCCTCCCTGGAAACTCCTGACGACTGCGCCGGCCAGGGCGGCGGTCCTGGCTGCGGCATTAACCACGCCGTCAACAACGGCCTTGTCGAACCAGGCGGCAACGTGTGAAAACGTCACATGAAAGTAGGCGAGGGCATGAACGAACCCATCGATCCAACGCCGGTCCGTGTACGCCACGACACTCGCGCCCAGGTTGACAATTTTCCCGAACGATCGTTGGTAAAAACGGTCAACAAAGTACACGTCGTTCACGGATGGTCGCGGGCTGAATGTACCTTTGTGGTACAGGAAATATCCGACAAGCATCGCAAGGCAGACCCATCCCGCGGAGATCAACGTGAGCCCAGGGTTTGCCTGTCCGGGATTGCCCAAGAGCCATCCGTCGGCGATAAACGGATTCCACGAAATGGTGAACCAAAAAGACGCCATGGCCAGTGCCAGGGCAGGAAGGCGCATGACGCCAGGAGCCTGCGTGACAAATGCTGCGATCTGGTGACGGGGTGAACCCATAAACACCATCCATACCATTCGGAAAGCGTACACGGCAGTCAGCATGGACACGAGCAGCAGACCGGCTCCCATAAGCCACGACGCCGAATCGGTGCTGCCGATGATCGACAACAACATCGCTTCCTTGGAGAGAAAACCGGAGAACAAGGGCAGGCCGGCCAGGGAGGCTGCGCCGATGGAGAAGGTCACAAAGGTGACCGGGAGCATTTCTTTCAGGCCGCCCATGTTTCGGATATCCTGCGCCTCAACGTTGAGTTGAGACCGCAACTGCGCACGATGTACACCGTGGATCACCGATCCCGCGGAAAGGAACAAGCAGGCTTTGAAAAACGCATGCGCGACCAAATGGGCAAACGCCGCGCCGACAGCTCCCATTCCCAGCGCCATCACCATGAGACCGAGTTGTGACATCGTGGAGTAAGCGAGGATGCGTTTTAGATCGAACGCTCGTAACGCCGCAATGGCGCCGAGCACCGCGGTTAGTAATCCCGTCCCCGATACAACGATAAGGCTATCTGGCGTGAACACAGGCGCAAGCCTGACCAGAAGGTACACGCCCGCCGCAACCATGGTGGCCGCGTGGATAAGCGCAGAGACCGGCGTGGGACCAGCCATCGCGTCGGGGAGCCAGGTGAACAGCGGAAATTGCGCGGATTTTCCCGCGACAGCAAAGAATATGCACAATGCCCCCACCGTCTGCCACTCAAAAGGCGCGGACGCCAGGAGGTCCGAAATCGAAAAAGTACCGCTGTGGGTCCAGATGATCATCATGCCGACAATGAAACCGAGATCGCCGATCCGATTCATGATGAACGCTTTCTTTGCGGCCTGCCCGGCCGCCGGATTTTCCATCCAATGCCCGATCAGCATGTAAGACGAAAAACCCACCAGTTCCCAAAAGAAAAAAAGCTGCAATAAATTATCAGCCAGGACCAGTCCCTGCATTGAAAACGTGAAGAAACCGAGCATGGCAAAGTATCGCTGGATGCCGCGGTCCTCGGCCATGTAGCCTGAAGAATAGATATGCACCAGAAACGATATGACGGCCACCACCACCAACATTACCAACGACGGCCTGGACAATTCCAGGGCGGCATCGAGTTGATGACCGCCGATCGAAAACCACGAAGTGGCAAAAACAATCCCGTCCGAAGGCCAGGCCAACTGGGCTGTCTTGAGGGCGCAGAACAGGCTTCCCAGCAACAGCCCATTGGCTTTCAGACTCACCAGCCATGAATATCGCGCCGGAATGAGCAGGGAGGTAAAAAAGGAAATCAGCGGAAGCAGTGTAGCTGCCAACGCGTAAGCCAATACGTCGGAAAGGATATCGCTTGTCACGTCCAAAGACTTTAACCTTTAAGGTCGGTGATTTCGTCCGGTTGTGAGGACTGGTAGTGCTTGTAAACCCGAAGGATAATGGCAAGACCCACGGCAGCTTCGCAAACCGCTACAATGATAACAAATAGGGCAAACATTTGACCATCCTGATTGTGCGGATAATGTCGGTCAAAGGCGATAAGGTTCAGGTTGGCGGCATTGAGCATCAACTCGATGCCCATCAGCATCATGATGGTATTTCGCCGGATAACGATTACGCCCAGGCCCATGGCGAAGAGGAATGCGCTCAAAAATGGAAGCAGGTCAGGCATCGGGTTCGGTGCTTTTTGTTGTGCCCGAAACCGCGGCGCCGACGAGTGCCAGGAGAAGAATGATGCCCGTTACTTCGAAGGGCAGCGCGTACCATGTCATCAAAAGCGTGCCGATGGATTCAATGTCAGATACTACCGCAGTTGGCGTCGTTGCCGGGGTCGCGTGAGGCAGATCTTGCAGCAGGGGGGTCAGCAACCATAGTAATCCGATCATGAGAAGAACACCACTCGCTACGTTGCCGTACCCGGCGGCCAGGGCCTTCCCGGAGATTTTGGTGGTAAGCATGACACCGAAGAGAATCAGCACGACCACCCCGCCCGCATACACCAGTATTTGCGCTACGGCCACGAATTCGGCGAATGAAAGTACGTAGAGCGCGGCCAACCCGAGCAGGCACACCAGCAGCGACAACGCAGCTTTGAATACATTCCGGATCAAAAGAACGCCGAGCCCGGAGATGGCGGTAAGCCCGATGAAGAAATACATGACCAGTGCTTCGAGGTTCATGGCGTAGATGATGGGGGAGGGGTCCCGGTCGGTCCGGAAGGTTTGACCTTCGGCCTGAATGCCGGGCGCGACACCGGTTTGGGAGCCCCGGTGGTGGACGCTCCGGACGGTGGCGCTGCCGGTGCACTTTCTTTCTTTCTATCGCGCTGATATTGGTCAAACAGATTTTTCTTCTCCGCGATTTCCTCCGGCGTCATTTCCGCATAGGCAAAAATGTGCTCCCGAATGTCGGTCACGCTGAAGTCATACACGCTCGTCATGGTGAGGCATTCTGTCGGACAAACCGTGGTGCAGAGCCCACAAAAACAGCACTGGTCCATATTGATGTCGAATTTCGCCGCGTAGATTCGCCTGGGCGTGCCATCGGACGTTTTCCCGAACTCCTCCACCGCGCGCACGGCTTCAATCGTGATGCAGTCGACCGGGCAGACCTTCGCACACTTGTCGCAGACGATGCAGTCGTCTATCTCGTTGTGCAGGCGATACCGGCCGGTGACTGGCACCGGGAGAATTTCGTGGGGATATTGAATGGTCGCGATGCCGTCGGGCTCCTTGAAGTAGTTCTGTCCGAAGATTGCCAAAGGCCTGCGGCTTTTTCGCGCGGCAAAAAGGTGTTTCAAAGTCAACCGGAGACCTTCCCAAAGCGACCGGGTGGCTGTTGCCATCGCCTGACCATATGTAGCTCGCGAATTTGCCATGCTTGCAAAACAAAAATAGGGAGAAAAAAGGATTGGTCGTTGTCGAAGTCGCCGCAGCGCCCGATCAGTCCGCTTTTGGAAGGCTGAACGTAAATTTACTGCCGTGTTCCGGCTTGCTTTCCACCCAGATCTTTCCGCCGTTTTTCTCCACAAACTCCTTGCAAAGGATCAAGCCGAGGCCGGTACCCTTTTCGTTGGCGGTGCCGCGCGTGGTGTAGGGCGCAGTCTTGTCGAACAGGATTTTGAGGACGTCCGCGTTCATTCCAATGCCTGTGTCGGTCACCGAAATGTGCCACTCCATGCCGGCTTCCTTTGCGCCAATGATGACGGTACCTCCATCGTTTGTAAACTTCATGGCGTTGGTAATGAGGTTTCGGATCACAAGGTTTACGGTATTGGAATCGGCGAAAGCGATCGCGTTGTGCGGCACCTCATTGACAAGCTTAATCGGCTTGGTCTGCATCGAAGTGAGCAATTGCGTGTTCTCGTCCACGATCTTGCGCAACTCAATCTTGTTTGCCTGGAGGTTTAGCTTGTCCATCTGCAAGAGCGTCCAGTCAAGGAGGTTGTTGAGCAGGGTGCGGGTGTGGTTGAACCTCGTCTTCAGTTCCCGGATGTGCTTGGGTAATTCCTCCGAGGAAACGGCGCCTTTGTCCAGGAGGTCGAGCAGGCCCGCCAGGGCATTGATGGGCGAGCGAAGGTCATGCGAAATAATAGAAAAGAATTTATCCTTGACCTGGTTAAGGCGCTCGAGTTCTTCGCTGCGCTTTTCCATGTCCTTCTGGTGCTGCAGCAACAGCATGTTGATCTGGCGTCTGCGCTGACCACTGCGGTAGACGGTGGCAAGCAGAATGACGCTAAGGGCCATGACGACGACGAGAATATTATTAATAAAGTCTTTCCGCTTGATCTCATCGTCGCTCTGCTCGCGTGCCTGGCTCAGCGCGGCGATCTGCGTATCCTTGGCTTCCGTTTCGAACCGCAGTTGATCACGAAGCAGTTTTTCCTGCATATCCTGGCTGAACAGGCTGTCTTCAAGCGCCTTGTACATCCGGAAGTATTCCAGGGATTTCTTGTATTCCCCCTTGAGTTCCAGAAGGCTGGAGAGTTTGTTGTAGCAATTGATCTCGAGCACGCGTGCGTTGGTTTCCCGTGCCATATCGAGGGCGCGATTGATGTAGCCCATCGCCTCATCATAGTGCGCCTGTTCCATAAATACGACTCCGCGGCCCAGTTCAACTTCGGCGAGTCCGAAACGATTGTTGGTCTTTTCATGCAGCGCGTACGTCGTGTCATAGTAGGCAAGCGCCGTGCGAAAATCGTTCGTGTGGAGGTAGGCGTTTGCGATCTTGGTGAGGGTTCGGGGCTCGAGCACGCGGATGTCCAATTCGCGGGTCATTGCGAGCGACCTCATGAGGATCTTGAGCGCTGAATCATATTCCTGCTTGCGGAGCAATACATCCCCTATTTCGTCAAGCGAATATGGAATACCTTCCGCATCTTCGATCTGGCTGCTAAGATTCTGGGAAAGCTTGAGGTGGTCGAGCGCGCGGTCGTACTGACCCAGTTCCTTAAACACGCGGCCAACGTTGTGAAGGGCGATGGTCATTCGCAACGAGTCATCGATGAGTTGGGCAATCCGGTACGATTGGGTGAAGTAGAAATAGGCCTCATCGTAGTCCCCGAGGTCAAAGTAGTCGTTTGCGATGTTGTTGTAGTTGGTCGTGATGTTGAGGCTGTCTGCGCTGCGAATGCTTTGCTGCAGGGAGAGGTTGTCGTAGCGCAGGGCGCTGCTGTAGTCGCCACTCAACGTGTAGAGTGTCGCCAGGTTTTCATAAGCGATAATCTTAATGACATCCGGCGCGTCATGCTCGGCGATCCGTACGGCCTCTTCCGCGAATCGTTTGCTTTGTTCGAAGTCTTTATACTGGTACGCCCTTGACAGGTCCACAAGCACCTGAATTCTCGTCGAGTCGGCGATGTTTTTGTCCAGCTCGGCTTTAAGACTATCAATCTTCTCCTGTCCGAACAGCGTCAGGGAGCAGAAGAATGATACGACAAATGAGGTAACGATACGCACGGCGTTATATAAAAACGATTTTCCAGAAAGCACAAACAATCACCATAACCAACCCGATGGGTGTGAGATATTTCCAGCTTAGGCTCATGAGCTGATCCACCCTTAAACGGGGGTAGGTCCAGCGCACCCACATTTGTACGGCTACGAAAAATAAAGATTTCGTTACTAACCAGAAAATTCCCCATAGGGAAGCGGCCAGCGTACCGGGTTCGCCCGTCGACCAGGTCGCCAGGCGCACCCTACCCAAGTCGGGCAGTGGCGTATTCCAACTTCCGAAGAACAACACAACCCCTAATATACTCACCAAAAGCATCATTGCATACTCACCCAGCATGATCACGGCCCACCGGAATCCGGAGTACTCGGTCTGATATCCCTGTACCAGTTCTGATTCAGCTTCGGGAAGGTCGAATGGAGCGCGGTTCGCTTCGGCGAGCGAGGAAATGAAGAAAACCACCCACACGACGAACAGGATCGGCATTCTGAAAATATTCCAACTGAAGACCCCACCCCACACCGTTGTGTCGATGTTCAGGGCCGGGATTTCCAGGAAGTAGCGCGGGGCATCTGAAAGGATGCCCTGCTGATAGGAAATTGCCTGCAGGTCTAATGTCCCGCAAAGAAGACACACACACAGTACCGACAACCCCAGCGGGATCTCATAGGAAATGATCTGCGCCGCTGAGCGCATGGTTCCCAGTACACTGTATTTGTTGTTGGAACTCCATCCGGCCATCACGATGCCAATCACATCCAGGGAGATGATCGCTAAGAGGAAAAAAACGCCTGACGCGATACCTGCCCCGCCCCAGGAGGGGCTGAGGGGCAGCACGGCAAAACCGGCGAATACAGAAACAAAGATGGCGAGCGGTGCCGAACGGAACATGCCCTTGTCGGCGTTCGCAGGCACGATGTCCTCCTTTTGAATGAGTTTCAAAAGATCAGCAATGGTTTGCGCCAGTCCGTAATACCCGACCTCCATGGGTCCAAGCCGGTCCTGCATGAAGGCCGATAGTTTACGTTCAGCGTAAATGGCCAAGACGGTGTAGCCGACCAGGAAGGGAAGAAAGAAAGCTAATGTGGTCGATAGGGTCATCAAAGCCACGACAAGATGGGAAATATCGCGGTTCTCTGCCAGATAAAGCGGTTTTTCCTTTCCTCACTCCCACAACGGGTGCTTTTCAAGGGCGACGCTTTTGCGAAAGAATGTGCGCGCCGATGACTCGAATGATTCCGTGTAGTCGGAAACGAGGAAATGGTCCTGCCCTTCGCCGCCTTCGTTGAGCAGATCGCTGCCCTGCAGGTAGCGCTTCAGTGCCCGGGCTACGACTTCGGAGGAATCCAGGATCGGAATACGGTCTCCATACCAGGCGGAGATTTCCTTCTTTATGAGGGGGTAATGGGTGCAGGCGAGGATGAGGGCGTCAATGTTTTGGAGTTCCGGGTCCGACAGGTATTGGTCAATAACATCGTGGCTGATCTGGTTGTTGAAGAACCCCTCCTCGATCATTGGCGCCAGGAGTGGTGCTGCCATGGAACGGAGGGTGATCCCTTTGTTCAACTCCTCAATTTTTCGCGCATAGACGCCCGATTGCACCGTGCGTTTGGTGCCAATGAGCCCGACGTTTCGCCCGGCATACGCGGCGCCAACCAAATCCACCATCGGGTCGATCACGTTGATGATGTGCGTATCCGTGCGGACATATTCCTTTAGCAATTCATACGCGGCGGAACTCGCCGAATTACAGGCGATGACAATCACTTTACAACCTTTCCTGAGCAGGACATTGGAGATGCGAACGGAATAGGCCTGGATTGCGGCCTCTGATTTGTCGCCATAGGGCAGGTGGGCCGTGTCGCCGAAATAGATCAAGTGCTCACGGGGCAGCAGTTCCTTGATGGCCTGCGCCACGGTGAGGCCTCCGATACCGCTATCGAAAACGCCAATCGGCTGCTGTTGCTTCTCCTGAATCGTCATGGTGAACTGCGCTGCAATGATAAAAAAAAGCAAGCCCGGTGGACTTGCTTTCGCAAAGAAAATTGAGATCGCCTCAGGCCATCACATTCTGCGACAACTTCGCGATCAGTTTTTCGCGCACTTGCCGATGGCTGCAGTAGGTACATTTGTAGTGTTGCACCAGCACGCCACTCTCGTCCTCGGTTGGGGCAGCAACCACTTCTTCACTGGTCATCTTGAGCGTGACATAACCACATTCAGGACATTCAATGGCGTGTTTGTAGGTTTCGTATTTTTCGATCTTCTTATAGCCGGTCTTTTCGTCAAGCCATACCACATAGTCGACGGAATGGACGTCCTTCTGCTCCTGAAATTGCCATGCCTCCAGGTGTGCTTCCTCTTCTTCTTCGGCAAGTTTTCTCATCACATTGCCGTCCGGCGATATCCGCGGCTTGTCCTTTAATTTTTCCAGGCGGCGTTCCACGAACCTGGGGTAATAGATCCTGACGAGGCTGTTGAAGATCACATAAAGTATCGCCATGAGGCAGAGCGTCATGAATCCACGGACATAGAACCATGTGGTCTGGTTTTCAAATACCGACGTGGATACCGTTGCGGCAAGGTGGTTCAGGTACAGGGCGACGCCCAAAATAAGCACCACGACCGCGTACCAGAAATACTGGACTTCATGGTTGTTAACGTAATCGTATTTGGCTTTGTAGTCCTTGATCATCACCAGGCGGAACTCATGATACAGCAGAATGAGTACGGCCACTCCGGCACAGACCAGTGCCGCGGGGATCAGGTCATTGTCAAAAGTTTGAATAAAATGCGGGGTTGCTTCTTCCATAGGTACAGGCGGTTTTGTCAGCCTATAAATATATCAATTAAAATCAATCATGGCATTTTTTGGACTGTAATTTTATCCGCCGGTTTCACACTAACCGCAGGATTTGTAATATTGTGGCCCTTATCAAAAAAAACAGGACATGACAAACGATCTGCTAAAGGGCAAAAGAGGCATCATATTCGGGGCTTTGGACGAGAATTCGATTGCCTGGAAAACGGCGTTACGGGTGAAAGAGGAGGGGGGCGCCTTTACGCTGACAAACGCTCCGATAGCCATGCGCATGGGCAAGATCAATGAATTGGCCCGTACCTGCAATGCGGAGATCATACCCGCCGATGCCACCTCGGAGGAGGACCTGAACAACCTCTTCGCCAAATCGAAGGAGGTGTTGGGGGGAAAGCTGGATTTCGTGCTTCACTCCATTGGGATGAGCCCCAACGTGCGCAAGAACCGATCCTACGGAGACCTCAACTACGACTGGTTCCTGAAGACCCTCGACATCTCCGGCGTCTCGTTCCACAAGGTCATGCAAACCGCTGAAAAGACCGACTCCCTGAACGAATGGGGCTCGGTGGTAGCGCTCACCTACATCGCTGCACAAAGGACATTCCCCGATTACTCCGACATGGGACAGGCCAAGGCGGTGCTCGAGTCGATCGCACGGAGCTATGGATATCGGCTCGGTAAGCTCAAGAAAGTAAGGGTGAATACGATTTCGCAATCGCCGACAAAGACCACCGCGGGTACTGGCATATCAGGATTCGATGTCTTCTTCGACTATGCCAGTATGATGTCGCCCCTTGGCAATGCGTCGGCCGACGACTGCGCCAACTATATCGTAAGTCTCTTCTCGGACTATACCCGCATGGTAACGATGCAAAACCTCATGCATGACGGCGGGTTCTCTTCGACCGGTATCACCGAGGAGCTGATTGAAAAGATTTCCAAATAGCACGCTCGTCCCCCTCTGGGGCGACAACGTTTTGTGAGATGGTTTGTTTTCCGCCATCCAAGATCAACCTCGGCCTTCAGGTTGTCGCAAGACGACCTGATGGCTATCATGACGTCATCACCTGCTACTATCCGCTGCCCCTCACCGATGTGCTGGAAATTATTCCCGCCCGTGAATTTTCGTTTCGTTCCACGGGCCTTGCAATCGCCGGCCCAGCCCTTGGGAACCTCTGCGTGAAGGCCTATGAACTGATGCGTGCTGATTTCGATCTCCCGCCGGTCAGCATTCACCTTCACAAGATTATCCCGATGGGCGCAGGGCTGGGGGGAGGATCGTCCGACGGGGCCTGGACGCTGAGGACGTTGAACACCATCTTTCAACTCGCGCTCACGCCCGATCAACTGACGGCCTATGCTGCGCGCCTCGGAAGCGATTGCGCTTTCTTTATTTCGGACAGGCCCAAACTCGGTCGCGGTCGCGGCGAGCTACTCAGCGACATCGATGTCGGAATCGGTGGTAAATGCATTGTGGTTGTGAAACCGGATGTTCACGTCTCCACCGCTGACGCTTACGCCCTGCTCACGCCACAGGCGCCCGCGTTCGATCTGAAAAAAAACCTCGAAAGCTTTCCACCGGATGCGTGGTCGGGGCGCGTGACCAACGATTTCGAGGAACCGGTCTTCCGGAAATTCCCGGTTGTCGCCGCCATTAAAGAACAGCTCCTTGAGCAAGGCGCGCTGTTTGCGTCGATGAGCGGATCGGGCGCAGCGGTCTTCGGTATCTTTCCCGCCGAGGTTCAGCTTGCAGGCCTGTTCCGTGAACACTTCTATTTCTCGGCGGTGGCAAAGGCGGCTCCTTAATCGATGAGAACCGTCCTGTCGAACCGCTTCTTTAACATGGGGTAGATGAGGACAGCGGTCAGAATGATGAGTGCTCCCGCGTAAAAGTTCAGGTTCATCTTTTCTTTTTCTCCGAAAATAATGACCGCCATTACAATTCCGTAAAGCGGTTCGAGGTTCAGGGTGAGCTGAATCATGAAGACGGAGATGCGGCGCATGAGTTCAACGGCGACCGTATAGGCATAAACCGAACACGCGCCGGCGAGAATAGCGATGTAGATGACGTCAGCGAACGTGGCGTCGAGGCGGAATTCATTCCCTGCTGTACTGGCGGCGTTGTGAATAAGCATGTACAGACCAATGGCAATGCCTGCGCCTACCATCTCATAAAGCGTAATGGTTTTAGGGGCAATGCGCCTGACCAGACGGGCGTTGAAAACCGAAAAAAGCGCGGATGTGAATCCGGCGACGATGCCCAATACAAGCCCAAGCCGGTATTGAAAGTCAAAAGAGAAAATCACGTACAAGCCGACCATGACGATCAGCCCCAGCAGCAACTCATATTTCTTCGGCCTGGTCCGGTTGAACCACGGCTCCAGCAACGCAGCCCAAAGCGAGTTGGTGGCAAACCCCACCAGGCTAACCGAGACGTTCGACACGCGTGCCGACCCGAAGAAAGTGATCCAGTGAACCGCCACTATGAAACCGATCAAAAAGAGTTTTACAAAGTCCTTCCGGTCAACGGCGAAACTGCCTTTCAGGAACCAGATCACACCGCCCATGCCAACGGCGGCGAGTATGGATCGGAGAAAAACCAGTTCAGCGGCGGAAATGCTTACCAGTTTGCCGAGAATAGCTGAAAAACCCCAAAGGAAAACGATGAAATGAAGCTTGAGGTAATCCCCGGAGGAGGCCATCTATCGCGGTACGTATTTGTACATGCCCAGGGAAATTATCGCGAAGAGGATATTGGGTATCCACACGGAAATAATTGGTGGCGTGGAGCCAGCCTCTGCAAAGGTCCGGAAGAGCGTAAAGAAAAGAATAAATAAGAATGAAAGGGCGAACCCAAGGGCGATTTGCAGCCCTGTGCCGCCGCGGCTCTTTCGCGATGACACGATGACCCCCATGAATACCAGAATAAAGATCGTGAACGGCGAGGCAAATCGCGTGTATTTTTCAACCTGATAGGCTTCAATTCCCGTGGATCCCCGGGCTTTCAGCGTGGCGATATATTCGTCAAGTTCATCGATGGTCATGCCATCATATTTGCGATAGTCACTCTCAAACTCCTTTGGATGGATAACCAGGGCACTGTCCATTTTGTGACCCGAGACCACGGGTTCCCCCGAACGCCCGGCCTCCACGCCGAATTCTCGGGCGCCCTGCGGTGTAGACTGCACTTCAAACAGGTGATCAATCTTACGGATCTGATAGTCGTGCAAGGTCCACTTTTGCTTGGCGCTGTCCCATTCGATACGGCTCGCGGTAAGTTTCTCCACCAGCCGCTTGTCGTCGAAGCGTTCCAGCGTGAACTGGTAACCCGTCTGCGTGTTGTTGTTGTAGCTTTGCAGATAAAGCATTACACCGGGAGCCACCTGGATGTGGATATTGCGCTTGTCGTAGTAGTACTTTCCCTTGATATACTGTACCTCGAAGGCCACCCTCGACTTATTGGAGTCGGGTATGATCCAACCGGTGAGCACGAAACTGATGGCGGCAATGATCAATGCGCCTACAAAATAGGGGACGAGCATCCTTCGAAAGCTAACCCCGCTGCCGAGTATCGCGATGATCTCTGTTCGGCCTGCCATGCGGGCGCACACATATACCGTCGCGATGAAAATTGTGATCGGTGTAATCAAGCTGCCAATCCAGGGAATAAAGTCCTGGTAATAGCCGATGATCTGCGCGGTGGTGAGGTTTGCCTTGACAAACTTTTCCATCTTGTCGGTGAGATCGATCACGGTGATGACCGCCAGCAGGATCACAACCACAAAGAAGAACGTGCTGAGAAATTGCTTTAAAATGTACCTGTCGAGCAGCTTCATGCTTGTATATATGTTGTCGTTGGACTACCAAACCGTAACACAACGTTCTTAGTTGCATCCGGCGGTTGTGTTACAGCCGTTGAGAAACCGTGGTCACCATTCGGTCTTTCCACGCCGCAAACGTGCCCTTCTCAATTTGTTGCCGCGCCTCGCGCACCAGCCAAAGGTAAAAAGTAAGATTTTGTAGGGTAGCAATTTGCGCGCCTAAAATCTCCTTGTTAATGATCAGATGCCGAAGATACGCTTTTGAGTAAAAAGTGCTGGCATAACCGTCCAATGCGGGATCGATCGGCGAGAGATCGCCCTTCCATTTCTCATTCCGGATGTTGATTATGCCCGCCGAGGTGAAGAGCATGCCATTTCGTGCGTTCCGCGTCGGCATTACGCAATCGAACATGTCGACACCCAGGGCGATGGATTCAAGGATGTTCTCGGGAGTGCCCACGCCCATGAGGTAACGAGGGCGGTCCGCGGGCAGAATACCGCACACCAGCCGGGTCATTTCATACATGTCGTCATGAGGCTCACCCACCGAAAGTCCCCCGATGGCATTGCCCGGCTGTTGCTGTTCCGCAATAAATTCGGCCGATCGCTTGCGAAGGTCGGCGAAAGTGCTCCCCTGGACAATTGGGAACAACACCTGTTCATAGCCGTAGCGCGGTTCCGTGGATTGCACACGCGCGACGCAGCGCTTCAACCATTGGTGCGTCAGTTCCATCGATGTTTCAGCGTATCGGTGTTCACAGGGATAGGGTGTGCATTCATCGAACGCCATCATGATATCGGCGCCAATGCTGCGTTGAATATCGATTACCGATTCGGGGGTAAAATGATGCGTGGCGCCGTCGATGTGCGAACGAAACGTGACGCCGTCGCTGACAATCTTCCGGTTCTCAGCAAGCGAATACACCTGGTAGCCGCCGCTATCGGTCAGGATCGGTCTGGACCAGCCGTTGAACCGATGAATGCCGCCAGCCTTTTCCAGGATGTCGATTCCCGGGCGAAGGTAGAGGTGGTACGTGTTTCCGAGGATGATCTCCGCCTTTACGTCGGTTTCCAGTTCCCGCTGATGTACGGCTTTGACGGATCCCGCCGTGCCCACGGGCATAAATATCGGCGTGCGGATATCACCGTGCGCCGTCGTTAATACGCCCGCCCGCGCGGATGAATGCCGGTCCGTCGATGTGACAGCGAATTTCATTTGGCGCGCAAAATACCGCGCGGGAGCGACAAAACCACATCGCAATCCCTACTCGCCGGAAATTAGTGGATATTGGACGCGAGGTACGATTCAAGATTCTCCCGGGAGATGATCTCCAGCGGAAGCAAGTCCCTGACCGGCGCCTGCTTGTGCAGGATCAGGTGACCGATGAGGTGGTTGATGCCGAGGAAGGCCTGACGCTTGGGATTTTGATTGATCAGGAAATTGATAACCCCCTTCTTCATCAACGTGATGTTCTCCTGAAGCATGTCATAACCCACGAGTTTGACGTCGCCGCGAAGCTGTTTTTCCAAAAAGGCGGCGACAACGGAGGTGCCCTTTGAAGTACTAACGAAGATTCCCTTCAACCCGGGATTGCCAAGCAGACTGAGGAGTTGCTCTCCGATCGCCTGCTCGGATGGATTATAAAGGTTAAGCGTGTCAACCGTGTATCCCGACGAAGGCTTGTCTTCGAAGAACTGCCGGAAACCCCGCTCTTTTTCCGCAAGGTGCACCGAGTTGTCGAGATCCTCATTAATGTGAAGCACCACCAGGTGGCCCGGCTCGCCGTTTTGTGCCATGAACATCAATTCCGCCCCGAGTTTTCCGCTTTGATACAGGTCCTGTCCGATAAAGCTCAGGGCCTCGACCTCGGGGATGTTTGTGTTAAAGAGGACGTACGGTATGCCGCGCTCGCGAAATTGCTGAAAGTAGGGCAGCGTTTCGTGATAAAAAATGGGAGCCACGAGAATGCCATCGGGAGCGTCCTCTTTTACAGCTTCGGCAACCGCCTTGAATGAATCCTTGTCGTAAAGATTGAAAAAGTAGGGCCGGACCGTGACGCCGTAGCGCAGCCATTCCGCTTCCGCCTGGCTGATGCCCGCCTTGGAAGAAGCCCAGTATGGGTCCTGCTCTGGATTGGGGATGAGCGCCGCTATGCGGTAGCTTTTATTTGCGCCGAGGGTCCGGGCGATGAGGTTCGGTTTGTAGTCGATCTGCTCCAGAACGGTCATCACCTTTTTCAACGCGTCCTCCGAGACGCGACCGCGATTGTGAAGCACGCGGTCGACCGTTCCTACGGAAACTCCGGCGAGCTGGGCAATGTCCTTGATTCTGATATTCTTGGTGTGCATGATCGGAACAGGCCGTTGGTGTTGGAAAAAACACACTTTTTAGTGTGTGCGCGCACAATTTATATTTTTCCTGAAAAAGTTTCAAATGGGGGCAAAGAAAACGAGCGGGGCTGTCGCGATAATTTTTCCGGAACCACCCCTTCATATCTTATTGAATTCCCTTTTGCTTGGCGACGCTGCGCTTATCTTTGCCCTTCGATTCAAATTTTAACCCGATTCCGATCCGTGTTGGAGATCTTAAGTGTCGTTTTTTTTTCGGCCGTCGTTCTACAGGTCCTCTTTTTTATCGTCTTCATAATTGCCCTCAAACGGTATCGCCCCGGCGGAGGAACGCCGGACGGCGGGGTGTCGGTCGTGGTGTGCGCACACGATGAGGAGGAAAACCTGCGGGAACTAATACCGCTGCTGCTCGACCAGGATCACCCCAGGTTTGAGGTCATTGTGGTCAATGACCGGTCCAACGATGGCACCTACGATCTCATCCTGGAGGAAATGCGTCGCGACTCCCGACTCAAGGCTGTGCAGGTGGACCGCGTGCCGGACCATGCCAATGGAAAAAAGTATGGTTTGACGCTGGGAATCAAGGCGGCATCATATGAATGGATATTGCTTACGGATGCTGATTGCCGGCCTTCGGGAACGGGGTGGATCAGCACCATGAGTGACAATTTCGATGGCGAGGCAAAGATCGTCACGGGCTTTTCTCCATACGAGCGCAAGGCCGGACTGCTGAATCTTTTCATCCGTTTCGACACCTGGCTGACTGGCCTTCAGTACTTCAGCTTCGCCCTGGCGGGGAATCCCTACATGGGTGTGGGGCGCAACCTCGCTTATCGTAAGTCGTTTTTCCTTGAAAAGAAGGGATTCAACCGGTTTTTGGGGATTACCGGTGGCGATGACGACTTATTTGTCAACCAACATGCCACTTCCCATAACCTTCGCGTCGAGATGCGTCCGGGGGCCGTCGTGTACTCGATCCCCAAAAGGCGATGGCGTGAATTCTTCCGGCAGAAGATCCGCCACCTGAATGCCGGCAAACATTACCGCGCGAAACACCGTTTATTCCTCGGTGCCTTTAGCCTGACCTGGATGTTCGCGTGGCTCGCCGCTATCCCGCTATTTGGCGGAAGCTGGCATCCGTGGTGGATCGCTTCGGCATTGGTTTTCAGAATAATAGTAATGATGATTTCGGTTCTGATCATGGTACGGCGATTCAGGCTGTCGTTTGAATGGTGGGCAATTCCCCTCTTAGATTTTCTATATGCGATTTATTATCTTTCAACGGGGGTGGCGGCTCTGGCAACCAAAAAGGTTCAATGGACGAAGTAAAACGTGATTTTTCTGACAAAGCCATTGAGGATTTCCGGCTGATCGACATGGCGATTGGTGGTGACGATGCCGCCTACGCGAAACTGCTGCAGCGGTACAAGCGGCCCGTCTATCAAATGATCCTCAAGATGATTCGAAACGTCGATGACGCCGAAGACCTCACCATCGAGTCGTTCGCCAAGGCGTTCAGAAGCCTGCACCGATTCAAGAAGGACTTTACCTTCAGCACGTGGCTGTTCAGAATTGCGACTAACAACACCATCGATTTTATTCGAAAGAAGAAACTGAATACGCTGAGTATCGAAAACACCTTTACCGATGATGATGGGCAATCCGTTTCCATCGAGGTGGAAGACGAGAACCTCAATCCCCAGGAGGAAGCCATCCGCGCCCAGAAGGCGGAATTGATGCAAATGTTTGTGGATAAGCTTCCCGCCAAGTATCAGAAACTGGTGCGACTGCGGTATTTTCATGAAATGAGCTACGAAGAAATCGCCGAAGATCTCGACGCGCCGCTCGGTACGGTAAAGGCGCAACTCCACCGCGCCCGCGAGTTGATGTACGAAATGGTGAAGAACAAGAGGCACATCATTTAAGACGCCCCATTCAGTTGCACGGCGCAGACGTCATATTCCGGTATTTCCCCGACTTGTCGCAAGTTCAGAAGGACCAGTTTTCACAGCTTTTTCCGCTCTATCGCGATTGGAACAACAAGATCAACGTCATCTCCCGAAAGGACATTGACAACCTGTACGTCAACCACGTGCTTCATTCGCTGGGCATCGCGAAGGTCACAAGCTTCAATCCGGGAACATCCGTGCTTGATGTCGGTACGGGAGGCGGCTTCCCCGGTATTCCGCTTGCCATTCTTTTCCCGGAAACGTCTTTCCTTCTGGTCGATTCCATCGGCAAAAAGATAACGGTTGTTCAACATGTTGCCGAATCGCTGGGCCTCCGCAACGTCTCGGCTACACAAATTCGCGCCGAACAGGTGAAGGGCGAGTTCGATTTTGTCGTCAGCAGGGCGGTAACGCGGTTGAAAGCGTTTTACGGGTGGGTGCACCGGAAGGTGAAAAAACACTCCGGGCAGGAGCTTTATAACGGCATTCTCTACCTCAAAGGCGGCGACCTTCGCGAAGAGCTCGCGGAACTGCACAAGCCCTATCAACTCTTTGACCTGGCGGGTTATTTTTCGGAGGATTTTTTTGAGACGAAGAAAATCGTCTATGTTCCTTTGGCGTAGTCCCTCTTTATTTTAACAATTCCGTTTCCTCTTTGCTGAGGGCCAGATCGGAGGCGATGGTAAATACCGATGGTCGGAGAAACAGAAAGATCACGGTCACGATGAACGCCGCTCCGAGGAAATAAAGATAACCGGTTGTCAGCGCGGCTACACATCCCAGCAGGCCGGGCGTCTCAATAAGGGCCATTCGCAGGATGACCGCATTTTGGTATTTAGAAAACTTCTCCTCTAACGACGTACTTTTTGCGATTCTTCCAATCGCCGCCCTGAAGACGATAAAAGAGATGCCGAGGCACGCCGTAAGGGCTGTAGGAACGATCCACATGAACACGCGGATCAATTCCGCGTTGCGCGAGAAATGCTCATAGGTATGAAGGTAGTACACGACGCTGCCAAACAAGAACATGGCGACGATGGGACTCGACGTGACGATGGTAAGCGCGAGAAGTCTGCTTCGGTACGAGGTGTCTTGCATCTATTGTGCTGAATTCGTCGAAATCATTTTTTCCATCACCTGAAATGTTCGGGTCTTTAACGCCTTCACATCCGCGGGCGTAAGCCCTTCGGTTGAAATCTCTTCGCCGACAAAGATACGGATCAGACCGGGTTTAAGGCGGATGGTCCCCGGCGGCATCAGTTTTCCGGCGCCGATTACGACCATTGGCAGTATGGGCTGTTGGGTATCTACGGCGATGCGGAAGGCGCCGTCGTGGAAGGGCTGAAGCATTTCCGAGGTCCGGTTCTGGGTGCCTTCGGCAAAGATCAGGATTGAGATGCCGTGCCGCAGCGTGGCCTTGAGCCTTTCGATGCTTTTCCTCCTGCTCTCCGTGCTCGAACGATCGACGATCACGGTGGCGGCTTGCGCGATCCATCCGAAGACCGGGATCTTTCGAAGTTCTTTCTTTGCCAGCGGCCTGAACTGTCCCGGTATCAACATGCGTATGCCCGGCAGGTCGAGGAACGAGGTATGATTGCTCACGTAAATGTAGGGCTGTCCCTTCCGGAAATGTTCACGGCCATGAAAACGATAACGGATGAATGTCAGCATACTGAAGGTCCACGACCAAAGGAAAAGGAAAAAATAGCCGACACTACCCGCGCGCTGACCGAAAAAGAACGGCAAGACAATCCCCGGTAGGTAAAGCAGCATGAAACCCGTAAATACGAGAAATACCCAAAAAATGTAAAGGGTGCCGGCAATGGAGCGTATGGCCTTCAAAGGAGTGGTTTATTCGATGACTTTCGGAACGCGGAAATAGTCCTGATCTTTCTTTGGCGCGTTGGCAAGCGCCCTGTCGTGGGGAAGGTGTTCGAGGACCTCGTCTTCGCGAAACACATTGACCTCGTGTGACATCGTGGTGAGCGGATCGACGCCTGTGGTATCCACTTCGCTCAGTTTTTCAACCCACGCCACGATCGCCGACATATCCCGCATCATTTTCTCGGCGTCGCGTTCGTCCAACTCCAGCCTTGCCAGGTGCGCGATCCTATCCAAATGTTCCTTGTCGATCTTCATTATTTAATTCCTGACGTAACTCGTTCTCAATAACGTTCCGCACGTGTTGCTTGTACGCATCAAGGTCTCTTATCTTGTACGCGGCCGGGTCGATCGGTGCGTGAAAGATCGCCTTCACCGATCGCCGGTGGAGGACGAATTCTTGAGGCGGTAAAATTATCCAATTATACGGAATTGTAACCGGCACGATGGGGATTTGTTTCTCGATGGATGCCCTAAATGCACCATTCTTAAAGGTGGCCATCACAGGGTCTCCCTCCGTGACAATTCCTCCTTCAGGGAAGATCACCAGACTCTTGCCTTCATCCAGCGCTTGCAGGGTTCTCACCATCGTAGAGTACCGGCTTTTCAGTTTGTTGCGGTCGACGGTGATGTGTAGCCTCCGGTACATGAACCCGAACAGCGGGATGTGCTCCATGTCATTCTTGCCGACAAAGATCGTGTTGTGGTCGTTCAGGCCCATGGTCACAATATCGAGGTAGGAAAAATGATTGGGACAAAAGATGTACTGCTTTGAGGGGTCGGGTTTGTGGTGGTAGATCACGGACCATGGCATGCCGCAGAAAAAAAAGAGGGACCTGGCCCACCATCGGTTGATGACGCCCACCAGTTGGAAACGATCTTTCAACAGGACCGGAACCATGAGCAGTGGGAAGAATGCAAGAAACAGAATGACGAAAACGATGAGGCTATAGGCAGTGTATAACCTTCGGATCAAATTCATGGGTTCAAAATACGAAAATTGAACCCATGAAAATAACCTTCAGAAGCGATAGTAAATGTAAATGCTCGTTGCGGCGAATGCGCCCAATGCGATGGTGCCGTCCGAACGCTCGGCACTTTGGCCGTTCGGATTTTCGTCTGTGCGCATGCGGTAGTTATAGGCAAGACGCGCACCGGTCTCGGTGGCAAGGTAAAGGCGTTCATTAATGTTGAACCGCAGGCCAAGGAACGGCCTGATGGCTACATCAAAATTCACCTCTCGCCAGTTCTGGGCATTTGGAGCTGTTCCGCTGAACTTTTGAATTCCAAATCCCGGGACGATGTCGCCACCGTAGTACCACACCCAACGCCCGGCAATAGGCTTTTGAAATTCCTTTCCCACGAGGATCTCAATGTTAGCCGCTGTGTAGTCGTCTCCGGTCGGGGCACCCTGGAAGTCGGTGCCACTCCCATCCCGAAGCGATGTAGAGAGGGTGATCCCGAGCCGTCGGGCCTGGGTGTCGTGCGTGTATTTCTTATACAGGAATGTGGCGGGCCCCGTGCCACTGCCGAACAATCCCGAAAGGATGGAACCTGCACCAAACCCGATATCTTGTGAATACGTGGCCGGTGAATCCTGACTAAAAACGGTTGTGGTGCTCCATAGTATCAATGCAGCAACCAGAGATGTTTTCCGCGGTTTCATACATGTTTTTTTCTTGGAAAATGAGCAATTATAATGCCGCCTGGCTGGATGAAAACGTATTTCTAGGGGAGTTGAATCTCGCAGCGCTCATCTTTGAGGAGGGTGTCGGCGCGCGAAACTTCGATGGTCGAACGCGCATCATCCATCCGGGCGTTGATAGACTGCTTGATTTCCTTCATCCTCATGCATTCAATGAATCGCTTTACCTCTTCCGTGTTTTCGAGGATGAGTTTTGGAACCGTGCAGGGTTTTTCGTCGTCACCCTTCGCTACCATGGTGAAGTACGACGAGTTCGTATGTTTCGTCGCACCGTGTTTTACATGCTGGGCTTCCACCCGGATGCCCACGATCAGGGAGCTTCTCCCCACGTAGTTCACCGACGCCTTGAGGGAAACGAGTTCGCCGACCTCAACCGGTTGGAGAAACTCGACTTTATCGACAGAAACCGTCACGCAGTAGGTGCCCGAATGTTTGCTCGCGCAGGCATAGGCGACCTTGTCCATTAGCGAAAGGAGAATACCACCGTGGATCTTCCCGCCGAAGTTGGCGTAGGAGGGGATCATCAACTCGGTGATCGTAGTTTTTGAGTATTTGACGGGCCGGGCCTGTGGAGTGGACATGTGGGATTATTTCTCAAAAGATAACAAAATCCTGGAGAATACGGCTAGAGGCCTTTCATGCGCGCAACGCGGAGGAGCCCCATCACGCTCAGTGAGTCTGTAATCTTCCCCACCTCGACCATCCGCAGGGCCTCTGTTAAAGGCAGCTTCATGACTTTCATTCCGGCCTCCGTCTCTTCAAGGGAAGGTTCACCGAATAGCAGGTCCTCGGCGAGGAAAACGAATCCCGTTTCATCGGTGACTGAATTCGAGGTGTGCAGTTTCACGACCTGCTGCCAGCGGCCGGCAGTGATCCCGGTCTCTTCTTTTAATTCACGCTGCGCCGACGAGACGGGATCTTCATTCATGGGGCCACCGCCTTCCGGAATCTCCCATGACCATTCGTCGAGGGTGTATCGGTATTGCCCCACGAGCCAGGTATTAAGTGCATCATCCAGGGCCACGATCCCGATGGCCAGATTCTTGAAATGCACTTTCCCGTAGATCCCCCGGCCGCCCGATGGGTTAATGACCTGAAATTCGGTCACGGTGATCCACGGGTTGTCGTACACGACATTTCCCGACAAGGTCTGCCAGGGATTTTTTATTTTTTCGTTATCCATGGTTGTGTTTAACGCTGGGTGCCTACCGGGCTGATACTGAATTCGCTAACGTCGCTCCCGCTGCGGTGGCGCGATCCGACATTTTTTCAAAGCTATCAATTTCTTTTCGCGTCTGCGCTTTTGAATTACTTTTACGACGGGCGAATTTCGGATATGTTGCGATCGTCATTTACGAAAGATCTAATCGAAGCGGGATGTGATGAAGCCGGCCGGGGCTGCCTTGCGGGCCCGGTGGTAGCTGCAGCCGTCATTCTTCCAAAACGATATCGGCACAAACTCCTCAACGATTCCAAGCAACTCAAACGCGAACAGCGGGAAGCATTGCGCCTGGAGATTGAAAGGGATGCCCTTGCCTGGGCTGTCGCCGAAGTGTCGCACGACGAAATAGACGAGATCAACATTCTCAATGCGTCGTTCAAGGCGATGCACCTCGCCCTGGACAAACTTGAAACCTCGCCGCAGCTCCTTCTCATCGATGGCAACCGGTTCAACCCCTGGCGCGACGTTCGGCACGAGTGCGTGGTGAAGGGTGATGGGAAATATTTGTCCATCGCGGCGGCCTCGGTGTTGGCAAAGACTTACCGCGATGAGCTAATGGCTAAACTCGCCGTGCAATTCACTGGTTATGGGTGGGAGACTAACGTTGGCTACCCTACACCGGAGCATCGCGAAGGCATCCGGCAACTCGGAATTACTCCTTACCACCGAAAATCCTTTACGCTTCTGCCGGAACAGCTCGAACTGTTTGACAATCTTTAGCACTGGCTATGACCGCGCCGCGGCAAGCTTGCTCCGCGAGTATCCGTAGCTGAAGTAGACGATGAGCCCAAAGGCCATCCAGCCGAAGAAGACCGCCCAGCTTCGCGCCGGAATTTCAATCATCAAATACAGGCAGCAAAGCATGCCAAGTACAGGGATGAGTGAAAACTTCCTGATGAAACTTCCGGCCGCGATCGCGACGGCGAGCACCATGAAAAGCACAAAAAGGATATGCTGTTGTGAGTCACCGATGTTGCTCAGGGCATCCATCGCCCGCTCCCGAAACAGCCAAAGGAAGGCAATGACCAGTAGGGGTACGATAAACTGTGAATTGATGTAGGGCAACCGGAAGCGTTTTCTTCCATCGGTCGAGGGCTCCTGCTTTGGAAGGGTGAGCACACCGCCACAGACCAACAGGAACGCAAACAGGGTGCCTATGCTGGTGAGATCGGTCATCAGCCCGCTCTCAATGAACAATGAGGGTACTGCCACGATCACGCCTGTCACAATCGTTGAAAATCCAGGTGTCTGGTACTTCGGATGAATATTCGAGAACTTTTTTGGCAGGAGTCCGTCGCGGCTCATGCTCATCCAGATCCGGGGCTGTCCAAGCTGGAACACGAGCAGTACACTGGTCGCAGCCACAACCGCGCTGATGGAAATGAAAAATCCCACTTTCGCCAGGTCGATTTTTTCAAAGACGTAAGCCAGCGGATCGTACACGTTGGCGAACTCTGTGTAGTTGACCATGCCGGTAATCACCAGCGTGACGACCACGTAGATCACCGTACAAATGATCAATGAATAGATCATTCCGCGGGGTAAGTCGCGCTGGGGGTCCTTGCACTCTTCAGCCGTTGTCGAGATGGCGTCGAAACCAATGTAGGCGAAAAAGACGGCGGAAACACCTTTGAGGATTCCTGTAAACTCGTTGGGCATGAAGGGTGTCCAATTGTCGGTGTCGATGTAGAACAATCCGATCAGCACAATTGCCGCAAGCACCACCAGCTTGAGACCAACCATGAAGTTTGCACTTTTTTTGCTTTCGCGGATGCCGATGTAAGCGAGAATGGTGATCAGTACCACGATGACGGCAGCAGGCACATTCGCGATGAGTCGGAAGCCGCCCACCATAGGTGCCGTTGTCCAGGCGAGGTTCGCGGTATCCTGCCCGGCGTCCTGCGCGCGGAGGAACACTTGTCGGGCGGTTTCGGGATCCGTGGCCAGCCACGCCGGGACATGAAGGCCGAGGCCCTCGATGAGGTTCACGAAGTAGCTGCTCCATGAGATTGAAACGACCACGTTACCGATACCGTACTCCAATATGAGCGCCCAGCCGATGATCCACGCCGCCACCTCACCAAAACTTACGTAAGAATAGGTGTAGGCGCTTCCCGCTGCCGGGACGCGTGAGGCAAATTCCGCATAGCACAATGCGGTGAACCCGCAGGTGACGGCTGAAATAATAAACAGGAAAATAACGCCCGGGCCTCCCTCGTACGCCGCCTGGCCGATGGTTGAAAAGATTCCTGCGCCGATGACGGCGGCTATGCCCATCGACGTGAGGTCCCGTACGCCGAGTACCTTCCTGAGCCGGCCTTGCGTGGCGTCTCCGCTTTCGGCATCGTTGACAACGGTCTCGAGAGGTTTCTTTCTGAACAGTGCGTTAGCCATTCGGGGAGGTTTTAAGCGTCGACAAATTAGCAAAAAAATAAAGCAGCTGCGGCAAACGGGGGAATTTTGGACCATATACCCCGCTCAATCTTCGCGAACTTTCGTGAGACGGATGTTACCAGCGTTTTTTTTAATAACTTGAGCCCATAAATCCTGCTGATACTTTTAGTTATCTGGAATTTTTTTTTGATGGAACCCGAAGCCTCTTACAACGGCAGTCAGCATGGTGGTACGCCGAATCTGAGAATCAGCATCTCTGCCGAGGAGATCAACGACTTGCCACTCAAAACATTTGATGGCAGGACGACTGTCGTTAGTGACCCCGCGGCTTTGCCCAGGATCGTCCGGGAAGTTGAAAAATTCGGAGTGGTCGGATTCGATACGGAGACCAGGCCGAGTTTCAGGAAAGGACAGGTCTACAAGGTATCCCTGCTGCAGATGGCTGTACCTCAAAAAGCGTTTCTGGTACGCCTCAATCACACCGGCGTTACGCAAGACCTTATTGCCCTTTTCGAAAACGAAAATATCATCAAGGCCGGCGTAGGTATTCGTGACGACATCAGGGCCTTGCAGAAACTCAAACCCTTTGAACCTGCGGGATTTCTCGACCTGTCGACGCTTGCGCGACAGGCAGGCCTGCAGGTGGAAAGTGTCAAGAAGCTTACGGCGCTCTTGCTGGGTTTCAGAATTTCGAAAGGTGCGCAGACATCGAATTGGGAGGCACCTGCTTTCACAAAAAAACAAGTTGAATATGCCGCAACGGACGCGTGGGTCTGTCTGGAATTGTATGGCAAGCTGGCCGGCGAATAGTTTCGCCGACAAGCCGGCATTTCTCATCAAACGAAAACCTTCACATCAGCTATGCCTCAAAAGATAAAGATCCTGGAGAAAGACCTCCTGTCGGACAACTGGTACAAGCTCTACCGCTACAAATACGAAATCGCTGACCGGCACGGTAAGCTCAAAACTGAATTCCGGGAAGCGTATGACCGGGGCAACGGCGCGGTAATCCTCCTCTACAACCCTGAGACCGGCAACGTCGTGTTGACCCGCCAGTTCCGGCTCCCCACGTTCGTCAACGGCAACGCCGATGGCATGATGATCGAGGCCTGCGCGGGCCTGCTCGACCTGGATGAGCCGGAAGAATGTATCCGCCGCGAAACCGAGGAGGAAACAGGCTATCGCGTGGCTAAGGTAGAAAAGGTTTTTGAGGCCTACATGTCGCCGGGTTCCGTGACAGAGATTCTCTATTTCTTCATTGGCGAATATAACGAGGCCCAACGCGTGAACCAGGGCGGCGGCGTTGAAGGCGAGGAAAACATCGAGGTGCTGGAGTTGCCCTTCCGGCAGGCGATCGAGATGATGCGCCTTGGCGAGATCCGCGACGCGAAGACCATCATGCTCCTGCAATACGCCCAACTTCATCAGTTACTTCCGAAGTAGCGGTGGGCCCTCGGGTCTTAATGGTTGAGAATCTCCGATTAAATAGTAGCGCGAATCCGCGGTCTCAAGCAACAATAGTTGGATGATGCGTTTTTTTTGCTACAGTGGCCCAAGAGGGCGATATCGCCGGTTCCCTGACAATTCGTGAATTTCAATATCAAAGAAAAAATGCCATATCGATCCGAAACTGGGTGTCTAAGTTGGCGGCGGAATTAAGCGATGTTTTATTGAGCGTCTTGACAGCATAGTCCGAAACAGTTTATTTTTTGACGAAAGGACGAAAGTCTTTGGCTATCTTTGAGGTAACGCGCGAAATTACAGCCTTATGTATATATCTAAAGTTGTACTGAGGAACTGGAAGAATTTTAAGGACGTGGATGTACCAATCAAAGACCGAGTGTTTGTCGTTGGTCCAAATGCGTCTGGGAAGTCCAATTTCTTGGATGTGTTTCGATTTTTACGAGACATATCAAAGCCAGGGGGCGGACTGCAAAAAGCAGTGACGGAACGTGGTGGTATATCGAAAATTCGTTGTTTGGCCGCGAGACAGAATCC
Organism: uncultured Roseivirgaceae bacterium; assembly: GCA_964551035.1. GTDB lineage: Bacteria > Bacteroidota > Bacteroidia > Cytophagales > Cyclobacteriaceae > Chryseosolibacter. The sequence goes on along the minus strand of CAZKBK010000007.1, from coordinate 34,647 downwards.
AAATGTCGAGATCGAAATCCATATTTCCGAGCACGGCGAGTTGGAACCTGTCTGGAGGTACTCTATTGGTATTAAACAGGAGATTCGCGGATATAGGCTTCCACTTTTAACTCATGAGCGAGTGTACGAAGGAATGCAACTTATTCTTGACCGTCCGAACAAGGATGATGAACGGGATCAAGAAAGGTTAACACAAACTCACTTAGAGCAGATCAACGCCAACAAGCCCTTCCGTGACATAAATAAGTTTCTTGAAAGTACGGTGTACCTCCATCTTGTCCCACAGTTATTAAAACACCCGCAGTCGTTTACCGGTCCAGATTTGCCTGGCGATCCTTTTGGTAAGGGATTTCTGGATCGAATATCGAAAGTGAATGAAAAGACCAGGAATGCGTGGCTTCGTAAGATTGAGCAAGCGCTTAAGATTGCTGTTCCGCAATTCCGAGAATTCAAGTATACACAAGAAAATGGCCGACCACACCTTGAAGCCGTGTATGAGCATTGGCGCCCAAAGGCAGGCAAGCAAACCGAGGAGCAATTCTCTGATGGAACTTTAAGATTGATTGGATTGCTTTGGTCGTTACAGGAGGGCGACGGCCTACTTTTATTGGAAGAACCAGAGTTATCGCTGAATAGCGCCATTGTATCGCAAATCCCTGCCTTGATTCACAAATTAATCCGTCCCAAAAGGAGGCAAGTAATTCTAAGTTCCCATAGCGCTGACTTGCTGAATGATCGTGGGATTTCTCTTGACGAGATTCTTTTGCTGGAGCCTACTTCAGAAGGCACTGTAATCCGAATTGCATCCGGGATACCAGAGGTAAGAGGAATGCTCGATGGCGGGATGACACCAGCCGCAGCCATTCTCCCTAGAACAAAGCCGAAAAATATCAATCAACTTACTCTTGGCTTTTGACGATGCCGGTTCCCATCTGCCTTGTGTCCGAAGATGCGGTGAGCGAATTTATCATGACCAAATTAGTCGAATCGTTTGGCGATAAGTATTTCCTCGGGCAATCTTATGGAGGGAACGGATTTGGGTATATCAAGGTAAACATCAATGGGTTTAATCAGGCGTCAATGGGGTCGCCCTTCTTTGTACTGACTGATTTGGATCAATATGACTGCGCTCCGGCTCTCATCAACGAATGGCTTACTGTTGTACCTGCTCCCAACCTGATTTTCCGAGTGGCTGTGAAAGAAGTCGAAGCATGGCTTCTGGCCGACATAGACGGACTTTCAACATTTCTGGGAATTGCACGTTCCTATTTCTCTGATAATCCAGAAGCCGACCCTAACCCCAAACAGACATTAATTGACCTTGCCAGGAGGTCCCGGAAGCGATCAGTCAGGGAGGACATTGTGCCACTTAGCCCATATGCTAGGGTTGGCCCAAATTATAATCACAGACTTATGCAATTCATCTCAAGCCACTGGAGTGTCGAGAGAGCAAGCGTTCGCGCCCCAAGTCTTGCCAAGGCGTACCAGGCTTTGGCTCAATTTGACTATATCAGGCCCTAACCAAACCTTTTTTCTTTCACCGACGCCAACCCTCCATTCACCTACCGTCGTCCTTTACCGGCCTATCTGTCGTGTACACGGGTGTCGAACGCCCGTATATTTGGTTAAAACATTGACAGCTATGGAAACTTTAAATCAAACACCTGAGACACGCGAGACGAACAAGTCTCCGCGGAACCACAAGGGCCGCCTTTTTGGGGGACTTATCATTGTGGTCGTTGGCGTCGTCATACTGCTCCGTCAGGCCGGTTTTTACCTCCCGGGCTGGATATTCTCCTGGCATACGGCGCTCATTGTGCTGGGTCTTTATCTCGGCGTCCGCCATTCTTTCAAGGGAATTGTATGGCTTATCCCCGTGGTCATCGGGTCCGTCCTCCTTCTGGATCGGTTCTACTACTTTGATCTTTCAGATTACCTCTGGCCGGCTTTGATCATTGTCGCGGGACTCTATATGATCTTCCGGTCGTCGCGCAGGTGCGATGACACGAAGTACAGGAAGTGGGAAGGGACGCAGCCGCAAACGGACGGTGCCGATGTGCTTGATTCAGCTGTTGTTTTCGGCGGCGTGAAAAAGAATGTCGTGTCGAAAAATTTCCTGGGCGGCGAAGCGGTCACCGTTTTCGGTGGCACCGACATTAACCTGATGCAGGCGGATATCAACGGCAAGGTGGTACTCGAACTCACGCAGGTCTTCGGCGGCACAAAATTACTGGTGCCGGCCAACTGGAAAGTTCAGACCGAAGACATGGTCGCGATCTTCGGCGGCGTGGAGGACAAACGTCCACTGCTCACGGACACATCGACCATCGAGCAAAACAAGATCCTCGTGCTGAAAGGTACCTGCATCTTCGGCGGAATCGATATCAAGAGCTACTAGCGTAAAAATTCATCACGATCATTTATCTGTTCTTCATTATGAACTGGTACATTGCAAAGATTGTCTTCAACATTACCGCTGAGAATACAGATCATACGCCGCAGTTCGATGAGCAACTGCGGCTGATCTCGGCGGAGGACTTGGAAGAGGCGCTGGTAAAAGCACGCGTTCTTGGGCTCGGAGAAGAGGATTCGTTTCTCAATGACCGGCATAACACCGTGAAGTGGGAATTCATCAATGTATCGGAGATCATTCCGCTCATTGGTCTGGAGGATGGTATGGAGGTGTATTCGCATATCCATGAGACCAAAGAAGCGAACTCCTACATTCACTGCGTGCACCAGAAGGCGATACTCCTTCGCCGGAATGTTGAAACCATGTAAAACATCGAAGTGGTTCAAGGCGCGTCATATCGAAAACTCAGTCTCTTCTTCCTGGTGTGGTGCCTGGCCTGGATCGTCTTCCAGGCTTTTGCCCTCCAGTTTACCTTTGACCTGGATTGGATCGTCAGCTTTGGCGATGCGGCGATCACCAACCTGCTGATCGCTTTTGCCGGATACGAGATGATCCTGGTGATGCGATATTACCAGCCGGGTCAGGCTGTTCGCGTCGGGATGAGCATCGCGTTGGCCTTGCTATGTGTTTTTGCCACGGAATACCTCGTCGTCCTGCTGGTGAGCGATGAAGCCACCTATGTAGCCTTCGTGGAGCGTTCGTTGCTGATCAGGGGACTTTATATCTGGTTGATGATGGCGCTTGTCACCGCGCTGAGTTGGTTGTGGTTCTCCCAACAGGAAGAGCAGGCCTCGCGCAGCCGGAAGGAAAGCATGGAGAAACTTGCCCGCGACGCCGAGCTGATGCGGCTGCGGCAACAGTTGCACCCGCATTTCCTTTTCAACAGCCTGAACTCCATCAGTGCCCTTGCCGGCGCTCGTCCGGAGGAGGCGCGCAGGATGATTCAGCAACTCTCCGATTTCCTTCGCGGCACTTTGCGAAAAGACGATCAGCAATTGGTGACGCTGGGTGAGGAATTGGAGCACCTCCAGCTTTACCTCGAAATCGAGAAAGTGCGTTTCGGACATCGCCTGAGAACGGAAGTGGAGCGGGAAGAAGAAACACTGATGATGAAATTGCCCTCTCTGTTGTTGCAACCGGTCGTCGAAAATGCGATCAAGTTCGGCTTGTACGACACCACGGGTGAGACGACGATCGCCATCCGCGCAAAAAAGAACGACGGCATGCTCTCCCTTGTGGTAGAAAATCCGTTCGACCCCGCGACGGCGAAGCCCCGCCAGGGCACAGGCTTCGGTCTGACTTCGGTCCAACGCAGGCTCTATTTGCTCTACGCCCGAAATGACCTGCTGCAAACACGACAGGTCGACCATACCTTCATCACATTAATTAAAGTACCCCAAACCTCATGATCAAGACGCTGCTCATCGACGATGAACCCCTCGCCCGGAGTATTTTGGTTGAGTACCTGCGCGATTATCCGGATATCGAGGTCGTTCAAGAATGCAACGACGGCTTCGAGGGTGTGAAGGCGATTGCGCATTACAACCCGGACCTGATCTTTCTCGACATCCAGATGCCGAAGATCAACGGCTTTGAAATGCTGGAACTCATTGAAACACCGCCGGCAGTAATTTTTACAACGGCCTTCGACGAATATGCCATCAAGGCCTTTGAGGCGCACGCCATTGACTACCTCCTAAAGCCTTTCAGTAAGGAGCGGTTCGACAAGGCGATGCAAAAGTGGCGTTCGCAACATTTGCGCGACGAACCCCGACCCTCACCCGCCCTCAACGACGACATCCGGCAGCCCGAAGAGCGCAACCGCGTGGTGGTGCGGGAGGGCGGCAACATCCGCATCATACCTGTAAATGAGATCACCTACATTGAGGCGTATGACGACTACGTGAAAATCTATACGCCTGCGGAGATGTTTCTCAAGAAGAAGACGATGGCGTTTTATGAAAAGAGCCTTGACCCGGCGCATTTTGTCAGGGTTCACCGCTCGTACATCATCCAATTGTCCCAGCTCACGCGAATAGAGCCGCTCGAAAAGGATACCCACGTTGCGCTGCTGAAAAGCGGGGTCAGGGTGCCGCTGAGCAAAGCCGGATACACCAGGCTAAAATCCGTACTGGGAGTCTAGCAGCCAGGTTGGACCATAGCGTTTGAAATATTACATTTGTCGCCCTTATTTTTTTTTTGAAGACATTTCTCTGCCAGCCAACACCACATGCGATCACGGAACGCTTCCCTCGGATTCATCTTTGTAACGTTACTCATCGATATCACCGGATGGGGTATCATCATTCCGGTCGTGCCCGGTTTGATCATGGAAGTGTCGGGTGGAACGGTAAGCGAGGCCTCCAACTATGGCGGATGGCTTATTGCGGCGTACGCGATCATGCAGTTCATTTGTGCGCCCGTTGTGGGCGCCCTGAGCGACCGGTATGGAAGACGCCCGATCCTTCTGGCTTCGCTGTTCGGCTTTACCATTGACTACCTCATCACGGCGTTTGCGCCAACGCTCGCATGGCTGTTCCTGGGCCGCGTCATTGCCGGCGTGATGGGAGCAAGCTTTACCACCGCAGGTGCCTACATTGCCGACGTAAGCCCGCCGGAAAAACGAGCGCAGAATTTTGGCCTCATTGGCGTTGCCTTCGGACTTGGTTTCATCATTGGGCCGCTGATCGGCGGCCTCCTCGGCGACTGGGGGCTGCGGATGCCGTTCTTTGTGACCGCGGGCCTCACTTTCGTTAACTGGCTTTATGGTTTCTTCTTTGTCCCGGAGTCGCTAAAGCCGGCCAACCGAAGAAAGTTCGATTGGAGGCGGGCGAATCCCATCGGAACGCTGCGCAGCCTGTTCAGGTACAAAGTCATCGCAGGGCTGTTTGCTTCGCTTGCGCTACTCTACCTGGCGGCGCATGCGGTGCAGAGCAACTGGGCTTACTATACCATCGAGAAGTTTAAATGGTCGGAAGGTCAGATCGGCGCGTCTCTTGCGGTGGTGGGATTGCTTTCGGCGATCGTGCAGGGATGGTTGATCCGCGTGCTCATCCCTAAAATCGGCCAGCGGCGTAGCGTTTACATTGGGCTCGGTCTGTATGCGGCTGGATTTTTTCTTTACGCCATCGCGGCGCAAGGCTGGATGATGTACGCGTTCACCGTGGTATATTGTCTTGGCGGAATCGCCGGTCCGGCGTTGCAGGGGATCATGTCAAATACGATCCCGCCGACTGAGCAGGGTGAATTGCAAGGTGGGTTCACATCCCTCATGAGCCTCACGTCGATCTTTGGCCCCTTGGTCATGAACAGTCTCTTGTTTGCGCATTTTACGTCTCCGTCAACGGATATCTATTTCCCGGGCGCCGCCATGCTGCTGGGCGGTGTGCTCACCGTGGTAAGTGCGCTGCTGGCCCGGAGGAGCCTCAAGCGGACGATTGGGGCGGCACAGGAAGCGCCAGTCCCCACATCGACAACGCATTAATGGTGTTATGTACGACCTCATACTTGCTAATGTTGGACGGCATGTTGCGCTAACGGAGGGTGAAAGAGATTTCTTTATTTCGTTGTTGAAACACCGCACGTTCAGGAAGCGCCAGTACATTCTGCAGGCTGGCGATGTGGCACGATACGACAACTTTGTGATTCGCGGACTGTTGCGCGCCTATACCGTTGATGCGAACGGGGAAGAGCACGTTGCCATGTTTGGGATGGAGGATTGGTGGATTTCGGACCTGTATAGTTTTCTGACGGAGACACCGGCTACGCAGAACATCGACGCGTTGGAAGACACGGAGATACTGAGTATTGAAAAATCGGACCTGGAAAGGTTGTACCGCGAGGTGCCCAAGTTCGAACGTTTCTTTCGCATCATGCTTCAAAACGCTTTCATAGCACACCAAAAACGCATCATCACCAACATCAGCCAGACCGCGGAGGAACGGTATCTCGGGTTCATCAATCGATTTCCCGACCTCGAACAACGAATTCCCCAACACCAGATCGCGTCATTCCTCGGAATTGCCCCTGAGACCATCAGCCGGATCCGACGCGCCCGGCGTTGAGATCTTGATTTTTGTCAAGACTATTTCCTGCCTTTTGTCAATGCGCCGCACATGGCGACCGCCGACTTTTGCCTGAAAAAACAGAATGAAAACAATTAGCGAAAAGATTTCCGCCCTGAACGAGATGGTCCTGGGAGGAAGGCCCCTGGAGGCGTTTGAAACGTTCTATCATCCCGATGTGGCGATGCAGGAAAATGACCTGCCTCCAACGCGCGGCAAGGAAGCCAACCGCCAAAGGGAAATTGAATTCTTCAGCAACGTAACGGATTTGCGGACGGCCGAAGTACGGGGCGTGGCCACTGGCAAGGATATGTCCGCCGTTATCTGGTACTACGACTACAACCACAAGCAGTGGGGTGAACGGAAGTACACACAGGTGTCGGTACAGCAATGGAAGGACGGGCTGATCATCCATGAACAATTTTTTTATGGGAACTAAGGATAAGGATCACATGAAAACGAGTTTTCTTGAAAGAAAGTCCGACGTGTCTCTCTTGATTATGCGGACGGCGTTGGGTGCGGTCGTCTTTGCGCACGGCGCGCAAAAACTATTTGGATGGTTTGATGGTTTTGGATTTGCGGCAACCATGGAGTATTTCACGCACAACCTGGAACTCCCCTGGGTGCTCGGCTTCCTTGTAATCATGGGTGAAAGCTTTGGAGCCATTGCCCTGTTGCTGGGTTTTCTCGGACGTTTTATGAGTATAGCCATGCTCATGATCTTCGCGGGAGCTTTTTACTTCGATCACGCGCAAAACGGGTTCTTTATGAACTGGTTCGGCAACCGCGCGGGAGGTGAAGGGTTCGAGTTCGACCTCCTCGTGTTCGGCCTGGCGATTCCCCTCGCGATTAGCGGCAGCGGATTCTATTCCCTGGACAGGCTCGTGTTGAGGGCAACGGAAAAAAGGACCTAGCCGGACCAATCATTCTCCGGTTTCCGTAATGTGCCCCAGCGCTTTGAGGCGTTCCACACGCTCCCGCAACGCCGCTTCATGACGGACACCGAACGCAACCCGGAGGGTGCACGCAGCATCGAAGGACTGGTGGATGACTTTTAGATTGAAGTCGTTCACCATTTTCATCACCTCTGCACTCGAACTGTAATTGTAAACGATGGACAGGCTTCCCACCACCTCACGCTCGACGATGACCGCATGTTCGAGCGCGTCTGCCGCCGCTGTCTTGTAGGCGTTTATCAGTCCGCCCACCCCGAGCTTCGTGCCACCAAAATATCGCACGACGACAACCAGAACGTCGGTGAGTTGCCGCGAACGAAGCTGGCCCAGGATCGGATCACCCGCCGAGTGGTTGGGTTCGCCGTCGTCATGGGCCCTGAACAACGTACGTTCCGGGCCCAGCACCCAGGCAAAACAGTGGTGGCGCGCGTCAAAGTACGCCTTGCGAAGGTGGTCAAGGTGATGCCGGATCATTTCCTCGTTGTCAACCGGGTAGGCGAAGGCCAGGAACTTGCTTCCTTTTTCCTTGTATGTCCCCGTCGCCGCCTGTGCTATCGTTCTGAATGAAAAAATCCGCATACGCGCCCCAAGATACAATGTTGTTGACTTTGGGACACCTGCGCGCTTTGGGCGCCTTTATTTCCGGCGCTCAGGTCTAAATGTCCGCGCTGTGCGCAGCCGCGTCCCTTACCGGTCCGGGCGGAATCGACGGCAGGGAATAACAGAACGCGCGGGCGAAGCAAGGCAGGGTGAATTGCGCCGGATCGAGGCGTAACCCGGGAAGCCTTCGCTGCGTCTAAAATAAAAGCGGCACCCAGTGCAACCTGGCGCGGGGCTATTTGGTCTTTATTCGAAAATTGTCAAAAAAACACCAGCTTATGAAAAGGATTTTCGTTCTCCTGTTGACCGCCCTTCTGGCGGCGCCGCTATTGCATGCCCAGAACCGCGAAACCCGCAATGTGGATTCCTTCACCAGGATCAGCTTCCGCCATCCCGGCAAACTGTACCTCCGCCAGGGAAGTCCCCAGAAGGTTGAAGTACAGGGCGATGACGAGGTACTCCGAGAGCTCGAAACGGAGGTTTCCGGTGGCAAATTGGTTATTAAACGCGAAGGCGATGGCGACTGGTTCGATTGGGATTGGTCTGACGACGGGGAGGTGACCGTTTACATCACGGTGCCGGAAATTGAGGGCATCGCCGTGGGTGGCTCGGGAGACCTTGTGGGGCAGGGCGTCATTACAGGTGATGACATGGCGCTGGCCGTCAGCGGTTCGGGATCCATGGAGGTCGAAGTGCAGATCTCCGGCGACCTTGAAGCCGACGTCTCCGGGTCGGGGACTATGGAAGTAAAGGGGAAGTGCCGAAATGTCGATAGCGACGTGAGCGGATCGGGAGGCGTTCGCCTTTCTGCCGCAATTGCAGATGCAGCTGATTTTTCGGTCTCCGGTTCCGGGAGGATCGACGCCAGCGGGACTTCCGAACGGGTCAATGCCACCATTAGTGGATCGGGTGAGGTTCTTGCCGCGGACCTGAGCACGAAAGATTGTAACATACGCATCTCCGGTTCCGGCGACGTCGAGATCAACGTGGCCAGGGAACTCGAGGCCAATATCTCCGGAAGCGGGACGGTCTCCTACAGGGGCAATCCTTCAAAGGTGAACAGCCATGCCTCGGGCAGTGGAAAGGTGAGGAAAATGTGAGACCATTGAGCACCATCAAGAAGCGGAGGGACCCCTTCCGCTTTTTTTGTTGCCTCCTGTTGAGCGTCAGACACATGGCTGCGCGGATAACTGTATTTCATACACTTATCGAAAAATGTTTATCTTGTTGAAAAAAAATACGCCCAGTGCTTATGCAAGACGCGTTTGTTATCGGATCGGATTTTGGGACAGACTCCGTGCGGGTGGTTCTCGTGAACGTCCGTACCGGGGAAGAAGTAGGCCAGGGCATCGCCGGATATTCGCGCTGGCGTGACGGTCTTTATTGCAACCCTTCCAGCAACCAGTTTCGCCAGCATCCGCTCGATTATCTGGAAAGTCTTGAACGCGCGATGCAGGAATGCCTCAAAGTCGCTGGCCCGTCAGTGCGTTCGCGGGTGCGGGCAATCAGTGCGGATACCACCGGCTCAACACCGGTTGCCGTAGATCGGTCAGGCACACCCCTCGCGTTGCTCCCCGGCTTCGAAGAGAATCCCAACGCGATGTTCGTACTCTGGAAGGACCACACCGCGCTCAAAGAGGCTCAGGAAATCAATGATCACGCTGCACGGCGCGAGACCGACTATCTTCGGTATGTGGGCGGAATTTACTCGTCGGAATGGTTCTGGGCAAAGCTGCTGCACGTTTTGAGAAGGGACACCCGGGTGCGCGAAGCGTGCTATTCGTGGGTGGAACACTGCGATTGGATTCCTTTTGCGCTGACCGGAGGTCGGGACCTTCATTCCATGAAACGCAGCGTGTGTGCAGCCGGACATAAAGCCTTGTGGGCGGAAGCGTTCGGAGGTTTGCCATCCGATGATTTTTTCGCATCGCTTGATCCCCTGCTAAAGGATTTTACAACACGCCTTTATTCGACCACCTGCACGTCCGATCAAGCGGCGGGAACGCTCGATCCGATGTGGTCGCGGCGTCTGGGACTACCCTCCGACGTGATCGTCGGCGTCGGCGCTTTCGACTGTCACATGGGCGCTGTGGGGGGACAGATTGAACCCTGGTACCTGAGCAAGGTGATGGGCACCTCTACTTGTGACATGATGGTGATACCGAAAGACGAGATGAAAGAGAAAGTCGTCAGGGGTATCTGCGGCCAGGTCGATGGATCGATCATCCCCGGGATGATTGGACTTGAGGCCGGACAGTCTGCGTTTGGCGATACGTACGCATGGTTTAAGAACCTTTTGTCCTGGCCTGCGACTCATCTTTTGAATGACTCCGCCGTCATTGATCGCGACACTGCGCGGGCGTTGGGCAACGAATTGTCGGAGCGTTTGATTCCAGAACTCTCGAGACAGGCAGCGCTCCTTCCGATTGAAATAAATGACGAACTTGCGCTGGACTGGCTCAATGGCCGGCGAACGCCGGATGCGGACCAATCCCTGAAGGGTGCCATGGATGGCCTTACGCTGGCCAGCGATGGACCGGGACTTTTTAAGGCTTGGGTCGAGGCGACGTGTTTTGGAGCCAAGGCGATCGTGGATCGGTTTGTTGACGATGGCCTGGCGCCAAAAGGAATTATCGGGCTCGGCGGCGTGGCGAGGAAATCACCCTACGTGATGCAAGTGATGTCTAACGTACTGGATATGCGCATTAGTGTTCACAAGTCCGAACAAACATGCGCGCTGGGTGCAGCAATGTTTGCGGCTACCGCTGCGAACCTTTACCCGAATGTTGAACGCGCCATGGATGCGATGGGACAGGGATTTGATTTGCAATTTGAGCCGCAAAAAGAAAAGGCGCTGGTCTACGCTGCCCGTTACCAGCGATATCGCGAGCTGGCTTCACGCGTGGAGCGCAATCGCCCGGCTAAACATTCTACCAACAACGACGACTGAATGGCTAAATACGACCACATCCGGGAAGCAGCCTTTCATGCCAACATGAAGCTGCCGGCACTCAACCTGGTGATCTATACCTTTGGCAACGTGAGCGCCGCTGACCGCGGTCTTGGCGTATTTGCAATTAAACCGAGCGGGGTGCCCTACGACGACCTGTCTCCGGATAAGATGGTGGTCGTAGACTTTGACGGAAAGACCGTGGACGGAAATCTTCGTCCGTCGTCGGATACGCTGACGCACGCGGTTCTGTATAAATCCTGGGAGAAAATCGGCGGGATTGCACATACACATTCCACCTATGCGACGGCCTGGGCCCAATCGCAGCGGGATATTCCCATCCTGGGTACTACACATGCCGACCACGCCACAGCCGACGTGCCCTGCGCGGAACCTATGGACGATCGGATGATTGCGGGTAACTATGAATATGAGACCGGATTCCAGATCATCAACGGTTTGGAACAACGGGGCATGGACTACACGCAAGTTGAAATGATTCTCGTCGGCAGCCATGCACCGTTTACCTGGGGTCACTCCGCCGACAAAGCGGTATACAATAGTGCGGTGCTGGAAGAGATTGCCCGGATGGCTTACCTGACGCTCGACATCAGGCCGGATACACCGCGGATGAAGGCGTCGCTTATCAACAAGCACTTTCAGCGCAAGCATGGTGCCGGCGCGTATTACGGACAGGGCGGGCAAGGTGAGCCGGGAGGCCGGGGATAATTTGCCTTAGTGAACAAGAAAACGAACATATCGATCCTGAAAGATGACTGAAAATCTGAACGCATTTGAAGTATGGTTTATCACGGGAAGTCAGTTCCTGTATGGCGAGGAAGCGCTGCAACAAGTTTCCACCAATGCCGAACACATTTCGAATGCGCTGGACCACTCAAGTGTGATTCCCGTTCGCGTCGTATTCAAGGGCGTGCAGACTACGCCGGAGGCGATCCATGCGCTATGTCAGCAGGCGAGTGCGTCACCTTCCTGTATTGGCATCATCGGATGGATGCATACTTTTTCACCCGCCAGGATGTGGATCAATGGGTTGAAGGTGTTGAGCAAGCCGTTGCTGCATTTGCACACGCAGTTCAACCGCGACATCCCGTGGGGTAAGATCGATATGGACTTTATGAACTTGAACCAGAGCGCGCACGGCGATCGCGAGTTCGGTTTTCTCGTGTCGCGCATGCGATTGAGGCGGAAGGTGGTGGTCGGCCATTGGGAGGAAAAACGCGTGCACGATCGCGTGGCGACGTGGGTTCGTGCCGCCGCTGCCTGGCGCGACTGGCAGGGCGCGAGATTTTGCCGCTTTGGCGACAACATGCGCCAGGTTGCCGTCACCGAAGGGGATAAAGTCGAAGCGCAGTTGAAGCTGGGTTATGCCGTCGACGGCTATGGCGTCGGTGACCTGGCGCGGGTGGTGGACGCCGTCAGCGACAACGAGATATCAACACTGACACAGGAATATGATTCCCGGTACGCGATGGCATCCGTGCTTCGAAAGGGAGGAGAACGCCACGACGCGCTGCGGCAGGCGGCCCGGATCGAACTTGGGTTGCGGGCGTTCCTGCGAGACGGAGGTTTCAAAGGGTTTACGACCACTTTCGAGGATCTCCACGGCCTTCGGCAACTTCCGGGTATTGCCGTTCAGCGGTTAATGAATGACGGCTATGGTTTCGGCGCGGAGGGCGATTGGAAAACGGCGGCACTCGTCAGGGCAATGAAAGGGATGGCCGCGGGGCTGCCCGGCGGCACTTCATTCATGGAAGATTATACCTATCATCTCGATCCGTTGGATCCAATGGTCCTCGGCGCGCACATGCTGGAGATCTGTGAATCGATCGCGGCAGGCCGCCCTTCCTGTGAAATTCACCCGCTCTCTATTGGAGGAAAGGAAGACCCGGTACGACTCGTCTTCAATGGCGCCGCAGGCCGGGCACTGAATGCCTCCATGATTGACCTGGGCAACCGCTTCAGGCTGTTGGTAAACAGCGTTGAAGCCGTTGAACCTAAAGCGGAACTTCCAGGACTTCCCGTCGCACGGGTTTTGTGGAAGCCGGATCCGGATTTTTACACCGCTTCTGAAGCCTGGATTCTCGCCGGCGGCGCCCACCATACTTGCTATACGCAAAGCCTGAACGTTGAACATCTTGAAGATTTTGCTGAAATTGCCGGGCTTGAGCTGATCGTGATCGACAACGACACACGTATCCGCGACATAAAAATGACGCTGAACATGAACGAAGTGATTTACGGTTAGAAATCCCGCCCCTTGAATGGAATTGAATTTATATAAAAGGCACCCGAAGATTCTGGTTGCCGTTGATTGCATCATCTTCGGTTTTGACGGCAAACAGTTGAAAGCCTTACTGATCAAACGTGGCTTCGAGCCCGAGCAAGGAAAGTGGTCATTGATGGGTGGATTCGTCGATCCCGGCGAAAGTGGGGATGAGGCTGCCAGTCGGGTGCTTCACGCGCTCACCGGGCTCAGAAACGTTTACATGGAACAATTGCAATGTTTCAGCGAAGTCAACCGCGACTCCGCCGGGCGTGTCATCTCCATCGCGTATTTTGCACTGGTCAGCATCGCTGACTACACCCGGCAGCTCCGAACCGATCACGAGGCAAAATGGTTTCCGTTCAACAAAGTGCCGTCCCTGGTTTTTGATCACAAGAAAATGCTATTCAAGGCCAGGGAGCGGCTTCGTGAAAAAGTGGTCGCCCATCCTGTCGGTTTTGAACTCTTGCCTGGAAAGTTCACCCTTCCACAATTGCAGACGTTGTACGAGGCTATTTACGAGACCCGTTTCGACAAGCGCAATTTTACGAGAAAGATACTTTCGCACGGTGTTCTCAGGAAACTGAACGAAAAAGAAAAATACTCCTCCCGCAAGGGTGCATTCTATTACGTTTTCGATCGCGTAAAATACAAGAAATTGCAGTCTGCCGACGTCGCGTTTATTTAGGGTGTTTTGACCGACGGGGTCCGCGCGCGTTGCCTGCCTCCGGCCTACGCCCTGATCGCAGATACCGGGTCCGTGTTCTCGCGGGTGATCCACAGCGGAAAGCCCATTTGCGTCAAGCAGGATCTCCCGCATCGTCACGTCCACCGCAAGTATTCTCAGCATCCACGCGAAAAATTCCTTTCTCCAACACCTGTTTTTTCATTAATAAGTGTATATTTAACATTAATAAATTAACCTGTTGTTTTCAATAAAATGAAATCCTTCGCCATTATCCTCGTCGCTGCAGCCTTTAACGTCACCCTGGTTGCGGGCCAAGATCAAAACCGTATTCGCATTGAAATGGATTCTCCATCCGTGGTGGTCAGCAGGCACATCTACGGTCATTTTGCCGAGCACCTTGGTCGTTGCATCTATGGTGGATTTTATGTGGGAGAACAGAACGAAAAGATCCCGAATGTCAACGGCGTTCGGACGGATGTCGTGGAGGCACTCCGGCGATTGAAGATTCCAAACCTTCGCTGGCCGGGAGGGTGCTTTGCGGATACCTATCATTGGAAGGATGGCATTGGCCCGAAAGAGAAACGACCCAAAATAGTCAACGTCTGGTGGGGTGGGGTTACGGAAGACAATAGTTTCGGCACACACGACTTTTTGAATATGTGTGAACTGCTGGGCGCGGAACCCTACCTATCCGGCAATGTCGGCAGCGGCACCGTTCAGGAACTTGCCGACTGGGTACAGTATGTGAACTTCGATGGCATCAGCCCGATGTCGGACCTGCGCCGGAGCAACGGTCGTGAAGCGCCCTGGAACGTCAGGTACTGGGGTGTTGGCAATGAGACCTGGGGATGCGGCGGGAACATGACCGCCGAGTACTACGCGAACGTTTACCGGCAGTTTGCCACGTTCATGACCGACTGGAACAACAGCAGCCGGATATTCCGGGTTGCTTCCGGGGCAGGAAGCAGCGATTACCACTGGACGGAAGTGCTGATGCGCGACATTCCCCATAAAATGCTGGAAGGCGTTGCATTGCATCACTATTCGGTCATCGATTGGGGGAAAAAGGGCTCCGCGACAGACTTTTCGGAGGGACAATATTTTACCACGATGCAGCGCGCGTTGCAAATGGAGGAGTTGGTCACGCGGCATTCCGCCATTATGGATAAATACGATCCCGAAAAGCGCGTCGCGTTATTCGTGGATGAATGGGGCGGCTGGTACGATGTTGAACCGGGAACTAACCCGGGCTTCCTCTTTCAACAAAACACGATGCGTGACGCCATGATCGCCGGCGTGACCCTCAATATTTTCAACAACCATGCCGATCGGGTCCGGATGGCAAACCTCGCCCAAACCGTTAACGTCCTCCAGGCCGTCATTCTGACGGATGACGAAAAGATACTGCTTACGCCGACCTATCACGTGATGGAAATGTTCAGCGTTCATCAGGATGCTAAGCTGCTTCCCCTAAACCTGGAGACCACGGCGTATACGTATGAAGGGGAAACCCTTCCGGCCATTTCCGCCTCAGCGTCGGTAGACAGCACCGGGGTCGTACACATCTCTGTGGTAAACATTGATGCGTCGCATACCCATGACGTGGAAATCACCATGGCAGGCAGTCCAAAAACAAAGGTGGACGGTCGGATCCTGCAGTCGTCCCGCCTCCAGGACCACAATACTTTTGAAGAGCCGGAGAAGGTTGTTCCGCGTCCTTTTCGCGGTGTGCGCCTGAAAAAGAGTCAGTTGACCGTCAAAGTGCCTCCTTTTTCGGTTGTGGTACTGAGCTTGGAATAGGAATCGCTATCCGCGTTCATCCGGCACTTCCTTAATCTCAAACGGCATTCCTTTGCCGGTACATTTTTTTTCCCGTTGCGGAAATTGAGTTGACGGTCATGCCACGGAGATTTGTTCTGCCCCTGTTCATTTTTTCTTCCCTTCTTCTCGTCCTTTCGGTCTATTGGTGGGGATATCAGGCCCCGGTGATAGGCGTCGACGACGCGAATATTTATTTCGTCTACATGCGCAACCTTGCGGATGGGCACGGCTTTGTCTGGAACGTTGGGGGTGAACGGGTTGAAGGGTTTACGTCCCTGATTTGGACCTTGTTTGGAGGCCTGGCCTACCGGGTCACGCCAGCGTACTTTAACTTCGTCTTACTTTTTGTCAATTTCGGCCTGATGTTCCTTGCGTTGAGAAGCGTGCTTCGCTTTTCGCGCATGCTGAACAAAACCGAAGGGCAGTCCCTCTCAGCCATCGAGGTCATTATCCTGGCCCTTTTATTATTACCGCTGGGCTTCGTCGAATGGAATATTCTGGCCCTGATGGAGACGGGACTGTGGACATTCCTGATTGTTCACCTTTCGCTTCAACTGGTGTACCGCGTGATTCGACCCGATCGCTTTTCGCTGACAAAGTTCTTGATAATGATCGCGTTGCTCGACCTGACGCGGCCCGAAAGCCTCGTGCTGAGTTTTCTCTTTATCGGGTTGCTGTTCATCATTTCGCGTGACGCACGTGGCGATTCCGCCGCATGGAAGGCGATTGCCCTCCCCATAGGCGTCCACCTTGCTACCGTCGCTTCCCTGTTGCTGTGGCGCCTCTCCTATTTTGGATACCCCTTCCCGAATACCTACTACGCCAAGGTTTCCGGTGCCTTCCTGGACAATATCTATTCGGGAATTCGTTACCTGTTCCTGTTTTTCTATTCCTACCCGCACGCCGCGATGATTGTGGCGCTGCTCGTACTTTTTGCCATCATGCTGTTTAAGCGGTTTCGCGCCGACGCGTCTTCCGTTGGGCGGGAGGAGAAGGCTTATGCCGTATTGTTGGTCGTTATTTTTGCGGGACTCGCGCTGCCGGTACTTACGGGCGGCGACCATTTCAAATACAGCCGGTTCTATCAATCCTATTTGCCGCTGATGTATCTTGTCGGTACTTCCGTGTTCCTTTGGAGAGAATATCTTGGCGCGTCGATAAATCCGCGGGGCTTGTCAGCAGCCGTGCTTGCCCTCCCCGTGGTGTTTGGAAGTTTGTTCCTGGCGAAATACACCGTGTTGGATTTTTTTAAGGCACGTGGCTCGGTGAATTACAACATCCTTAATGATTTCAACCTCGCACAAAATGCCAGACGTCTCGCCGATCGCCTCAATGAGACATTCTCGGATCTTGAAGATTATCCGTCGTTGGGCGCCCTGGCAACGGGCAGTATCGGCTACAGCTATAACGGAAAAACGATCGACCTTCTTGGACTCAACAATACGACGATGGCGCACGCCAACCCGATCAAACAGGGCTACCGAAACCACGCTTCATTTGACAAAGGCGGATTCTGGGAACTGTCGCCGGATATTGTGGGCGCCTTCATGGGTGCGGACGTTGTCGCCGACACAGCCCTCTTCGTCCTCCCGGAAAATACCCGGCGATACCGGACATCGGATATCACTTACTTGTGTTACAAAGGGATATTTGATGACGCCGATTTTCGCGACGCCTATAAGCCCGCCCTGGTGAGAAACAAGTCCACCGACTATTTCATTTTCGGGTACTATAAAAAGACGTTCCTGTTGGACCTGATGGCTAACGGGAAATTCTTCGTCAGGGTGATGGAACGAAAGCCGGTCCCGCCCCGACCTGGCGAGCAACAGCAGGTGGCCCGGGGCATTGTCAAAGCCGCCGACCGTAGGTGATCATGAATGCGGCCCTTCAGGAAGAACGATACGCCATGTCATAGGCAGAGTGTACATGCGGACCAAGGAATACGCGTGCATAGATGCGCACAATGGCCAGGCCGTTAACGATGAAAGACAAGGTGACCGCGCATGCCAGGAGCACCTGGTATTCGCGAATGTGCATGAGAATCAGGTCTTCTCCGACAAATGTGGGTGTAATCGGAAACCCCGCAAGGGCGAGGCAGCATAATAGGAAGACAAATGCAAGGCCCGGGTACAAATAGGCATGGCCATGGAAACGGTCCAGGTTGATTTTCTTTTCGAGTATCCGGAGCAGGCGCAGGCATACCCAACCCGCGAGCCCAAAGATCACGACACCGCTAAGGTAGATCATAACGTGATCGGAAGAGACGGTCACATTAAAGGAAACGGCAAGCGCAATCCAGAAATAGTTCATGATGATTAGCACCCAGCTCAGCTTGACGTTGACTCTTTCCGTGAAGGCTTTCAGGGAACATACCAGCGCGATGATACCGAGCACCGCGGGGAGCCGCAACCGGATACCTTCGGGCATCACGCCGCCACTGGAGAGCCAGGCGAATCCAATCAAAAGCAAAGGAATGAACATGAGCAACACGCTCTTTAACGAAATGAAGTCGAACCAATTTCCCAGTTTCTTTAGCGGGTTCCACAAATACCGGTACATGAATGTGTCGAGGTTCCATTCTTTAAGGCAAAGGACATACAAAGAATACTCCACCCGCCTTGGGAGGGAATCTTCGAATGTGTGCACCCTGGGTGTGAAGTTGTAAAATTGTTCCCGAATGAGATAGGTTACGGCCGATGGAGAGACCAGCAATTGGTAAGTTCTCAGAAAGGCGTTCCCCGCAAAATGGAACAGGGCGAGGCCTATCCATCCCAGCGAGAGCTCAATGAAGATGACGCCGATCTGTCCGATGGATGCATAAGCGATTTGACTCTTTACAGACGACTGAACCCGGGCGATACCGGAAGCAATGATGCTGGTGAATAACCCGAGCAATCCTATCATCCATCGCACCGACGGCTGGTGTTCCCAGAAGGGGAATGTTCGCATGAGCAGGAAGGCACCGATGTGTACTGACAGCGAACCGTAAAATATCGCGCTGGAAGGCGTCGGACCTTCCATAGCCCTTGGCAACCACGACGAGAATGGCAACTGCGCGGACTTCGCCGAAGCGGCAAGGAGTATCATCAATGCGATGAAAACACCTACGGCGGTGTGTGTTTGAAGTTGCGCGGCAACATTATGGTCATGGTTGAGCATGGCAAAGGTGATGTTTTTATGCCATAAATGATGACTCATCCACATGGCCAGAAGGAGGCCGACGTCGCCAACGCGATAGATCGAGAATACCTTGACCGCGTTTTTTACCGGGAGGTAACGGTGGCGGTAAAAGGCGATGAGGAGAAACGATGCAATGCCGAGGATTTCCCACCCGACAAAGAGTGTCTCCAGGTTGCCTGCAAACACAACGATGTTGTATCCGCTGTAGAAGAATAGTGTGTTGTTGAAGAAGCGTTTGTAACCCGGTTCGCGATGCAGGTACGTGCGGCTGTAAACCATCACCAGGAACGTGAGCACGGCGCCTACAATCGCATACACCGCGGTGATTTTATCAAATGCGAAATCGATGAAGAATTCGTAGTTGCCCGTCGACAGCAGGACCACGGTTTTGATTTCAAAAGTCCCGAATCCGTTGAATGCCCACCACAGGGTCAGGGCACCAACGCTACCCGCCTGGAGGGCGCCTGTCAGGAATGCCACCTGAGACAAAAGTGATTCCTTCTTTCCGGGTACGAGGGTGCTCAAAAGGAAGCCGGCAAGTGGGATGACAATGCAGAGGTGGAGGAGGAAATACATGCGCGCTAAACAATTAAATGTATGGGAATATTTCCTTCATGTGTTTCAACCAGGGCGTCGACGTCAGACGTCGTTCTTACTTTCGAAAATACCGGGCAAGGATAAAAAGCACCGGATCGAAAGACACAATACTGTCTTGTCTCGGGGTGAATGGCGACGAGATGTATCCATTCGTTGTCAAACCATTCGTAGGTTTGTTCATCGCAGCGGATGGCTTTCAGCACAATGTCGGGGTAATGTTCTATGATGGTGAGCAGCCGCAGTGGATCGTGAATTTCCACCATTTGGCCGGGAAGTCCGGGCCGCAGGTCGCCCTCGATGCCGTTGGCGACGCCGAACAGACCCATGACATTGTGCGGGAGTTTGCTTCCGGCCCCCAGTTTTTGGTTGTCGACCCGGGAAAAGAAATATTCCAGGTTAATGCCACCGCAAACCGGCGCTGCTGCGCGCAGGATTTGAATAAGGTATTTGCCGTCGGGATCAAGGCGGTAGTCGTAGCTGTTGAGGAATGCGCGCCGGTCAAGGAACAGGTCACGCGTCAGCGCCCGGCGTCCGACTACGCATATCGCATTCGTTGCGTGATTGTATTCCGGACGCGGTTCGAAGAGGGAGACTGAACGTTTTTTTACTTCTCCGTGGATTTCGGCGGCAGAATCCCGCGTGTTGACGGAATCGAAACGACGTGATCGTTCTTTGGCGTTCAGGGAAAGCGCGGTCGTGAAGGTATCAACATTGTGCCCGTGCCGTGCCGAATTCACCGCTGCAATGGAATCCTCATCATAAAAGACCATTTCGTCGCGGGTGGTGTCGTGAAGGGCTCCGACAAAGTTTGTCGACTCGGGAATGTCGATGCCATGCTCCGCCAGGTGTTTTCTTACCTCCGGGTCGTTGGCCATCTGGCAAAAAACCCGGGCGTTAACCGACCCCGGCCGTCCGGAGCACGCGCCGCAGTCGTAGGCGGCGTAGTGGGGATTGTTTACGCTGCTCGCGCCATGACCGATAACATAGACAAGGGGCGCGAAATCTTTCACCAGGCTTATGCTCCTTAAAAGTCCCTCGACCTGGTCGACCATCTCTTCCACGCTGAAGCCCACGCGCAGGTGTTTTTCCATCTGGCCGTTGCTGTTGCGCAGGGTGAGCCGGGCTACCTTGTCCATGTGGCTGAACGACGATGCGGTTGCGGGACTTCCCGAAGGGCGAAAGATGTTGAGGAAGAGTTTCAACGCGGACCAGAACCCAAGTGTTTGTGAGATGATCCACCCGGTTATCAGCGTGTGCGACCGTTTTGTGAAGTGTAACTCACGCTGACGCCTGCCGCGGGCACCGACTTCCCGGATAAGGACTTCCGGTTGCATGGGCGCCGGGCAAAGCTTTGTATAAAACTTACCATGTTCGGGCTTGAACCAAAACGCCACGTTGAAATGCCCCGGGGTGCCAAAGGTTTCACAATGTTCGTCGGTCAACTCGAGGTAGCGCCGGAATGAGCTGGCCCGGTCGTCGATGCAACACAGGGCCTGGAAACTTTTCCGCGCCGGGGGCTGATCCTCGTTCGGCGTGGCCCCAATGGCCGCCAGTACTTCGTCGTAGTAGCTCCATTCGTACACCTTTTGCCAAAGGGCCAGCACTTGCTGAAATTCACTGGCGGCCACCGGCGCAAATAGGGGATCCGGCGCCTTATTGACGGACTGGCTCAGGGGCCGGATCCGGCTTCCAAACAGGTAGTGGAGCGCGTCAAGTTCCAACAGAAGTTCCAGGATGATCACTTCGCGAAGGGTGATCTTCTTGAAGTCCAGCAAGGCATGCGGATGGTCTTCAATCGCGGATACCATTCCCGACCAACCCTGATGTGCAAACTGCTGGTCGAAAAGATATTGTTCGTAGTATGCGGGGTCTTCTCCCACGATCACCTTCAGTAATTCGTCCGGCGAGTGATTGCCCTTCAGCAGCCATTCTCTTGCCAAGCGTGTCCGGAACAAACTTGTGAAGCTGTTGCGCTCAAGTTCGATGATGCTCGAGAGAAATCCCTGGTCGTGCACCGGAAAATTCCAGATCGAGATCCCCTGGTCCAGGTAACTGCAGAGAACGCGAAACAATGTAGGATGCACCATCGTGTCCAGGTCGATGCGATAATATTTTTTCCAACCGGCGCGAAGGGCGCCCGTTCGCGGCGTGGCATGGTCGCGGTAATCTTTGTACAGCAGCTTTTCTTTCCACAACCCGAGCGCTGCGTCACCTTTCTCGGCAACGATGACGTGCTCCAAAATCGCCTCGCTGATTTCCCGCGCGTCGAACATGGACCGGAATTTCGTCAGAGACATCGACATCCTGTAGCCGAAAATCGAGGATGCCTGCGTCCTGGCTTCATCAAACGGAAGGTGCTGAAAGGCGTGCAAGGTGTTGTGATGAACAAAGTCCTTCAGGGGCGCCTGGGCGGGAAGGTAATGCTTGAGCGAGCTGATGATGGCGTCAATCCATCGACGGATCTCGCCGGTTTCTGCCGATGAGCCTGGAATGGGAGCACCGGTTGTTGGCATAGTCACGGGTTTATAGACGGTCACAAATTTCCTCAGTTCTCTGTACGTGAACTATGACAAAAATCAGGCTTCATCAGAAGTTCCCCGTTTGAGGACGGGGCTACCGGTCCTGATGCGGGTGACAGACCAGCCCTTCAACGATGAGGAACTGGGCGGCGGTGTAAGTGAGGAGGACCTGGAAGCCTGCACCGGGCAGGGGTGTGAGAAACTTGTTGATAGCCAGAAAGGAATCGGAGATCATGAACAGGACAGCGCCGAGAAAGACCATCCAGAAACTGGTGGCGGACGTCCGCCCGTAGCGGAAGAGGGAAACAAGCACCATCGCGCAGATCACGGCGGCATAGACAATGACGGGAATCTTTAGCGATCCGAGTGCTGGATAGAGTACTACCACAAGGCCGGAGCCGGCAAGAATGACCGGGAAGGCCAGCCGTACCCGGTGTAGGCCGGCAATCGAATCGGTACCTTCTTCATTGCGGTGGTGTCGGTACGCAATGATGTATGCGATATGGGCGACGAGGAACGCCCCGAGGCCGGGTATGAAGTATTCGTCGTCAAGGAGAAAGACATCCCCGGCAAAAGAACAGAATAGGGCAAGAATTATGACCATTGATCGTTCCGCGGGGACAACGCTGGCAAGGTAATAGAGAATCAGCAGGGGCATGACGCTGGCCTTGCTTACGATACGTAACGTTGGCACATCCACCCAGGTGGAGAGCAGCAATCCCGCGGCTGCGGTTGCATACAGGCCAAGGAAAATCCTTTTCATAGTACCCGCGATTTGGGCCGCGCGAACAGGACAAGGAGAAAAGCCATCGCTGCAAGCACGCCGCAGACGGTAAAGGTGGGAAAAAATCCTGAAGTATTGTTGGCGTAGATATATCCGGAAGCAAAGGCGCCCAGGCCAATACCCAATTCTAAAAAGATATAGAGGGATGCAATACCCCTTCCTTTAAAGTTTTCCAGACTGAGGTCCGTTGCCCAGGCGAGAAGGGTGGGCGAGGTAGTGCCGTGCCCCAGGCCGTACATCGCGACACCGACGATCAGGTGGAGGCGCGTGTCGGCGGTAGCAATGACAAGCATCGATACCGCGACCCAGAGCGTTGAGAGGCGAAGCACCTGCTGACGGCCCCATCGGTCGGAAGCCTTTCCGCCAATGAGGCGAATGGCGAGCGATGCGAGTGTGAAGTAGGCGAAGAGAAGCCCGGGGTTCAGGAAACCGACGTATTTTCCAAAGTCGGGGACGAGTGTGAAGAGCGCGCCGTATGGGAAGGCGCACAGGGCCATGGTCATACAGGGAAGTAATACCCGTGGTTCAAAAAGGTCGCGCTTGTTGACCTTGAACGATTGGAGACTCAGGGGCTGCCGCTCGCGGAGTGTTTCCTTCAGCCTCAGGATAATGGTGATGGAGACGAGCGCGAAGGCTGCGGACGTGAAGAACATGGCGTCGGTGCCGAACCGGTTGGCGATCAGTCCGCCCAACGCAGGCCCGCCAGCCATTCCCACCCCGCCGGCGGTGCCGAGAATGCCCATCGCCTCTCCGCGCTTTGAAGGCGGGATAATGTCGGCGAGGTAAGCGGTTTGGCCTGTGGGTGTGAAACCGGTAGAGAACCCGTGGACCAGCCGCAGCAGGAAGAAACCGGCGATGGTGGCCAGGAGGGGATACATCAGGCCGCATACCATGCACACCAACGATCCGACAATCATTACGGGAAGCCGACCGACCTGGTCTGCCAGCCTGCCGCTGAAGGGGCGCGATACCATCGCCGTTATGGCGAAAAGTGAAATGATATAACCTTTGTACGCTTCCCCACCGAGGTTGGTGAGGAAATCCGGCAACGCCGGGATAACCATGTTGAAGCTTCCGAAGAAAAAGAGGGAGCTCATACACATGAGCCAGAAGGACCGGGTGTAGACTTTAGGGGTGATCAATCGCTGCTAAGGAGGCTCCTGAGTTCGTTCATGGTTGGGAAATCATGTGCTTTGTTCCTGTTCCTGTGCGCCGAGCAAAAAGGCTTTGATGTAGTCATCAAGGTCGCCGTCGAGCACGTTCTGCGCATCGCTGCGCTCTATACCGGTGCGGGCATCTTTGACGAGCTTGTACGGGTGCAAAACGTAGTTCCGGATCTGCGAACCGAAGTCGATCTTCATTTTACCGGCTTCGATCTTGTCGCGCTCGGCGTTGCGTTTCTCCATTTCGAGTTGATAGAGGCGTGACTTCAGCATCTGCATGGCTTTCTCGCGGTTTGCATGCTGGGAACGTTCAACCTGGCAGACAATGACGATACCCGTAGGCTTGTGGGTCAGTTGTACCTTGGTCTCGACTTTGTTCACGTTCTGACCGCCGGCGCCACCCGAGCGCGACGTTTGAATCTCGATGTCTCCGGGGTTGATCTCGATGTTGATGGTGTCGTCGACAACAGGATAGACAAACACGGACGCAAATGATGTATGCCTGCGCGCGTTTGAGTCGAAGGGCGAAATCCGCACCAGCCGGTGTACGCCGATCTCGGATTTGAGTTTCCCATATGCGAAGGGCCCGTCGATCTCCAGGGTCGCCGACTTGATGCCGGCAACTTCGCCAGCTTGAAAGTCGACCTGTGTGACTTTGTATCCGCTCTTTTCACCCCACATGATGTACATGCGGTTGAGCATTTCTGCCCAGTCGTTGCTTTCCGTTCCGCCCGCGCCGGGATTGATCTCGACAATGGCGCTGAGCTGGTCTTCTTCCTTGCTCAGCATCTTCTTGAACTCGAGTTCCTCCACGGCTTTGGCCGATTTATTGAATTCGGTATCGAGCTCCTCCTCAGTGGCATCGCCGGCTTCATGGAATTCGTGAAGCACCTCCAGGTCGTCGATCATTTTCGACACTTTTTCGAAAGCGTCCGTCCACACCTTTTTTGTGCGGATACTTTTCAGAACGGCTTCCGCCTGTTTAGGATTGCTCCAGAAATCCGCCTGCTGGGTGATTAACTCCTCATCCTCTACTTCGACACGTTTGCGGTCGTAGTCAAAGATACCTCCTCAAGGCGGCTACGCGTGCCTTCAAGTCTTTCAACTGTTCTATGGTCATGGATTTGATTTTAGCGTGCAAATATAGGAATGAAAATAACAAAATGCTGCCAGCTTTGGACATCAGCCGCTGCTTCTGACGTTACCGATCGGGCCTGTACAACAGGGACCTCTCATCGACGGTTCTGAGCCGGTATTTGTGGGTGAGTTTCTGCGATCGTGGCCGGATCAAAGCCAGCGGAAGACCAACGGACAGCGCAGCGACGGTCGTGCGTGTGACGCGCCGGTCGAGGCCGAAGCCATTACCCTGAACAAGCGCCGTGTTTACCTGGTCAAGGAGAAAGTATCCGCTGCCCAACATTACAAGGACCTCACCAATCCGATTATAGAACCGGGCTCGCTTAAAGTAGATGCGCTCAATGTGATGGAAGGGTATGGTGTCGCGATGGAGTTTCACCGCGTAGGGATAAACATTGTTGACATAAGACCGCCGGATGCGGTCTTCCCCTTTCACTTTAAGGACAATTTCGTCACCGGGATTGAGCCGGAGGATCACGTTTTCCCCGCGCAGGAGGACGAGTTGTTGCCCAACAGCGTGAATACCCGCGCACAATAAAACAATGAGAAGAAGCTTTTTGCTCACGGATCTAAAAAAACGCTGGCCCCGACAACGCCGGGGCCAGCAAACTATAACTAAAAACCGTCACATCCTGGCGACCCAACCAAACGGATCGGGTCGTGTCCCGCGCTTGATACCCTCGAGTTCGTTGAGGATGCGCGTTGCGTATTTGCGTTCCGACACTGGCGGAAGCATATAATCCTTGCCCTCATGGCCGATCAACTCGATGTGCGCGATGGTGGCTGCCGTGCCCGCACCAAAAGCTTCCTGTACCCTTCCCCCGGCCAGTCCATCGATAAGTTCAGCGACAGAAACCTGGCGCTCCTCCACTTTCATACCCCAACTGCCCGCGAGCCGGAGCACGCTGTCACGCGTGATGCCCGCAAGGATCGAGTCGCTCAATGCCGGCGTCACCAACGTGTCATCAATAACGAACATGATGTTCATCGTTCCGGACTCCTCAATGTACTTGTGCTCCTTTCCGTCGGTCCAAACCAACTGGTGATAGCCCTCGTCCTGCGCAAGTTTCGCCGGGTAAATGGCGCCTCCGTAATTACCCCCTGCTTTGGCGTAACCGGTACCACCGGCCACCGCGCGTGTGTAATGCGTTTCAATCTTTACTTTCACGGGGGTGGAATAGTAGGCGCCCACGGGAGAGAAGATGATCATAAAGGTAAACTCCTGTGAAGGGCGAATACCAATGTACTCCTCGGCCGAAAACATGAACGGCCGTATGTACAACGAGGCGCCGTCATAATTGGGTATCCACTCATTGTCGATCTCCATCAGCGCTGAAAGGCACTCCATGAAAAGATCCTCGGGTATGGAGGGCATGCACATGCGCTCAGCCGACATGTTCAAACGGCGCGCGTTGTCCATCGGCCGGAATACCAACGCTTCCCCGGTATCGGAAAGGTACGCCTTCATACCTTCAAAGATCGATTGCCCATAATGCAGGGCTGGCGTCGCCGGGCTGACGGCCATCGGGCCAAAGGGCAGTATCCTGAAGTTCGTCCATTCACCGTCCCGGTAGTCGGCCATTAACATATGGTCCGAATACACTTTGCCGAACGGCAGGTTCGCAAAGTCAACCTGCGGGAGCTTGGATTCTTTAACCGTCTGAACGTCGATTTTGAGGGCGTCTACCATAGCTGTTGGTTTGATGCCAATATAGCAGTAAAAATCTAAAACGACTAACGATTGTTAGCTTACATTTTCGCTTTCCATGGCGTCTCTGGCGTCTGGAGGTCGGCCGTCATTTTCCTCGTCAGCATGAAAAGGTAATCCGACAGCCGGTTAAGGTACTTAATTACCATAGGATCAATGGGTTCGGTTTGATGGAGGGCGATCGCGTGGCGTTCGGCCCTGCGGCAGACGGTTCTCGCAACATGCCCAAAGGAAACGGATGAATGGCCCCCCGGCAGGATAAAGGACCGCAACGGGGGCAGGGATTTGTCCATGACATCGATGGCATGTTCCAGCCGCGTGATGTCATCTTCGTTCAGTCCCGGGATCCGGACTTTTGTATTTCCGGGCTCGGTAGCGAGGATGGACCCTATGGTGAAAAGCCGGTCCTGGATATCGATCAACTCGTCATGCCGGTGCGCGTTAACGGGTTGGTCGCGGAGCAGCCCGATCCAGGCGTTAAGCTCGTCCACCGTGCCGTAGGCTTCGATTCGCGTATCCGTTTTTGCAACCCGCTTTCCGCCAAAGAGGGAGGTTGTGCCTTCATCGCCTGTTTTCGTGTAGATTCTCATGCCTCTGAACTTATTGAACGTTTCAACGTTTCCGGTTCCACGTCCGATGACCTTTAAAGGTAACATTCGGGTGGGAATTTGGCCCCGCGGGTCTTTGGAGCGTCAGGAACTCCGGAAATGGAAAGGTTTAGCTCGTGGGGGTAGCTACGGCCTGGGTGCGGGTGACGTTTTCGTTCTGGCGGTCCCACTCGATGAGGCCGTCCCGCAGGCGAATGATCCTGTGTGCGTAATGCGCGATGTCGTCCTCGTGCGTCACCATGATGATGGTGTGACCTCTGTCGTGCAGTTCCTGGAACAAATTCATGATGTCGTAAGAAGTCTTTGTATCGAGGTTACCCGTCGGCTCGTCGGCCAGGAGGATGGACGGATTATTAACCAGGGCGCGGGCGATTGCGACACGCTGCCGCTGACCGCCCGACAATTCATTGGGTTTATGATGTGACCGTTCCGCGAGGTTTACATTTTCCAGCGCCTGCATGGCCATATCTTCCCGGTCGGCTTTGGAATAGCCGGCGTATATCAACGGGAGGGCGACATTTTCCAGCGCCGTTGCCCGCGGTAAGAGGTTGAAAGTCTGGAACACGAAGCCGATCTCCTTGTTGCGCGTATCAGCCAGTTCATTCTCCGTCATCTCGCTCACCAGCTTATTGTTGAGCAGGTAAGTGCCGCTTGTTGGCGTATCCAGACATCCTACGATGTTCATTAACGTCGACTTGCCCGACCCGGATGGTCCCATAAAGGCCACGTACTCGCCTTTGTCGATATTTATTGAGATCGACTCGAGCGCATGCACAGTCTGCGTACCCATCCGGTACATCTTCGAAATTTCGTGGGTTTCAATGATCTTCATCGATTCTATTAGTTAATGCCCGTTCGGCTTAATTACAGGGATGAACGGAAAAGTTAAAAAGTTTGGTATTCATTATACTCGGTGCCGTCTCCAGGGTTTCATTTTCGTGCCAAAAGGTAGATTTCGCGTGCAAGATGAGTCAGGTATCCCGCCCTTGTGGCGCCCCGGCGTTTAGACAGCCATTTCTGACGAAAGTTACACAATGCGCGGCAACCTGCTCATCTTTGAGGATTCGCGTGTGGCCCAAGCCCCTGGTGGCGTGCAACCGGGCGTCGGGATATGCTTTTTTGAGTTCCAGGGCATGCTGGAGAATCACTTCCGGGTCGTCTTCGTCGTGGATCAACAACAACTCCACCTTCGATGGGAGGTGACGTACAAACCAGAGGCTGGTGAAATGGTCAAACGGCTTCCCGAATTTTCCCAGCATCCACCGTTTAAAGAATTCACCGGTTGATGGCGATCCGTGGACCGCGCGCAGGTAGGTGTTGATAATTTCGTCGCCGATGGTGGGGCTGGCGATGTTAACAAGTCTTTTCACCGGCAAACCCCGCATCGCCGCATAGAGGACAGCCCCACCACCGAAGGAGTGTGCAATGATCCCTTCAGGGACACCTGTCCGCTCATACAATGCCTTCAGGGTCTCCTCGAACTCGATGATGTTTGTCGTCTTCCCTTCCGACTGCCCGTGGGCGGGCCCGTCAAAGCCGATGACCCTATATCCTTCGCGCATGAAGGCTTCCGCGATTCTCCTGAACTGCGTGGCGCGCCCGGCCCAACCGTGGACCACAATGACCACAGGGCCTTCTCCCCAGGCGTAACACTGAATCCTCCGGTTGGCGGCGTGGATTAGAAACTTTTCCGCCCGCGCGGCAAACTCCTTTTCCTTTTCGGGTACCCGGTACTGAAGCGGCGTAAAAAATACCTTGAGAAAATACCGGTGCGCGAAAAAAGGCGCGATGGCTTCGAGCTTGGGAAACATCCACCGGACAACCTTCAACAACGCCGGTGTCTTGTCTTTCTTTTTCTGTGGTTTCAAGGTTTGAAGGTGAAGGTGTTTTCCGTGAACCGGAAAGTTTCAAGGTCAAAAACCCTTTCGTTAAAAAAAACCTCGCCCGCGTGATCAACCAGGATAACGGTTGAACTGCGTGTACCGTATCCGGGGCTCTTGATGAACATCGCCGATAAGGCGCGTTCGCGCTCCAGGCCTACGCCGGTCTCGGGGAGGTCGGCGTCCCGGGCGACGTCGTGATTGTAAAGCATGCTGAAAAGGTCGCCGGGCGCGAAGTCGCCGGCGATTAATTCGCTGAAGGCGGCTTTGCCCTTATGAACCTTTGGCCAGGGCGTGTCGAGGAGGTGGTTGCTGAGTCCGTAGATGCCCGGTTCAAGTTTTTGCACGCGTTCGGCGTAGTTGGAAAGATACCAGAGGTCGTCGGGCGTGCCCGCAATCAGGTTGAAGCCGTTGAAGTCTTTGGCACGGGGTTCAACCTCACGAAGAAATTCATCCGTGGTTTTTTCGGTAAGCAAGGCATTGGTAACAAGTTGTCCCCGTGACGGCGCGTTGGATTTGATGTTGCTCAGGTCGCGGTAGTTGGTGACCATGGCGATCCTACCACCTTTCGACAAGCCGAGCCACGTGCCGCCGGCCTCGAGGTCGCGCCCGCCGACAATCTCCGGATGATCGTCCCAAAAGTGCGCCGGCGCCGTCCTGCGGTGGTAAAATTCATCGCGGTTTGCCGCCACGATGAGCTTGTATTGGGGATGACGCTTAAGCGAAATAAAGATCAGGCACATGCGGGATCATTCCTCATTCACATGATAGACTACATTTCTTTCCTTCAAATAGTTTATGACGAAGCTAAAGTTCGATTCCGCTTCGCCGAGGAACTCAGGCGGACTAATTCCTTTTCGCGTAAAACGGCTGTTGAGTATCAGGTGAACAGCTGCTGAGCATGTGTAGCCGGTGGTTCTGGCCATTGACAGCGTGCCGGTTTCACGATCGGTTCTGTCAAACAAATTGTACGTATAGGTCTTTGCCCGGCCGTTTTCCTTTCCGCCGACGCGTATGCGCATGACCGTAAATTCTTCTTCACCGGGTTTGAGTTTCCAACGGGGGAACAGGAGTTTTGCGGTTACGTCGATGGGGCGGACCTTAACGCCAGCGACATCAATTTCGTCGTAGGAGAAGTATCCGGTTTCGCGGAGCACGCGAAGGTATTCGATACAACCGGGATAGCGAAGGGTCTTTTCGATCATGTTGGGGATGTGCGGCATCGTCCTGATGAGCGACCGAAGCCCATCCGAGTTCCAGGACTCCAGCGTGCCCACGCCTTCAAAATGAACCAGCTCCGCGTCGGACAGGGCATCACGAACAACCATCGCACCATGCTGCACATAGCGCGCGGGGCGCACGTATTCCTCGATCACATCGATGGGGGAGAACACCGCCTTGTATTCATAGGGCCATTCGCGCACCACGGGCAATCCCCCGACAAGGCATTCGTACATGTCGACGGACATCTTTCGATTGAGATACCCAAGGATGATGTTCCCCATGCCCGGCGCGACCCCGCAGTCCGTGACAATGGTGACCTTATGTTCTTTTGCGAGTTCATCGAGTTGGAACGGGTCTTCGGGAAAGAAAGAGATGTCGACCATGTCCCTGCCGGATTCAGCAACCGCCTTCACCGTCTGAAATCCCATGTAGCCCGGGACGGCCCCCACCACAAGGTCAAATGGCTTAACGAGCTCCTTCAGGCGTGATGTATTAGAAATGTCCGCTTGTTGGGTTTTGATTCCCAATGTCTTGAGCGTACTCAAAGCCTCGTCATTGACATCCACGGATGTGACATCAAAGCTTCCAGCCAGGTCGATGGCAATGGCTTTTCCAACAAGGCCCGCGCCGAGAACGACGATTCTTTTTTTCATGGTGTTGAGAATACGAGTATCATGGTCATCACTCCGGGTGTCATACTTTTATCGCACCCTCCACAACGACGAACTTTCAAGTCACCGGTACCTTTGCCACTCACACGAATCCTTCACACTTCAACCTCAGCCTTGCTTCGTCAATCATGCAAGTATACCCAAATCGAAAGAACGGGCGAATTGCCGCCGCCTTTTTTCGTTAAATTAGGACCTTTAACGGAACGCATGGAAACAATCCTGAAGAAAGCCCGAACGTCGTCATTTTACCGCTGGGTGCTTAACCGGGTCCTGGTTCGCCTGGTCCCCTTTAACAAACCTCACGGGTTTGCCATTGCCGAGATCGAAGAATACCGGGTCCGCACGCGGCTGCCCTACCGCAGACGGAACTTTAACCATATTCGCGGCCTGCACGCCTGCGCGTTGGCCACCCTGTCGGAGTTTACCACCGGGTTCCTCCTCATTTCCACCCTGGATATGAAGCGCTACCGCCTGATCATGAAGCGGCTGGAGATGGACTACCATTACCAGGGAAAGATGGATGCCTTTGCCGAGTTCACCATTTCGCGGGCGTGGCTGGAAGAGAACATTTTTTCGCCGCTCGGCGATGCGGATTCCGTGGTCGTCAATTGCATCGTGAAAATCCACGATGAAAAAGGCAATCATTTGACAACCGGAAATGTCTATTGGCAGATCAAGGAGTGGAGCCGGGTGAAGACCACCGTTTGATTACTTCTCTACTAATCGTTAAATTTGATTAACAACCGAACCCATTCTTATGCGCCGGATAGATGCCTTACTGGAAGAGTATGGTGAAAGTCACCAGAACGCCACCAACAAAATGATCCACTGGATATGTGTGCCCCTCATCTTCTTCAGCATTGTCGGGTTGATTGCCTCCATCCCTTCAGGACCCGTGCAGCGGTTTCTCGGTGAAAACCCTTACGCGAACTGGGCGCTGGTTGTCCTGGTACTTGTTCTCATTTATTACGTAACGCTTTCAATTCCGCTTACCTTCGGGATGATGTTGTTTGCGTTGGTCTGCCTCTATGCAGCGCGATTGATAGGTCAGCTCGACATTGCACCGCTGTGGCTTGTATCCCTGATTATTTTTGTTGTCGCCTGGATCGGTCAATTCTATGGTCACAAGGTGGAGGGAAAGAAGCCATCGTTCTTTAAAGACGTGCAGTTCCTCCTCATTGGCCCGGCCTGGCTCATGCACTTCGTCTATCGTAAACTTGGGATCCCGTATTGAGCGATTACCGTTTTATTGCCGGCGACGTTCCTGCCGGCTACACGCCGGGCTTTGAAGCGTCGCTGTTTAATGAGCGTGAACACCGGCACCTCCAAAAAGCGGAAGGGTGGTGTTCCTTCCATGCGCTGGATGATCCGAAACGCAAAGTTGCGGCGTCCATCCATTTTCATGTAGAAGATGGTATTGCACGAAGTCACCCGCGCAGCCCCTTTGGTTCGTTCGACGCGGCTCCGGATTTCTCCGCCGAAGGCTTAAGCGAATTTTTTGTATTTATCGAATCCGGGTTGCGGGAAATGGAAGTGCGCCGCGTCTTGGTCAAAAATCCTTCACCGCCTTATTACGATTCGTTTGCTGCCGTGGATGCCATTTTTATCAATGCCGGATATGCCGTGTCCAAAGCGGAGGTGAGTTCGGTACTCGATGTAGGTGCACCGATGCCGTTGCATTCGCTCGAGCGAAACAAACTGAAGAAGGCACAGGAGGCGGAATTGATCTTTCACCACAATGCCAGCGATGCGCTTGAGCCCATTTACAACTTTGTTCTTCAATGCCGGCGGTCGAAAGGTTACACGCTTTCCATGACCATGGACCAACTCCGTTCGTCCATCGAAAGATTTCCTGAACGATATGCGCTGTTCTCGGCGGTGAAAAGCGGGCGTGTGGCGGCGGCGGCGATTACGGTTCATGTCCGAAGCGATGTTCTTTACGATTTTGCGCACGACCACGCCAGCGCATATGATTCGCTCAGTCCTGTCGTATTCCTCATGGAAGGCATACGGATGTTCTGTGTATCGCGCAGAATCCGCCTGCTCGACATGGGTACGTCGGGTGTCGAGGGCACTATAAATTTTGGCCTTCTGAAGTTCAAAACACGCCTGGGTGCGCGGGCATTTCCCAAGTTCACGTTTGAAAAGATCCTGAACTGATGGCCTATCCGAAAGTGTCGGTGATTTGCCTTTGCTACAATCAGGCGGCGTTCGTGGCGGAAGCGATCGATTCGGTCCTTCGGCAGCGTTGGCCGGCCGTGGAACTCATCATCGTCGACGACGCCAGTTCCGATAACAGTGTAAGCGTTATCCGCTCGTCAATAGCAAATCATCCGGAGGTAACCTTTTTAACGCTCGAGGATAACGTGGGAAGCTGCGCCGCATTCAACAGGGGGTTCGCGCGTTCATCGGGGGAGTTTATCATTGACCTTGCTGCTGACGACGTGCTCCTTCCCGAGCGGATCGAAAAAGGAGTAGCCGATCTTACGCGAGCCGGCGAAAGATACGGGGTCACCTTCTCCGATTGTATGATGATTAGCGAAGACGGCCGGGAATTGGGTAAGCATTCGGGACGCTTTCCGCATGAGACCATTCCCACGGGCGACATCTACACGGACGTTATTTCCCGATATTTCATCTGCTCGCCAACAGTGATGTTTCGCCGGAAAGTGATGGAACATCTCGGTGGCTACGATGAGACGCTCTCCTATGAGGATTTTGATTTCTGGGTACGCTCATCACGGACGTTTTACTATTCATATGTTCCCGAGGTGCTGGTAAAGAAACGCCTCGTTTCCAATTCGCTGTCGGAAAAGCAATTCCGTTTGTTCAGCCCGCATCAACGCAGCACGCTAAAGGTAGCGGAAAAGATACTTGAGCTGAACCGCACGGATGACGAGCGACGGGCATTCCAAAAGAGACTTGCATACGAACTTCGGACGAGCATCCGGCAATTGAATTTTCGAACCGCCTGGGGTTTCATTCGATTGATGTCGGAGAAGGGGAAGGAGGGAGTTAGGGATTAGGGTATTTGGGCATTGGGGGAGGTGCATGCGTTTTAACTCCCTAATTCCAGGTTCCTGGACAACGGATCGACAGGTCTTACTCAGGCGTAACACAGGGGTTAACCAGGGGGAGTACAGGGGGAGTACAGGGGAGACCGATGGGGAAACACCTGGTATACGCTCCTCATTTGCTTAGGAAAGGCTTAGGAAAGACTTAGTAAAGGCTTAGTAAAGACTTAGGAAAGGCTTAGTATTTCGCCAGCGTTGTGTCGCATTCTGCCCTCAGGAGGGCGTTTTGCGACATCTATCGTGGGGAGTCGGGCATTTGATGTTCTTGTTAGAAGCCATTTCCGTCCGGGGAAAACCAGAACTTACAGCGAAAGCTTATTCGCAGA